>JAAYTY010000123.1 GCA_012523605.1 Candidatus Fermentibacterota bacterium
GGTGGACTTCTCCGTGGCGGGGTTCTGCGATGCCGCTTTCGTGAACCAGTCCGGCACGGACAGGACCCTGACGCTGAACGGAACCCACGGATGCCTGAGGATCTCGGGCGACCAGCTGGTTTCCCTGAATCGCTCCGACGGGCTCCTGTCCGCCCAGTTCCTGGTGCCCGACCCCTCCGGCGGCCCGCTGGTCCTCAACGACGATCACAACCCCACCTCGAGATATCTCACATACCGGTTCCTTGACACGGAGCCGCCGAGGGAGAACTGCGCAGGCCCCTGGCTGCACTCCATCCTCCCGGCCGGATTCAAGACAGGCGTATTCGTGAGGCTCTCGTTCGACGAGGAGAAGACGCAGATCTTCCTGGGAGGACATCCGTACGGTCTGGAGAGGTCGGCCTCCTGGATCTTCGACGACATACCGTTCCGGCATCCGCCCGACACGACTCTCTGGGCTTACAGCGAGACATCCGGCGGGGGTGAGTACTGCAGCGCCTGGCTCATCGCGCTGCTGGAGGCGCACCCGGGGATGAAAATGAACTGGGTGATACTGCCCGACGCCATTCTGGCACCCAACTGCGACTCCATGTGGGCCGAGCCCGGATACGAAGACAGCTGGTCGCACTGGCACTGCACCTGGAGGGTGGCGACGCTCGCCCCGCCGGATTTCCTGCTCTGGCTGCAGAACATCCAGAACGGGGTGTACCCGTGGGCCTCGAGGGTTTCGCTTGGCTCGCACGGCTACCACCACACCCCTGCCCCGGACTCCGCCTGGGATCCCTTCCACGAGTTCATCACCTTCGAGCCGGAAGAGCACATGGAGCGCTTCCTGGTCGCGAGGCAGGACTTCGCGGCGATGGGCCTGGACACGTCCCGCATCAACGCGATCAGATATCCCGGCCACAGGACCAGCCTCAGCGGGCTGTATGCGGCCATTCGTTACGGCTTCGACTTCTACTGCAACGGCGTCAGATGGTACGAGTGGATGGGCGGCGAGCCGTTCTGGGACCAGTATCTCTCGTACTACGTGACCCCCGACGGGGACATCCGGGGCTCGAACACCGTCTGGTGGGGAGACTACCAGTCGGCGTATCCCTACCAGTACCTCTCCACCGTGATGCAGAGGGGCAAGCATGCTCTGCTGGGAGGGCACCCCAGCCAGATATGGGGATTCGGAAACCCCGTTGCGTACGCCAGGATCGACAGCGTCTCCTCGTCCCTCGAGAACGACTACCCCAACTTCGGCTGGCTGCTTCCCGAAGAGTACGGCGCTTTCCTGGACGAGACAGCCGCCATCGCGTTCCAGGACTGCTCGGAGACGCCCGGGCAGGCCTGCATCACCTTCACCGGGGGCACATCCTGCGGGGAGACGATGGTAGCCCTGCTGAGGCCGGGCTCGGGCGTCAACCAGGTCTATCTCGACGGCCTTCCGGCGCAGTGGGAGATCCGCGGCTCGAGGCTCTTCGCCGACATCGACGGCCTCGGGCCGGGAAGCCATGAACTGGCCATATACTTCACCATGGTCGGAACCGGCGGGGAAGCCTCCCTGCGGATCCCCGCCCCGCAGATCTCCGTCTCGGTTCCCTCGCCCTCCACCGCCCCGGCGGCGGTGACCGTCCAGGGTGCCGCGCCAGGCTCGCATGTCGAGGCCTCCGTCTTCGACATCTCGGGCAGGCTGGCCGCCAGGGCCGGTGCCGAAGCCGACGGCGGCGGGTGGTGCACCATGCAGGTCGGCGAAGCTCGCCGGCTGGCACCGGGCCTATACCTGATCCGCGTCGAGGCGCCGGGACGGCCGGCGGCCGCGACGGCGGTGGTCATACTTCGCTGAACATCCATCTCGCGGCCTCCGCGCGGTGTCTAGGGGTGAAGACGGCCCTGCGACGCAGACCGCTCCGCCCGGCGTCGAGCCGCGGATCCGCTGGGATCGCCCGTTGAGCCGCGTTTCCGCCACCCTCCCGAACGGGCTCGAGGTATTGGTCGAGAGGGTCGGCCTTGCGCCGGTGGCAGCGGTTGTGGCGGCCTACAGGGCCGGTTCGGGCTTGGAGGGTCCGCACAACAGGGGCTACAGCCACTTTCTCGAGCACATGCTGTTCAAGGGCACCAGACGCAGGACCTCATCCGAGTTCTGGCAGATCATCCAGCGCGACGGGGGGATAGCCAATGCGTACACGGCCAGGGACGCCACGGCATACTTCGAGGTCGTGCCCGCGTCGAGGCTCGAGGACGTGCTGGATCTGGAAGCCGATCGCATGTGCAACGCCCTGCTCGACCCCGACGACATCGCGTCGGAGCGTTCCGTGGTCCTCGAGGAGCGCCGCACTTCGTGCGTGGACAGCCCCTCGGGCGCCCTCGACGAAGCCCTGCACCTCGCGGCCTTCGACAGACATCCCGTCAGACACCCCATACTGGGCTACGAGAGCGACATATCGGCCTTCGAGGAAGGCCCGCTGAGGAGGCACTACGAGGAGTTCTACTCGCCCGGCAACGCGTTCCTCGTAGTGGCCGGGGGTGTCGATCCCGGCGAGGTGATGAGAGCCGTAGAGCGGTTCTTTTCCCGGATCCCGCCTGGAGCGGGCCGCAGGAAGATGGAGACCTCCGACCCGGCAACTGGCCTGAGAACCGTCACTCTGGAGCATCCGTCCAACCTGCCGCGGCTTTCCGTGGCATGGCGGGCTCCTGCGGGTACGCACGAGGACTGGCCCCTGCTGGACATGGCTGCCACCTGGCTGGCCGCAGGCAGGTCGAGCAGGCTCGAGGAACTGCTGGTACAGACCGGGGCGGCGCTGAGCGTCTCGGCCTCACTGTCCCCCTCCGCCGGACCCGGTCTCTTCGCGGTGCGCGCCACCCTCTCGCCCGGGACGGATTCCGACGAAGTGCTCGGGATCATCGAGCGCGAGACGGAGGCGCTCGCATCCGAGCCCCTCACCGAGAAGCAGATGGAGGAGATCCGCGTCCAGCACCGCTCGGTGAGGATAATATCCAGCTCCGGGCCGGCCGGCCTCGCCGGGGAGGTCTCCCTGGGTCTCGCCATGTTCGGCGATCCCCGGCATCACGAGAAGATGATCGAGAGGATAGACCGCACCGGGGCGGAGGACCTCGCCCGCGCCTGCAGGCGGTGGCTCGACCCCGGCGAGCGGATCGTCGCCAGGCTGGTGCCGACCGGCGTGAGGAGCAGGCCGGAGGCTCCGGGCATCGAGTCCGCCGTGCGTGAGGACGTGGCCGTCCCCGACGATCTGGACCTCCTGGGCGTGGAGATACCCGGGGACATGCTGAAGCCTCCTTCGAGAAGCATCTCCGAGGGCTGCGCAGAAAGCGTTCTGGAAAACGGCATGAGGGTGCTCCTTCTCGAGGATCGCACTTTCCCCACGGCATGCGTGGCGTTCGCGACCGGCATCGCCTCGGAGGAGGAACCGGAGGGGTTGGAGGGACTGGCCGACGTCACTGTAGAATCCATGCACTACGGCACCGAGGACCAGCGGTACGTGGAGTTCAACGGAAGGCTGGAGAAGCGCGGCGCCAATCTGGACTTCACGGCCGGGGCGGAGCACTCCCAGGGCTCGATCATGCTGGTGGGCAAAGACCTGAAGGAGGCCGTCTCCTTCGTCTCGGACCTCCTCGCCAGGCCGGCCTTCCGCGAGGAGGACGTGGCCAGAGTGGTCGAGGAGAAGCTGGTTGCCCTGGGGCGCCGCCGGGAATCGCCCTTTTCCGTGGCAGTTGACGAGCTGTGGCGACTGACCAGCGATCCTCCCTCCATGGCGGGAATCCCCTCGGAGGAGTCGGTCCGCTCTATCACCCCGGATGCCGTGCGCGAATTCCACCGGGCCTCCTGCCGCCCTTCCCGGACCACCCTCGCCGTGGTCGGCCGCTTCGACCGGCGGGCGGTTCTGGCGACCATCGAGGAGGCCTTCGGGAGCTGGGCCGAGCCGGACGGCCCGCCGCCCGTGACGAGGTGCGCAGCCATGCCCCGCGACCCGGCCGAGATCAGGATCACCATGGAGGGGCGCACGCAGTCCGCCTTGCTGTTGGCGGTTCCGGCGCCGCCCATGGATCATCCCGACTCTCCGGCGATCGCTCTGGCGAACGCCGTTCTCGGGGACGGCATGTCCTCCAGGCTGGGCGCTGCGGTCAGGGAGCGAAGGGGCTTGGCCTACGAGGTGGGGAGCGAGGTGATCGCCACACGGTCCAGGGGCAGGCTTCTGGTCTATCTCGCCACATCGGGAAACGGCACCGACGAGTCGCTCGCTCTGGTGAGGAGCGAGCTTGCACGCATGGCTTCGGAGGGGGTGACGGAGGCGGAACTCCGTCTGGCGGCGGCCTCCATCCTCTCGAAGCACACCATGGCGCTGATGGACTACGAGCCCATAGCGGGATACCTGGCAGAGTGCTCGTTCCTCGGCCGCCCGCTGTCGTACGACGTGTCCGAGCTGTCCAGGATGTCCGCACTCACACCGGCCGACGTGACGAGCGCATGCTCGCGATGGATGAAAGGGCCGCAGTTCGCCTGCACCGCCGGCCCGGGGGAGTGAAGAGCTTCCGCGGCCTTGCGCCTCCTCGGGAATCTTCACCGGCTCCGGCCCTCTGCACCACCTGACCCGCCATCACCAGCGCAAGCCCTCCGAGTGTGGCGGCCGTCACTGGCTCACCCACCACGACCCCGATGAGCGCCAGCGAAGCGAACGGCGTCAGGAAAACCAGATTGCCGACTCGCGCCGTGTTCTCGGAGTGGGTCAGCGCCGCGAGCCA
>JAAYTY010000124.1 GCA_012523605.1 Candidatus Fermentibacterota bacterium
AACCATGCCGTGGAAGTGCCCGTCGTAGTTCCGGGGCCTCCACTCCCCCGGAGAGAGATCGACGACGACCGGCTGATCCAGGATCACGCTCCCGGGCGACCATCCCTGCTCGACCGCCTCGGCATAGACGAAGGGCTTGAAGGCGCTCCCGGGCTGCCTTCTGGCCTGCGTGGCCCTGTTGAACTCGCTGTCCTCGAAGTCCCTTCCGCCGACCATCGCGCGGATGTATCCGTTCCTGGGGTCCACCGCCACGATAGCGCACTGGAGGTAGTCGGGAGAACCCTGCGCAGAATCCTCGACGGCCTGCCAGTATTCGTAGGAGCTCGGAAACCTTAGCCTGTCAGGGTCGGGCAGGAAGCCGCCGGTGGAGGGATCCCACACGGGTTCCCTGAGAGCCATCACGCTGTCCATGGCGAACTCGGCCGCCTCCTGGATTTCCGGATCCAGCGTCGTATAGACGCGGAGGCCCTGCTCGTACACGGCCGACCACCCGTATCTCGACACGAGGTACTGGCGTACGTATTCGCTGAAATAGTCCCACTGCTGCTCGATGTCCGGCCTTACCAGCTCGACGTCGAGGGGAAGCGCCATGGCCTCCCCGGCCTGTTCGTCCGAGATGAAACCCTCTTCGCGCATCATCGCGAGTACGGTGTTCCTCCTGGCGATGCACCTCTCGGGGTTCCGGAGAGGATTGTAGCCGCTCGGGTTCTTCGGCATGCCCACGAGCATCGCCGCCTGGGAGAGCGAGAGTTCGGCCGCGCTGATGCCGCCGAAGTAGGTGGAGGCGGCGGCTTCGATTCCGTAGGCGCCCTGGCCGAAGTAGATCTGATTGAGGTACATCTCCATGATCTCTTCCTTGGAGAACTGCCTCTCGATCTCCATGGCGATGAAGGCCTCCTGCAGCTTCCTCTGGATGGTCTGGTCGGGGACAAGGAAGAGCCCCCTGGCGAGCTGCTGGGTGATCGTGCTGCCGCCCTGTATCTCGCCCGTAGTGATGTTGACCCAGAGGGCCCTCAAAATGCCCCTGATGCTTACGCCGCGATGCCTGTAGAAAGCCTTGTCCTCGGTCGCTAGGAATCCCTGAACGACGAAAGGCGATACCTGCTCGAGTTCGATCGGAGTCCTGTTCTCCACGAAGGCAACGGCCATCTCTCCGCCGTCGGCGTCGTAGATGACGGTCGCGGAGGAGGGCTCGCGCCCTCTCAGCCCCGCCACCAGGATGCTTCCCCTCGCATCCCTGAAAGCAGTACGGCAGTCGGTGAACACTCGCCAGAGGAAGCCCGCTCCGAATGCCGCGGCGATCACCAGGACGAGCCCGGTCCAGCCAACCGCGGCGGCGAGCCCGCCGGGGGCCCGGGTCCGCTCCGTCACTCCTCTCCGATCCCCGCCGTGCCGATGGCGGTTCGCCTGAAGACCGGTGCCCCGTCCGAGTAGAGCAGGGTGTACTCGTACGCTCCGTCGCTGCCGATCAGATTTACCTGTCTGCATCCCCCGGTTCCGGAGGGCTGGGAGACGAACTCGGCGTGGAGATCGCTGTCGTAGCCTTCGTAGGTCCTCCAGACCAGCCTGTAACCGGTCGGCCTGCCCTCGAAGAGGAACAGATTGCCCGCCCAGTAGACCACCCGCTCCGGGTCGGTGTCTCCGTTCATCTCGACTCCCAGCGCTCGCCATACGGTCATCCCGACCTCGTTCTCGCTCCTCTGCTCCGTGACGTGCGGGTCGAGCTGGAGGAGAAGCTCCTGTAGGGGCTCCTCGGTCCCGGTTGTCAAAAGCGCCGGGTATGTGGTGCTGAGGGTGTCCAGCTCCTCCACCAGGTCGCTCACCGCCATGAAGCTCCCCGCCAGGGCGGAAAGCCTCGCCAGGTCGAGCGTCGAGTCGGGATCGATCCAGGCTCCGTTGATGCGCAGGTTCTGCAGCGCCTCGTGCCGGGCCCTCAGCACGGATTTCCATGTGAAGGCCATTTCGCGCCACGCGGCGACGAAGCCCGTCAGCTCGACCGGCACGTTGGAGATGTCAAAGGTGGCCCTGTCCTGGATGATCTGCATCTTGGCGGACCGGCGGATGTTGGAGAGGGCGAGCCGGGCGTAGGCATCGGCCGTGAGAGCCGGGATGTACTCCTCGAGAGGCGTCCCGTGAGCCATCGCCGCATCGGCGGAGGACCAAGCGGAGATAGAGTCGAAGCGGCAGTCGTCCAGGAGCTGCCTCGCTATCCTCAGCTCGAACCTCATGGCCGGGCTGGCGACTATCATCCGGGCGGTCCGCTCAACGTTCAGGGAGTCAATCACCTCTTCGGGGATCTCGAGGCCGAAGTCCTCGATCCGCCAGAGCCCGTCGGACAGCACGAAGTCTATGCGCACTATCGCGGGATCCTCGAGCCTTACGATGGTGCAGAAGTAGGATGTCCTGGCGCCCGGGCCGTCTCCGATGACCTCGGTGAGGCGACCTGAAGGATCAAACCCCCTCCAGCGGCCGAAGGCCTCCCTCGGAGAGAGCCCGGAGGCTTCGATGGAATCCCGCAGTCCGGGGGCGAGGAGGTCGAAGCAGGCGGGGTCGTTCATCGCAAGGAGGTTCGAGAACTCCAGCGCGACCTCGAGCGGGGTGGGCGGAATAACTGCGACCGAGTCCGGGAGCGGGGCGGTCCCGCCTCCCCCGCCTCCACCGCAGGAGAGGATCAGAGCCGCGGCGGCCGCCGCGACCGAACGGACGGAAGGCGCCCTCATTCCATCCCCATCGTCGCCTCGAGCATTTCCGAGGGGGTTGTCACTCCGGCCAGGACCTTGCGGGTCGCGTTGACCCTCATCGTGTTCATGCCCTCCTCCAGGGCAGCCCTGCGCAGATCGTCCACCGACGCGGAATGCGCGAGGAGGCTGCGTATCCTGTCGCTTATCTCCATGACTTCGAAGACCGCCGTGCGTCCCCTGTAGCCGGTTCCCCGGCAGGTCCGGCATCCGCGGCCCCGCCTGAACACGACCTTCCGGCCGGCCATTCCCAGCGACTCGAGCAGCGTCTCACCCGGGGCATAGTCCTCCGCGCACTCGTCGCAGACCTTTCTGACAAGCCTTTGCGCGACTATGCCGATCAGTGTGCTGCAGAGGAGGAAGGACTCGATGCCCATGTCGAGGAGTCTTACGGCGGTGGAGGCGGTGTCGTTCGTATGGAGCGTGCTGAGGACCAGATGGCCCGTCAGGGAGCATCTTATCGCGCTGCGGGCTGTCTCCTGGTCCCTGATCTCGCCCACCATGATGATGTCGGGATCCTGCCGGAGTATGTGCCTGAGTGCCGACGTGAAGGTGACGTCCACCGCGGGCTGGACGGAGATCTGGTTGAATTCGTCGGCGACGAACTCGATGGGATCCTCGATCGTGGTGATGTTCTTCTCGTTGGAGGACAGGGCCGTCAGGGTGGAGTACAGGGTAGTCGTCTTGCCGCTGCCGGTGGGGCCTGTCACTAGCATCAGGCCGCTCTTGCTCCTGACCAGCCTCTCGAATCTCCTCCTGTCCTCATCCTCGAAGCCGAGGTTCGAGAGATCCTGCATCAGGATCGCCGGATCCAGTATCCTCAGGACGGCCTTCTCGCCGAAGGCCACCGGGATGGTGGATGCGCGGATCTCGACCGGCTTCCCCTCGAAGTGAGTCCTTATCCGGCCGTCCTGGGGGCGCCTCTTCTCGGCTATGTTCATGCCGGAAATCATCTTGACCCTCGACAGCACCGGCAGATGGAGCTTCTTGGGAATCGTATAGACGTTGTGCAGGATGCCGTCTATCCGGAGGCGCACCACCGTTCCCTCCCGATGCGGCTCGAGGTGTATGTCGCTTGCTCTCTCCTCGAAGGCGTACTGGAGGAGATGGTTCACGGCGTTCACGATCGGCCTGTCCGTGGGCTCGAGGGGGGCGGCGGTCTCGCTGGAGATGTACCTCTCGAGGTTGCCGAGATCCACCTTGTCCTCGCCCACGGTTCCGACTTCGCGCGCGGCGGCCACTATGGAGCTGTGCAGACCGTAGAACTGCCGAACCACCCTGGCGATGTCCGAGGGCCTCGCAACGTGGAGATCTATCTCCTTGCCCGTCAAATGGATGAGGTCGTCCAACGGCCTCGGGTCGAGGAGGTTGCTCGTCGCGACCTGGAGCCTCTCGTCGGTCGCGCCGAAAACAACCAGATGATTCCGCTGGGCGAACGCCCCCGGTATGGAGGAAGTGACGACCTCGTAGTCCAGCTCGAGCGGATCGAGATTCTTGTAGGGCAGACCCAGGAGCCCGGCTATGAAGGTGTACAGGTCCTCCTCGCCTATCAGGCCACGTGATACGAGGAGCCCCAGCACGTCGGCGTCGGATCCCTGGGACAGTCTCAGGAACCTCTCGTGGCCCTGCTTCGTGAGAAGGCCTGCCTGGAGCAGCTTCTGGGGGACTATCGAGGGATCGAGCCTGGGCAGTACCGTCACTTCCGCCCCTATCGTTCGGCCGCCGGCGGCTCCGCCGAACGGCACTCCGCTAGTATATCAGATAACGCCGATGACTAGGGGACCTTCCGGTTCGTCAAGCATCACGGCTCTCTCGATCGCGCAGGCGGCCGTCCGGGCCGACTCGCGGTCCCGGGCATGCAGCACGCCGAGCGGCTCGCCGGCCTTCACCGCCTCGCCGTGCCTGGCGATCTGCTCCCATCCGGCGGAGTGATCAACGGAGTCGTCGGTCCGGATCCTTCCGGCGCCCATCTTCCTGACAGCCTCGCCGAGCACGAATGCGTCGATTCCGGAGAAGATCCCGCTTCCCGGGCTGACCGCCTCCAGCCTCACCGGCGCGGGCGGCCTTCGCTCGAAAGCCTCGAGATCTCCACCCTGGGCTTCGATCAGCGCCTCGAAACGCTTCAGCGCATGACCGTCGCTCAGCGCCCTGGCGCAGATCTCCCTGGCGGCCCCGCGACCGACGGCGTCGCCCGAGGCCGCGCACAGCATCTCCGCCGCCAGGATGACGCTCAGGGAGGCCACGTCCCCGGGGCCGCGCCCGGAGAGGATCTCCAGCGCCTCCTCTACCTCGAGCGCGTTCCCGGCGGTCATCCCCAGGAGATGGTCCATCGCCGTGATCACCGAGACCGTTCTCACTCCGGCCCCGCGTGACACCTTCGACAGGGATTCCGCGAGTTCGCGGGCGGCCCGCTCGCTTTTCATGAAGGCCCCCCTGCCGCACTTGACGTCGAAGACGAGCGAAGCCACGCCCTCGGCGAGCTTCTTGGAGAGAATGCTCGCCGTGATGAGAGGTATCGATTCCACCGTGGCCGTCGCGTCGCGGAGGGAGTAGAGGATCCGGTCCGCAGGGGCGAGATCGTCCGTCTGGCCGCACATTCCCGCACCGACATCCTGGACGACCGTCTGGAACTCCTCCAGCCGAAGGCGGGTCCGGAATCCGGGGATGGACTCCAGCTTGTCGAGCGTGCCGCCGGTGTGGCCCAGCGCCCTTCCGCTGATCAT
>JAAYTY010000125.1 GCA_012523605.1 Candidatus Fermentibacterota bacterium
GGGGAATCCTCCCGGTGAGTTCCTGCACAAGCCCGGCGCATGTCTCGGCATGGCGAGCGGCAGGGGCGATCCCGGTCAGCAGCTCCAGCTTCTCGAGCCTCAGGCCGCCCGGGACTGCGAATCCCCTTCCCCGCCTCGTCACGCCCTCGGGCAGGTCCCGCGAGCCCGAGAGCGAGTGGAACACCGCGAACTCGAGGATGTCGTCCACCGTCACCAGGCCTGTCCAGTCGCCGTACTCGTCGAACACCGCGCCCAGAGGGTCCGTGCTTCCACGTAGCTCGTCGAGCACGCGATCGAGCGGGGCGTTCTCCGGAAAGCAGGCGATTTGCCTTACGGGCACCGTTTTCAGGTCACGGGCGAGGAGGTCCCTCGAGTCTACGAATCCGGCGACCCTGTCGCCGGGGCCTTCGAGAAGTGGATATCTGGTGTATTCGGTGGAGGCGACCACTTCGATCATTCTCTCGCGGGGCCACCCGGCACGGAGCACGGTCACTTCGGACCTGGAGAGCATGGCCTCCCGGCACTGGCTGTCGCCGAGCTTCATGAGCGAGATGGTGACCCTCGCCTCGGGTCCGAGCACCCCCTCGTCGCGTCCCAGCTCGAGGAGGGAGATGATCTCGTTCTCCGAGAGCGGCTTGTTCCTCCCGCCGCCTCCGGCGAGCCTCACCGAGGCATCGGAGATCCTGGCGAGGAGCCACGAGAAAGGGGTGAGGATCGTGACGACGAACGACACCGGCGCGGAAATCCTGCGGCTCATTTCGACCGCGTTGGCCTTGGCGAAGACCTTGGGGGTGATCTCGCCGAAGACGAGCAGGACCAGGGTCATGACGAAGACACCCGATGCGAGGCCGATCCCGCCCGGCAGGAGGCTGTTCTGTATGGATGCCCCGACCATCGACGCCATCACGTTCACGAAGGTGTTCCCGACCAGTATCGCGGAGAGCAGCCTGTCGGGATTCCCGAGGAGCTTCAGCGCGACGGCCCCGCCCCGGAGTCTCTCCAGCCTGGATCTCTGCACCGGATTGAGAGAGAAGAAAGCCGTCTCCGTGCCGCTGAAGAAGGCCGAGAGACAGAGGAGCACGACGAGCAGGAGGAAGTTCAGCGCCTGCCTCCCTGCTCCTCGTCCCCGGTGTCCGGGGGGCCGGTGATCGAGAATTCCTGCTCGAGAGTCTTCCAGAAGTAGCCCCGGCTGGAGTATGTGGGTTCGATCCTCGCAACGAGCCTGTACGTACCGCCGGGGAGCCTCCTGCCGCTGACGTCCGTGCCGTCCCACGAGCATTCGAAGGTTCCGCTCGGGGCTCTGCCGTTGTGCACGGTCCTCACGATCACACCGTCTGCGTCTTTCACCTGGGCGAGAATGTTGGATGGTTCGGTGAGCCATCCCGTGAGCTCGAAACCGGTGGAAAGCCGCGTGAAGTGGATGTCCAGCAGGTCGGTACCGATCCAGAAGTACCTGGCCCCCTCGCGCTCGGCCACGAAGATCTGCCCGTACCTGCGCCAGATTGCGAGACCCGTGGGGTGGTCGAGCTCGCGGTCGCCGGTTCCGGGCGAACCGAAGCTGGCGAGATGGCGCAGCTCCCTGTCGAACTTGTGGATCATGCAGGCGGCGCTGTCGCTGACCCAGACGTTGCCGTAGTAGTCTATGACGGGGTAGTTGAAGCCGGAGCCTCCGCAGTCCGAGGGCACTGCCTCTCCCGTGACCGCTCCGTCCTCGAGCGTCACCAGGCGGCTTCCATCCCCGCAGACCACGGCCGCGAAGCGGTCGTCGGTGTCGTGGTCCCACCTTCCGCCGCCGTAGACCGCGATCCCGGTAGGGCGCTCGAGGGGAACGACCTCAGGCACCGTGTCCGAAGGAGAGGAGAAGACCAGGACAGCCCCCGCGGCCCTGTCGGTAGCCCAGATCTCCCCGTTCGACGAAAGCGCGACCCCCCAGGGCTCTACGAGCCCGTGTGTCATCAGCTTGACCGGCAGAAGCCTCGCATCCGAACGCCGGAGGCATACGATGCGCCTGTTGCCGGTGTCGGCGACCACGACTCTCCCGTCAGGATCGGCTGCTATGCCGTGCGGCGAGGAGAGCTGGTCCCGGGCGCCGCCCTCGCCCCCGTAGAGACCGAGCGTGAACATCGTTGCGTTGTATATCACGTGACCGCTGCCGCTGTTCACTCCATAGACGGCGAGTTCGTCGTCGTCGGACTCGCCCTCGGAGTCCCACGCCGAGAGCTTGACGCAGGCGAGCCCCTGGGGATCGTCGAACCTCACGAGCCCGCCCAGGAGTATCGCGAGCTGGTCCGCTCCCGCCCTGTATATCCCCATGCAGTGCCCGTACGGGGGGAACACGAGAGTGCCGGGCTCGGACGGCTCGAGCGTGACCGCGGCCGCCAGAGCCGTCAGAATCGCTGTCAAGTCCATCTCAGACGCCTCCGGTCCTTCGGGCCCGGGCGGCGGACCTCGTGAGAAGCGCCTTCGCGCCTCGTATCCTCATCGGAAGTAACCCTCGTAGATCCAGGCCGATCGCATGACGAGCTTCGCATAGTTCCTCGTCTCCCTGAAGGTTATCTGCTCTATGAACATCTCCGGATCCCGGGGCGAATAGGAGCAGCCGTCCCTCCACCGCGAGGCGTTTCCCGGACCGGCGTTGTATGCCGCGAGGAAGAGGGCCGGCTCTCCGCCGAAGTTCCGGCACTGCCTGTCTATATAGAGCGATCCGTACCTCACGGATTTCTCGGGGTCGAAGAAATCGCCGCATTCCAGCCTGGGAAGGCCGTGCCACCTCGCCACGTCGGCCGCCGTTCCCGGCATTAGCTGTATCAACCCCCGCGCCCCCGCGCCAGAGACCACCCTCCTGTCGAAGGAACTCTCCTCCCTCATGATACCGGTGAGCATCCATGGCTCGACGAGCAGGCTCTCGGCCGCCCGTGCCGCCAGATCCAGATAGGGCGCAGGGAAGTAGTAGGGAACCAGCGAGTCGGGGAGCCTGCCGGTCCCGGCCGTCCTGAGCCGCCCGTCGAGGCGGGTCAGGAGAAGGATGCAGGCTCTGTGCTCGCCGAGAAGGGAGAGTGCGGCCGCCCTGCCTCCCGGGTCGGGGAGCATGTCGGACTGGAGCATCTCGACAGCCATCCCGGCTCTGCCCGATCCGGCCAGCTCGAGAGCCGCGGAAAGGCAGCCCGGGCTTTCCAGATCGATCCAGCCGACCGGGTAGTCCGACCTCGGGCTCCTGGACATGCGGGCGGCTCCCAGAATGCCGTAGAACTCCCATGGGTGGGCGGATGCGACCGAATCGAGCAGGTCGGACGAATCGGCCGTCCTTCCGCATGCGGCGGCATATCTGGCCCTCCAGTACAGCATCTCGTCCTCGAGCCAGCCGCCCGGCCATTCGGCGCACCCTGCCGCCCAGAGCGAATCCGCTCTGCGGGCTTGTCCCGACATGAAGAGACAGAAGCCGCCCCTCCAGTAGCACGTCTCGTCCGACTCGGGCTTCCCCCGGGCGGCGAGTGAGGCCAGATACGCCGCGGCGGCCTCCGCCCACATGTGCTCGGAATCGTAGTAGCGACCTGCCAGGCTGCCTGCCTCGGCCGCCTTGGGATGGCCGGGGTGACTCATCGAAAAATCGGCGTATGCGGCCCAGGCCTCGGAGTTGCGGCCGAGGTCCCTCAGGGCCCGTGCCTGGAACAGAGCCGCCCGCGCCGCCAGGCTCTCCGGACTCGCTGCGCGGAGCGATGCGCATGAGTCGAGAAGCTCCGAGGCCCTGCCGGAGCTGCGCAGAAGCGCCAGCCTGGCGCCGGACCGGAAGAGGGGATCGGCCGAGCGGGAGACCATCCATTCGGCTTCTCTCGAGAGCCCGGCAGCCACGAGGGCATCGAGCACCCTCCAGGAAGAGCCCCATGACGAAGGCTCGTATTTCAGAAGGAGTCTGGCGGCCTCGCCCGCCGCTGTCGGAACCGAGTCCAAGCACCATGCGCAGAAGCCCTCGTCGATCAGGCCGCGGGCCTCCATCCTCGCCAGCCTGAGGGCGGCCACGCTCGCGGCCCCGCAGGAGGCTTCGAGCGAGTCCAGGGCGGCATCCCACCACGCTCCGCCCGATCTCGCAGTCGCCATCAGCTCGCGCGACAGAACTTCGAGCAGGGACGGGAACAGCCTGGCATCGATCGCGCCGGCCTTGAACTGGTCGGGCCTCAGCTCTCCCGGCCCGGCCGCCATCAGGCGGACATACCTGCCGGCGGCGTCGGACGGTACTGGCACCACCGTGCCCGCAGGCAGGCGTGATTCGTCGAAGGCGGCCAGATAGAGCCTCAGCAACACGTCCTCGGGAGGAGCGGACTCGAACGCCGAGTCGTCGAGCCCCGCCAGATCCAGCGCCGAGACCCGCCATCCTGCGAGCCTCCTGCCGGATGCGCGCTCGATGCTGTCCAGGAGAGAGACGAACTCCAGCTCCCTCCCGCAGCCGTGATAGAGCCCCAGGAGCCGGTACAGCGCTTCCTCGGACCTGGCCCGGCTTCCGTCGAGGACTTCCAGCAGGATCGACCTGGCTTCCTCGAAACGGCCCCGAAGGGCCAGGGAGTCCGCAAGGTGGAGTTCCGCCTCAGAAGCCGTCGAGACGGCCGCGACCGCCGGAACGAGGAGGAGCATCAGCCGCAGCATCAGTGCCTGAAGTGCCTCCTGCCCGTGAAGATCATCGCGATGTTCGCATCGTCGGCGGCGGCGATCGATTCGGCGTCCCTTATCGAGCCCCCGGGCTGGACGATCGCGGTGATGCCGGCTCCGGCCGCCATGTCCACGCAGTCGCGGAACGGGAGGAACCCGTCGCTCGCCATGACCGCCCCCCTTGCATCCAGCCCGGCCCTGCCGATCCTCTTCAGCGCGAGTTCCAGGCTCTCGACACGGTTCATCTGCCCGGCGCCCACGCCCAGCGCCCCCGCTCCGTCGGACACCACGATCGCGTTGCTCTTGACGGACCGGCAGATCGTCCAGCCGATTTCCAGAGCCTCCATCTCGCCGGGTGTGGGATGCCTCCTGGTCTTCACCTCGCCCGGCAGCTCCCCGGCGGTGGAGGTGTCAGGCTCCTGAACCAGCACCGCCCCCCATATACTCCGGATTCTCGCCTTCTGTTCGAACCCCCCGGGAACCGCCATCACGCGCATCTTTCTGCGCTTGGAAAGGATCTCCAGGGCTTCGCCGGAAAAGCCGGGGGCGATCAGAAGCTCCAGGAACAACCCTTTGAGACGCGAGGCAAGGGGACCGTCAACCTCCGAGCTGACCGCCAGGACACCGCCGTAGGGAGATACCATGTCGGCCCTCCACGCCGCCTCGAAGGCCTCGAGAGGGCTCCCTCCAAGTCCCGCCCCGCACGGATTGCCGTGCTTGAGAAGGACGGCGGCGACCCCCCTCCTTGAGAGGTCCCTGGCCAGATCCCATGCGGCGTCGGCGTCGAGGTAGTTGTTGTAGCTGAGGGACTCGCCGACGAGCAGCCTGGCGGCCCCGAAGCCCACAGCCGGAGACGAGAAGTGGACACAGGCGGCCTGGTGGGGATTCTCCCCGTATCGCAGACCGGGGGAGAGCCCCCTCTCGAGGGACGTGGAGATGCCCAGATCGTACCTGGACGTGGCGTCGAACGCCCGTGCGGCCATGCCCCTTCTCCAGTCGTCGTCGTCGAGCCCCTTCTCCAGGATTTCCACGACGTGCGGAAAGCTCCAGGCTCCGGGAGCGACGATCACGTGCCTCCAGTTCTTCGCCGCGGCGCGGACCAGCGAAGGCCCCCCGATGTCGATGAGTTCCGCGAGCCTCCCGTCGTCGGGAGGCAGGCCCGCCACGTCGCCGAAGGGATAGAAGTCCACTGCCACGAGGTCTATCAGCGGTCTCCCCTGCCGTCGCATCTCCTCGCGATCCTCACCGGCGGCCAGTATCGCGGAGTAGAGGTCGGGATGCAGGGTCTTCACCCTGCCGCCCAGCAGGGAGACGATGCCGGTGATGTTCTCGGTGGGCTCCACGGACAGCCCGGCGGCTCCGAGGTATTCGGCGGTGCCTCCGGATGCATGCAGAACCCAGCCCATCCGGACGAGCGAGGAGGCGAACTCCGAGACGCCCGACTTGTCGAAACAGCTCAGCAGAGCGTGCCTACCCATGTCTGGCGAACCATCCCCTGGCGTCGAAGAACGGAATCGGACGCCGCTTGTGCTCGCTCCAGCCCATCAGATCCCGTATGCGCTCCGAGGCCTGTGCCGACACGGCGCCTCCTTCGTGGAAAGTCCTGATCTCGTAGTACGACACGCGCATCTCGCCCTCGTCGGTCTGGCCTTCCCAGAGACCCGCCGAGGGCGGCTTCTCGATTATCCTGCGGGGGATGCCCAGCTCCGCGGCGAGCTTCAGAACCTCGTCCTTGTAGAGCCTGGCCAGGGGCATTATGTCTGCCGCGCCGTCACCCCACTTGGTGGAATAGCCCACGAGATACTCAGAGTAGTTGCCCGTCCCCACCACGAGCCTTCCACCGGAATGCGCGTACAGGGCCGTCATCCTGAGTCTCGGCTTGATGTTCGCGCGCGCCAGGGCGTCGTCGGGCTGGATGAGGCACGCAGTCAGCATCTCGCGGTAGACGCCGTCCAGGGGAACCTCGACGAGATCCACCCCTATGGTGTCGGCGGCGAGGATGGCGTCATCCCTGTCCTGCCGGCGGCTCTCTATCGGCATGTAGAGGCAGAGCGTCGATTCCTCGCCGAGCGACCTCGCGCAGAGGGCCGCTGCGACAGCCGAATCAACGCCTCCGCTCAGACCCAGCACCACGCCGTCGAGCCCGGCGGTTCTGACCTCTCCCGCGATCCATGCCGAGATAGCGTCGGCCAGTCTGGAATAGGTGTCGCCCATCTCTCATCACCTCCGGCCGGGTGCGGGACCCAGCGTGAGCTGTCTGAGGCCGGGATCGGATTCGATCACGACGACTTCGACCGGGACACCGACCCTGATCCTGCGCCTTTCTTCGGCGCGTATAAGCCTGTCAGGCATAAGCCCGTCGACCGGAAGGTCCGCGAGCCTCACGAAAAATCCAAAATCGTGCACTCCGCTGACCACCCCCTTCATTACGATACACTTCCTGGTCTGCAGATGCACGAGCGCCAGGAGCTCCATGCATTCACGTTCGGCGTCCTCCGCCGCCTGCTCCGCGGCGCTGCACGTCTCAGCGAGCTCCGGAGCGGCCTCGGGAACAGGCGCCCCTTCGTCCAGCGCAGAGAGGGCCCTGTGGACCGACAGGTCCGGATATCTCCTTATCGGGCTCGTGAAATGGGTGTAGTTCCTGAGCGCCAGACCGAAGTGACCGAGGTCCTCGGCCTGGTAGACAGCCTTCTGCAGCGACCTGAGAACGGCCTCCCGGACGAGAAGGAAGACCGGCAGTCCCGCGGAGCCTGCGAGAATCCTGGAGAGATCGGCCCCGCGCAGCTCCCTGGCACGGGGGAGGGCTATTCCGAGCTCCGACAGCTCCGCCCTCAGCCTCGCGGCGGAATCCCGTTCGGGCTCGCCGTGGACACGGTAGAGAATCCTCAGCCCCAGCCACGAGCAATGCTCGGCCACGGCCCTGTTGGCCTCGACCATGAAGTTCTCGATCAACCGGTGGGACTCGTCGTCGGGAACGCGTTCGAAGCGCTCGGGCTCTCCCGACGGCCCGAAGTGAATCCTGTACTCGTCGCTCCCCAGGTCGAGCGCGCCCCGACGCCTCCTGTCCGCATCCAGCAGCCTGGACAGAGCGGTCATCGCCGAGAGAGCATCCTCCACTCCAGCTATGGGATGACAGTCTCCCTGCATGCACGCGAAGGCCTCCTCGTAGGTCAGGCGCGCCCTCGACCTGATCACCGTCCTCGCGATGCGGAAGCCCGTCCTCGAACCCCTGCCGTCATACTCGAGGAAAACGCTCCTCGCAAGCCGGTCCTCCCCCTGCGCCAGACTGCAGGAGCCTGACGAGAGGCTACCGGGCAGCATCGGAATGACCCTGTCGGGAAGATACACGCTCGTGCCGCGAAGTCTCGCCTCGGCGTCGAGGGGTCCGCCCTGACGGACATAGGCCGCCACGTCCGAGATGTGCACTCCCAGCTCGAAGCCGTCTCCACGCCTGGAGATCGAGACCGCGTCGTCGAAATCCCTCGCATCCACGGGGTCTATGGTGATGCAGAAGAGGTCTCTCGCATCATCCCTCCCGGCGGCGTCAACGGGCTTCCGGGCCGATTCTTCCGCTTCCCGGAGTGCATCCTCCGGAAAGGATTCCGAGAGACCGTAGTCCCTCACGACAACGGAAATGGCCGTTGACGATGAGAACCCGCTCCCGAGCGACTCCACATACTCCAGCGAAGGCCTGCCGCCTTCGCCGGAGAACCTGCCCCATGCGACCGATCCCTCCACGGCGGCGACGGGGGGGAGGCCGACGATCGGAAGCCCCCTCGGAAGCGCCGGATCCATCGGATCTACGACCCAGCCCCTCCCGGCCCTGCGGAGCACTCCCCCGCATCCCTCTCTGCTCCTGGAAAGAACGGCCGCTACGACGCCCCTCCGTCTCAGCGGGCCTTCGGCGCCGGTGATTCTCACAAGCACCATGTCGCCGTCGATCCCGCCGCCGAGGCCTCCCCTGCCGACCGCCACTCTGTCGATCGCGGTCGCCACCGATGCCTGGCCGGAGGCTCTAACCCTCAGGAGGCCCTTCTCCAGGCCGACACTTCCGGGCAGGGTGAATCTCCCCCTGGGGAGAGGCCACAGCAGTCCTCTCGCGACCATTCCATCGATGATCTCCGAGGCATGATCCAGCTCTGCTCCCGACGCGATCTCGCCCACTGTCAGCCTGGCGCCTGGCCGGCGCTCGAACAGAGAGAGTACCGCCGACTCCGAAGGAGACGGGGTTTCGTGCCTCGCGCGGTGGATCATCGGCGGGACTCCGCAGAGGGAGCACCGGAACGCAGGTTCCGGGGACGGACGAGGCTCATTCCCCCCACAGGCAGGAAATGGAGCCCCCCAGATCGCCCAGGGCGTTCACGGCGATCCGGAACCCCTCGCGCGCAGCTACTGCTGTGGCTCCTATCAGCACGGAAGGCACGAGCGCGAGCCCGGGAAGCGAGGGAACCTCGGTATCCGGCCTCTCCCAGGAGACCAGGATCCCCGACGCTGCGCACCGGCCTACGGTCAGGCTGCCGGCCCCCCCGAGCCTCAGAAGCGCGGCAGTGACAATGGCGACCGCCGCGGAGACAGCGCCGCTCGGATACGCGGAATCGCTCTCCGCAGTCCCGCCTGGCCCGCTCTCCAGAGTCACGGCCCTTCCACGGATCAGCCCGGCCGTCTCGAGCGCGGCTCCGAAGGGACCGCCGCTGGACTCCGGCCGGCTCCGTCCGGGCGATCCCAGGGCGGAGAGTCTCTCGAGATAGCCCTTCACCTCCCCGGCGGAGGCTCTCGCCGCTTCGATCTTGAGGGAGGACTTCTCCGAGCCCGCGGGATAGATCGCCGCCAGCTCGAGATTGCCCACCAGCCCGACCAGCCTGTTTCCGAAGTTGTGAAGGATCATCGGCAGTGCGAGCCCCGCGCTCTCGGATTCGAGCTCCCGGGCCGAGGGCCGGAGCCTCCCGGGAGGTCTCGCGGCGAGCTCGTCGAGAAGCGAGCGGTCCATGGGGCCCGCGGCACTCAGATGCAGGCCGGGAACGCAGGAGGAGAGCCCCGGAGATTCCGAGACCACGACAGGGAGTATCCAGTCGGCGAGGGCGCGGACCTGTTCCACGTCGCAGGGCGCGGTGAGAACAGGCTCCATGACACCGGGCCTCGGAGCGGAAAGCCGTCCGGGGTCGAGAATCTCCAGCGAGAGCCCTTCCATGCCCCAGGCCGCCGCCGCGGCCGCGGCGCCTCCTGTCGCCCGGAGCACCGGAGCCGGACTCACACCGTCCCTCCGCGCGTCGATCTCACGAGGGGCA
>JAAYTY010000126.1 GCA_012523605.1 Candidatus Fermentibacterota bacterium
GCGGTGGCCAACGGCAGCAACAGGGTCGCGGTCATGGGTCAGAGCATCTCCTCCGTGGTCGCATTCCGGAGAAAGGGATACCGGGAGGCCGCGCTGTCGATGAGGTACGCCCTGCCCGCGGCTCTCGGTTCTCTGCTCGGCAGCATGGCCGTGGTTGAGGTCCCCGACGAGCTCTTCCGGAAACTCCTCTCGGTGGTGATGATCCTTGCAACCGTCACAAGCTTCCTGAGGCGCCCGGGCGATACCAACGCGCCGGGCGAGGAGCCAAGCCACGGGCTCATGCTCTCGATAGTCTTCCTGCTGATAGGCTTCTACGGCGGCTTCATACAGGCGGGCGTGGGCTTCCTCATCATCGCGGCACTGCACGGCCTGGGCCGCCTGCCCCTGGTCAGGACCAACGGCATCAAGGTTTTCGTCGTCGGCTTATATACCATCCCCTCCTTGTTCGTCTTCGTGGTGGAGGGAAAGGTGGCCTGGCTTCCCGCCGTCATCCTCACGGCAGGCCACGCCACGGGAGGATGGCTGGGCACGCACTTCACGATACGGGCCGGCGACAGGTGGATCAGGATCGTGCTGGCCGCGGCGGTGCTGGCCATGGCCTTGAAGCTTGTCGGTGTTTTCTAGTCACGGAGGTCGAGAATGAGGCGCGTCAGCATCGTAGCCGTAGTCTTCGGGGTCATCCTCGTGGCCCTGGGAGTCCTGAACCTGGGCGGGGGCGGCGTCGCCGGGGGTGTGATCCCTCTGGTGATCGGGGGATCGCTTGTGTACCTGGGGTTCCGCGGCGGGCCCAGGGGTCTCGTGGTCTTCGGTCACGCATGCATCGTGGTCGGCTGCTACATGACGGCCTGGGGAGTGCGGCTCGCGATGATCGAGGGTTCCGCTCCCACGTGGCTGCAGGTGCTCGGGTCGCCCCTGTTCTGGGGCCTGTTCTCGATCTTCGGCGGCATCTGCGCCAACTTCCACGCATTCTGCGGATGCATTCAGAAGATGGCCTCGGAGAAGAAGGGCGGCTGCGCCTGCTGAGGGCCTCCCGGGCTGCCTAGCTCTCGGAGATCCAGTCCTCGAAGACCCAATCCATGTCCGGCCCGGGGCTTCCTATGCGCCAGAACCGGGAACCTTCGAAGTCCATCCCCCAGAGGTTGTCGGGCAGGTCTGAGTTCTCGTCCATGGTGTCGAGCCGGAGATTCGAAATCCTCACTCTCAGGGTGTCGGGGGGCACGGGATGATGCATCGCCTCGATGAAGCCCACCAGCATCGAGTCGGTGCCGATGGAGCATTCGGCCGGCACCACTTCCCCGCCCTCCCAGACCAGCACCGAGTCTGCTTCGAGAACCAGGGTGTCACCCGCGAGGCTCCATGTCCCGCGGACCTCCCTGACCCTGGACATTCCGTCCATCTGGCTCTCCCGCCATCTGAACGAGCTGTCGGGACATAGGGCATAGATCTCGGAGTATCCCGAGCCCACGCATGTCGAGTTGTGCCACACGCCGGGAAGATTGGAACAGTCGAAAACCGAGGCGGCTACAGCGAGCAGGATGACTGCTGACATGGAATGCCTCCGTTGCCCGAGCCTCATCCGAGGCGGCGGGCTTCTGCCTGGCCTGTTTCCTCGAATATCGCACCGCCCTGGTCTGGGATGTCATTCCTGCGGCCGGGAAGTCACAGTTCCGATTCGAGGCTCTTCTCCATTGCGGCAACCCACTGCTCCAGTGCGGTGACGGCCCTTGCCGCATATGCGGCGTTCCTGTCCCGATGCGCCATGCGTCTTCCCAGCGGGGGGAATAATCCGTAGTTGACGTTGCTGGGCTGGTAGTGCCTCCACTCAGATGAGGTCGCATGGCGAAGAAGGCTCCCCAGGGCGGTTTCAGGCGGAGGTGGAAGGGGTTCCGCTCCGGTAAGCCTCGCGGCAGTGAACAAGCCCGCCAGCATTCCGCATGCCGCCGATTCGACATAGCCTTCCACGCCGGTGATCTGGCCTGCCAGCGTCACCTCCTCGCGGCTTCTCAGGCGCAGAGTTGAATCGAGCACGGCCGGGCCGTTCACGAAGGTGTTCCTGTGCATCGAACCGAGCCTGGTGAACTCCGCGCGCTCCAGGCCCGGCACCAGCCTGAAAACCCTTCTCTGCTCCGGGTAGGTGAGCTTGGTCTGGCAGCCCACGAGGTTCCAGCAGGTTCCAGCGGCGTCCTCCCTGCGGAGCTGGAGTACCGCGAAGGGCCGGGCACCCGTTCTCGGGTCGACCAGTCCCACGGGCTTGAGCGGGCCGTGAGCGAGCGCCATCGCTCCCGACGAGGCGATCGCCTCGATGGGCATGCAGCCGCTGAAGTGCAGCTCCTTCTCGAAGATCCTGAGGGGAACGGTCTCCGCCGACAGCAATTCGTCGCGGAAAGCGCAGTATTCGGCTTCGTTCATCGGGCAGTTGAGGTAGTCGTCACCGCCTCCCTTCCCGTAGCGCGACTGCGCGAAGACGATCGACATGTCCAGCGATTCCGATGACACGACAGGTGCGATGGCGTCATAGAAGTAGAACTGGCCTGCACCGGTCGTCGAAGCGAGCTCGCGCGAAAGCTTTTCGCTCGTGAGCGGGCCTGTCGCCACTATCACCGGCCTGCCTGCCGGAATGGACTCGATTTCGCGGCGGGCGATCTCCACGAGGGGGTTCGTGGAAAGCCGCTCTGTGACGCCTGCAGAGAAGGCGTTTCTGTCCACTGCCAGTGCATCCCCGGCCGGGACGGCGCACGAATCCGCAATTTCGATTGTCAGCGAGCCGAGGGCTCTCATCTCGTTCTTCAGGAGGCCCACGGCGTTCAGCGGATTGGCCGACCTGAGGGAGTTCGAGCAGACTAGTTCGGCGAGCATACCCGTGCGGTGGGCCGGGGTCATCACAGCGGGCCTCATCTCGCAGAGTTCGACACTGAACCCCCGGCGGGCCAGCATCCATGCGGCTTCGCATCCCGCCAGCCCCCCACCCACCACGACCACATCACTCATGCCGCCCACCAAAGGACCAAAGGGGACAGACTCCTATATTTTAATACATGTGTTAATTATATCACCACTATCTTCTGCGTTTCCGCCCCTGCGAGTTAACATTTCTCCACTCTTCTGCCACTGCTCTCGAATGCTTCCCCGACCTCGTCGCGATTCGAACGACCTGCTCGTCCTCCCAGACGTAGCCCTCGAGAAATCCTCTCCATTCATCCCGCGGGGGCATCCCGACTGGAGGATCGTGAAGCACTTCATGAGCCGGTGCGATGCCGAGGTGCGCACGGGCGCTCGACCATTCGTAGCTTCCAGGCTCCGATACCATCCGCGCTCTCACTGGGTTCATCTCGACGTATCTGACGGCTGCATGCAGATGACATTCATCGAGCGGGCATGAGAAGAAGCGGTTCTGCCACAGGTGGCCGGTCTCCCCGTGTTTCAGGTTGAAGTAGGAGGAATAGGCCGTATGAGCATCCCTGAACGCCAGGGCAAGCGAAAGGGGCTGCTCGGGAATCGCCACTACGTGCACGTGGTTCGGCATGAGGCAGTATGCGATGACCTTCATCCCCCTGGCCGGACCATACCGGGCGAGACATTCGAGATAGTGACCCATCTCCGATCTCGAAGTGAATACATCGAGACCTCGGTTGCCCCTCTGCGTGATGTGATGGGCGAGGCCGGGGATGACGAGACGAGGGCTCCTTGGCAATTCCGCCTCCGTTCATGATCGATTCTAGCAGTTAACGCACTAGATTACTAAAGAAGAACGGCAATGTAAATATAGGAGTCTGTCCCCTATTCCTATTCGCCCTATTCGGGAGATGTGCGGGCTTCGCTCACAAGGCTTTCGAAGACGGTGCGGACGCGGAGAAGAAGGCTGACGAAGGGCTCTGACAGCCTGTCCCTCGGTTGGGGCAGGTCTATGCGGAAGTCCGATTCGATGCGTCCCGGTCTGTGGCCCAGTACGATCACCCTGTCGGCGAGATAAACGGCTTCCTCGAAGCTGTGAGTTACAAACAGCATCGTCGTACCGTGCTCTCTCCAGACGTTCAGCACGACATCCTCGAGTTCGAATCGGGTCTTCGTATCGAGAGATCCGAAAGGTTCGTCGAGGAGCAGTATGGCTGGATCTATCGCAAGGCTCCTTACGAGAGCGACCCTCTGCTGCATCCCTCCAGAAAGCTGGTAGGGCCAGGCTCGCTCGAATCCAGCCAGACCCACCTCTTCCAGAAGACGAAGAGCCTTTCCCCTTCTCGCATGCCTTGGCATGCCCGAGGCCTTCATCCCGAACTCGACGTTCGACAGGGCGTTCATCCAGGGAAACAAGGCGTGCTGCTGGAAGACGAATCCGAGTTTCGGCCTCCGGCCCGATGCTTCCCCCCCTCTTGTCACGGACCCTGCTGAAGGTTCCTGCAAGCCTGCCACTGTTCGCAGAAGGGTCGTCTTCCCGCAGCCTGTCGGGCCCAGTATGCACGTCAGACTGCCCGGCTCCAGATCGAGATCGATCCCGTCCAGAGCCCGGATCCTGCCTTCGTTCGGGATTTCGAAGTCCACCGAGAGACCGCTGATCGACAGCCCGGCGCCCGCGGTCACCTTTCTTCCACCCTCAGTCTGGTCCGCCATTCCGACATGCTCGAAAGCCCTAGGGAAAGAAGAGCCCCGAGCACCCCGATCAAGGCTATACCCGCGAACATCACATCCAGTCGGTGAACATCGTACGAGTACTTCACGAGATACCCCAGTCCGGAATTCGTCCCGGGAAGCATCTCTGCCGCTATGATGACCATCCAGCAACGCCCCATGCCCAGTTTCAGTCCGGTGAAGATATCCGGTATCGCCGAGGGGAGGTGGACGTGTCTCAGCATGAAGAGACGTCCTGCGCCGAGAATCCTGGCTGCCTCCAGGTGCTGTTTCCTCACGCTTCTCACCCCCGCCATCGTCCCGAGGAGAATGGGGAAGAACCCCCCCCAGAACAGCACGAAAAGCATCCCGGGCTGGATCTCGTGCAGGATGTGCTGCCTGTATCTGAGCGCGGTCAGACCGAGAACATGGACAAGGGATCTCGATCTGAAGACGACGAGAGACAGGGGCACGAGTGCCAGTGGCGACAATGGGCGCGACAGCTCGACAGACAGGCTCATGAGCCTTCGTGCCAGCCTGCTCGATCCCATAAGGATTCCCAGCGGGATGCCGATTGCCGCTGCAATGGCGAATCCGGATACGACCCTGACAAGGCTGATGGCGGTGTTCCAAAGGAGCGAGCCCGAGGACAACAAGTCCGTCCCCGGGCTCGCAAGAACCCGGACCACGGCAGCGGGGGTCGGAATCAACGGTGGAACAAGGCCCCTGGTGGTTGACAGGTGCCATGCCGCCAAGACGACCGCCGGCAGGACGAGCCCCGGTAGAAGGTCCCTGATCCCCCCGGTAATCCTGCCGTTTCTCTTCAAGCTATCTGAGCCCCTCCGGGAGGAGGGACAGATCCGACACGAAATCCATGGCCTCAGTCCCGGACAGGCCCGCCAGCGGGCCAGCGAAGAGGTTCCGCGACTTCATGTCCTCTATCATCAACAGCATGCCCTGATTCCACGGATCGCTCGCGGACATGTCGTAAACGCTGGTGGCCATAGAGGCAAGCTCCACTTCGACCGGATTCCCCAGCCATTCGGCAACTGCGGCGGCTGCATCATCGGGATATGTGTTTATGTAGTCCGTAGCCGCGGCAAAGAGCCGGAGAGCGGCTGCAATCTCGGCTGCCTTGTTCTCACGGGCATCGAGAGAGGCTGCGATCGCGCAGCAGGGGTGGTTCCTGTAGGTGCCCGGAGGAAGAGTGGACAGGGGAGCGACGCATTTGCCCTCTCCGTTGTATTCGGCTAGTGCGCACCAGGGATTGTTGGAGACATACGCGTCGATCGTTCCGCTTGCCAGCCCGGGATTGAGATTCTCCTCGCCCTGCATGTTCATCATCACAACGAGGGCTCCGGGAGAAGGCGTGCCCTGGCTGTACTGGATGCCCTCCGCAGTCAGCGCAGCCTGGAAGATCACCATCGCAACGGCCGTCGGGTTCTTGTATCCCACAACGACAGGCTCGCTGCTGTTTCTGACCCATTGGATGAAGCTGGGCCAGTCGCTCACAGCCTCGTTGTCAGCAGCAACGACAAGCATGTCGCCTTCGGCATGGAGCGGCGAGACAATCTTCACGCCGGTGCCGGCATCACTGCTGGAGACGAATGCTGCGACTCCCCCGAAACCGAGATCATACTCACCGGCTGCCAGTCCCGCAGGGACGACCGATCCGCCGCCGGAAGCCTGTATCAGTTCTATCTCGGCGACTTTTACGTTGTTCTCGATCAGTGCGAAGAGCTCGCGTTCGCGCAGCGGAACGAGATAAATGCCATAGAGCTCTTTCATCCTGTCTCCTCTGAGCGCGGAGACATAGACTGCAGAATGGTGGTCATGGCCGACGTAGGCAACCCTCAGAAGCGGGGCTTCGGCATAGATGTCAACAGGGACTCCGGGAACCTCCGGCTGCTCGGGCGGGGGAGCAGGCTGGCCGCACGCGACAACGAGGAGCACGCCCGACAACAGGACAGAAAAGAGCGATCCGGCCTTCAAGATACCCTCCTTTTGCAGAAAACCGACCCTTCCGGATGCTTGAACCATCCGCGGATCGGTTCTGAACCAGGGCTGCTTGACCAGCCCTCAGGAAAATATCGGTTCTCGTGCGAAAATACAATACCGAGAGCCTGTTGCAAGGACACGACAGCCGTTGCCCGGCCTGGGAAGAAATCCTGTCAGCGGTTATCTTACCGGCATGAGGAGAATCATGAAATCCGCGATCGTCTGCCTTCTGTTTCTGCTCGTGATTCCCGTCTCATGCGGCGACAGCCCTGGAGGTCCCGGGGCCTGGGAGGTTACTCCGCCGGAGAATCCCCTGCCTGCGGGCAACCGCCTGTTCGGGATCACGGTGACAGAAAACGAGGGCGGGTTCCTCCCGTCTTTCGA
>JAAYTY010000127.1 GCA_012523605.1 Candidatus Fermentibacterota bacterium
CATGTGCATATTCATCTCCGTAAAAGGAGCCTCCGTCCAGGCGGAGGCTCGATGGGCAGTCCCTCACCTGTTCCCGCGCGGAGGTGCAATGTCTCTGGTAGATCTGCACGTTCACAGCACCGCCTCCGACGGAAGGCTCACCCCCTCCCGGATCATGTCCGAGGCCGCGTCCAGGGGGCTCTCCCATGTTTCGGTGTCGGATCACGACACCGTCGACGGCACCCCGGAGGCTCTCGGAGCCGCCGCGGCGGCCGGGATCGTGGCCATTCCGGCGGTCGAGCTGAGCATTGACCTCGCCTCCGGAGGATCGGCACACCTGCTGGGCTACTTTCCCGGCATCGGCGCCGAAGATCTGGTGAGGCGGGACGGCCCGCTCGGCAGGGCGCTGGACAGGGTGAGGAAGGCGAGGGAGAGGAGGAATCCCGCCATTCTGGGGAAGCTGGCCTCCATGGGGATGGTCCTGAACGAGGAGGCCGTCAGGGCGCTGGCGGGGGGAGATGTGGTGGGAAGACCCCACATCGCCCGGGCGCTTCTCGAGGCCGGCCACGTATCCAGCCTATCCGAGGCCTTCGACAGGTTCCTGGCCCGGGGCAGGCCCGCCTACGTCGAGAGGGAGCGGCTCTTCGAAGCGGAAGCCCTGGATGTCATCAGAGGGATGGACGGCATACCGGTCCTTGCCCATCCCGGGCTCCTCGGAAGGACCCTGCAGGAGCTTTCGGCTCTGGTGCATGCCATGGCCGGAAGAGGGCTCATGGGCGTCGAGGTCTTCTATCCCAGGCACGGAAGCGAGGTCGAACAGCATCTTTTGGGCCTTTCCGACAGGCTGGGGCTCCTGGTCACGGGGGGAACCGACTTCCACGGCCTGGAGGGTGAACAGGTCGGGCTTGGCGGCAGGCCCGGAGTTTTCGAGATTCGGGATGTGCAGGTATCCCGGTTCCTTGACGCATGCGCCGAAAAAAGCGCGGGAAGGGTTTGACATGGCTAAGCTCAGCGAGCTGGTCGAGAAGATAGACGAAACCGCGAGAAGCGGGGACAGGCAGAGGGCGATCAAGATGATCGAATCCCTCCTCGAGAAGGCCCCCGGCAACCAGGCCCTCCTCGCCCGCAAGACGAAGTACGAGGAGGAGCTGAAGATGCAGCTCCGCATCGAGTCTCTGGAGAAGAAATTCGGAACCGGCTCCTGACGGCCGCGGCGCTGGCCGCCGCCTCCGGCTGCGCCACTCTGCCCGGAAGGGCCGAACTCGACCTGGCCGTTGACAGATACGCGGCCAGGGCTGCTCTGGGCTGGCAGAGGACGGGAACCTTCATGATTTCGGGCAGGGCCAGGCTCGACGGCGGAGACCTGCTCGCGGAGGGAAGGTTCGCTTTCTGGGGGGATGCCGCCGGGAGCCTCTGCAGGGCCGACTTCATGGGCCCCGACGGGCGCCCGCTGGTATCTCTGGCGGGCGACTCCACGGGGATGACCGTTTACATGCCCAGGGATGAAAGGGCATGGTACAGTCCGGGCGGAATACCCCTGGGAGGAGGGGTGCTCGGCGTCAGGGATCTTCTGTTTTTCACCAGGACTGGACTGCTGCTGGAGACAGGGCAGTCCGACATCGTTGACGGAGCGGAACCCTTCGAGCGCGGAAGCAGATGGCTCTACCTGGCCGGGAAGGACACTCTCGCGGCGACGCTCGAAGGCAGGGATCTGTTTCCGAAGACCATCGAGTGGGCGGAAGGCAGGATCGAGATCCTGGGAACCACCCCGCACGACGAGTACGAAGCCTGGCCGGGCAGGTGGTCCGTCGAAACCCCGGAGCAGAAGGTCTTCCTGGAGATAACCCGCATCGAAACGGAGGCTGAGCCATGGCCGGGCCTCTGGACGATGACGATACCATCCTCGGTTCTGATCGACACGCTCCAGGCGGGTCCTGCGATCTCACCGCTGTGGAAACGCATGATCAGATGAGTTAACGCAGGGTGTTTACGCAGCATCTCGCAACGTAACAGTGTCCCCTTTTCCTTGAGCCTCGATCATTCGGATCATTACGAGCAGGCTCTACTCAGTGCCACCGGTCCCCCTGTTGACGCCATGATGCCTGTTTACTATTGAAGCCCTCCAGGCTGTTCACGGAGGGATACATGGTTCTGCCGGGCTGGTTTCCGAAGCCTCGATCTTTCCTCTCCTCCTCCATGGCGATCGATCTCGGGACTGCAAACTCGCTTGTTTACGTATCGGGCCGGGGCATAGTCCTTGAGGAGCCGAGCGTAGTCGCCATAGATCGAGGGAGCGGCGAGGTGGTCGCGGTCGGATCGGAAGCGAAGGCGATGCTCGGCAGGACGGGGAGCGGCCTCGACGCCCTCCGTCCTCTCAAGGACGGCGTCATCACCGACGCGACATCCACCGTCGCCATGCTTCGCGTTTTCTTCGAGAGATCCCAGGGCAGGAGGTTCTCGATGAGGCCCCGGGTTCTCGTATGCGTCCCCAACGGGATCACCGAGGTCGAGATGACGGCCGTCAGAACGGCCCTGGAAAGGGCCGGCGCCAGGGAGGTGCTGCTGGTCTCCGAGCCGATAGCGGCCGCTCTCGGAGTGGGAATGCCTGTCGAGAGCTCGGCCGGCAGCATGATAGTGGACATCGGCGGCGGGACAACGGAGATAGCGGTGATAGCGCTCACCCAGATAGCGGCCACCAACTCGATACGCACCGGCGGGGACGAGATGAACGAGGCGATCATCAACTACCTGAAGAAGCACTTCAGCCTCCTCATAGGAGAGCGCACCGCCGAGACAGTGAAAATGGCCATCGGTACTGTCATGGAGGAGGATGACGAGAGCTACGAGGTGAGCGGCCTCGATTTCGTCAACGGAATCCCGAGGACATACAGGATACGCTCGGCCGACATCAGGGATGCGCTGAAGGAACCCGTGACCGCCATCGTGGAGGCCGTCCGGCACGGTCTGGAGAGAACCCCCCCGGAGCTCGCCAGCGACATCGTGGACAGGGGGATCGTGCTCACCGGGGGAGGCTCCCTCCTGAGGGGACTGGACAGGCTCCTCATGTCCGAGACCGGGCTTCCCATAAGGCTCGCTGAGAATCCCCTTGCCTGCACGGTGCTCGGCGCCGGTGTGATCCTGGAGAACATCTACCGGTACCGCAAGCTCCTGCTCCATTGAAATGCTCCAGGGAGGCTCCCGTTCCAGGCGTGGCAGGCTGGCGGCGTACGCGGCCGCCTCGGTGCTGATCCTTCTTGCGGGACCTGTTCTCCTTGGCGGGGTAGGAAGCTGGCTGGGCGCCCGCTTCGCCTTTCTCTTTTTCGGACCGGAGGAAGACCAGTCGGTCGAGGAGCTCAGAGCCTTCGCCGTGGAACTCATGCTCGAGAACGGCGCCCTCCGGGAGGAGGCGATGAAGGCCGCCCGGTACCGCACTCTGCTGGGAATGACGCGCACGCTCCCCCAGGAGGCCGTCGCCGGGCGCGTTCTCTACAGGACCGAGGGTCTGGTCGAGGGCACTCTGGTAATAGACAGGGGCTCCAGGGACGGAGTGGTCCCCGGCGCTGTGTGCATCACCGCGGAAGGGCTGGTGGGCGTGGTCGAGGAGGTCGCGGAGGCCACCTGCGAGGTACTGCCCATAACGTCCCCCGGCATGAGGGTGAGCTGCATGACCTATCCTTCTGGAGCTGTCGGGATACTCCAGCCGGGACCGGGTAGGACCCTCCAGCTCGTGGACGTGGACCTCTCTTCCAGTGTGGCCCCCGGCGACGAAGTCGTGACCAGCCGCTATGGAGGGGTGTTCCGCGACGGGCTCCTCGTCGGCACGGTTTCGGAATCCCTGACCGGAAGAGCCGGTCTCGCATTGGAGTTCTCGGTCACCCCCGCCGTGGACTTCACCAGGATAAGCGAAGTGCTGATCCTCCTGGAGCCCCCGCCGGAGACCGAATGATGCGTTCGGGTTCAGCGGGCGGCGTCCCGGCGGTCGCGGGCGCAGTTGTCCTCCAGTTCATGCTCGAGGTCACCCTGGGCCGTGTCTTCGCAGCCCCTGACGTGCTGCTGCTCGTTCTCGTCTATCTCTCCATCAACCATGGCGACCGCTGGTCCATCGAGGGAGCATTCTGGGCGGGTCTGGCACTCGACATGCTCCTGCACCAGCCTCCGGGCGCCTCCTCCCTGGGCCTCCTGGCGGGCATGGTCGTCGCCACGCTGGTGCTCGAAGCCATGCCCCGGGAGAGCAGGGGTGCATACCTGCTCGCCGGGGGAGCAGGCTCCGTGGCCTGCGACGCGGTCTTCTTCGCCGCCGCCTCCAGACCCTTCATCCTGTCCCTCGACTCGGACATGCTGATCATTCTGCCCAGGGCCGTGCTCACGCTGGCTGCAGGCTCGGCCGCCGCGGCGGCCGGCATCCTCGCGGGGATGGTCCGCCGGGAAGCCGCGGAGTGACCAGACTCGCGTTCAGGACGCCCGTGAAGAGGCCGTTCGCCGGTTTCGCGATCTTCTTCGCCGCTGTTCTGGCCGTCCTCGCCGGCCGGCTGTTCCATCTCCAGATGGTCCGCGGCGACTTCTACAGGAGCATGTCCGAGAGGAACCACATCCGCATCATTTCCAAACCGGCTCCGAGGGGCCTGATCTACGATCGGAACGGTGAGGTGCTGGCCGACAACGTGCCGGTCTTCGTCGTCTCGATAGTGCCCTACGAGTTCGACTCGACCGACGCACCCGTCGTCGCGGAACTGCTCGGAATGCCCGCCGACACCCTCCTCGCCAGGATAGGGAGGGGATCCTCCAGGCCGTACCGTCCCCAGAGGATCAGCAGGGGCCTCACCGTCGAGGAGATCAGCCCTCTCGCCGAGAACCTCTACAGGATCGGCGGAGTAATGGTGGATGTAGTTCCCCAGCGCAGGTATCCCTGCGGGCCGGTATTCTGCCATGTCATCGGGTACGTGGGCCTCTCGACCGAGAGCGGCAGCGAAGAAGGGACGACCGCAGGAAGGGCCGGGATCGAGCTCGGCCTCGACGGGATCCTCTCCGGCACCCCCGGCTACAGGCGCGAGGTCGTGGATGCCATGGGAAGGAAGGTCGCCGAGTTCGAGCTGGAAGGAGGCGAGACAGACCCGGTTCCGGGCCGCACGATAACCCTCACGATAGACGCGGGACTCCAGAGGACTGCCGTGGCGGCCATCTCGTCGGAGAACACCCCCGGCGCAGCGGTAGTGCTCGACTACGAGACCGGAGAGATCCTGTGTCTCGCGTCCACCCCGGTGTTCGACCCCCAGGCCATGTCGGAGGGGATGACCCGGGCCGCCTGGGACAGCCTGTGCTCCGACCCCGGCAGGCCGTTCCTGAGCAGGGCCTGGGGAGCCAGGTATCCCCCCGGCTCGATATTCAAGCTGGTCACCGCCCTCTACCTCCTCGACAGCGATCTCGTTACGCCGTCCTACATGCCCGATCCATGCTATGGCTCGTACCGTTTGGGCGGAAACGACTTCGGATGCTGGACCGCCCACGGAAGGGTGAATCTGGTGGAAGCCCTCGCCCGTTCCTGCGATGTCTATTTCTACAGGACCGTACAGCTCGGCAGTCTGGACGGCCTCGCCGGATTCGCCCGTCTCTTCGGCCTCGGGAGCACCGTGCTGGACTTCCTTCCCGGCGAGAGCCCCGGCCTGGTGCCCGACTCCCGAATGCTGGACAGCCTCTACGGCGAGAGGGGATGGGGCCTCGGAAACCTGCTCAACATTTCGATCGGTCAGGGCGAACTGCTCGTGACGCCGCTCCAGATGGCGGTCGTCACTGGGATCATAGCCTCCGGGGGGGACATGCCGGGGGTCACCCTCGTCCGTGAGGTCGAACCCGGCCCGCCGCCCGGCGGCGGGCTCTCGCTCGCCACGGAGGACATCGAAGCGGTCGTCGAGGGAATGAAAGAGGCCGTCTATGACAGGCAGGGCACCCTGAGAGTCCTGTCCTCCCTCCCCTTCGAGTTCTATGGGAAGAGCGGCACGGCGGAGAGCCCGGCGGGTGACCATGCCTGGGTAGTGGGCTTCACCAGGGAGCCCAGACCCCTGGCGATCGCGGTGGTGGTGGAGCACGGAGGGCACGGCGGGGCCGTCGCGGCTCCCGTGGTCTCGAGGATTCTGGTGCCCTTCCTGGAGGAGTGATGTTCAGGGAGAGGATGGACATCTTGTACATCGCCGCGCTGGTCGTGATCGTCGGTATAGGGCTCCTGTCCGTCTTCTCGGCTTCGCGCGCGGTGACCTCCGAGCCCGTCTTCCCCAAGCAGGTCGCCTGGGTGCTCGCGGGCTCGCTGGGATTCCTCTTCACCGCGAGAGTCAACCTCAGGGTGATAGAGGAACTGGCATACATGATCTATGGCGCCGCATGCCTCCTCCTGATACTCACCGCCCTCATCGGCAGCGGCCCGGCGGGGAGGTGGCTGGCCGCGGGCCCTCTTAGGTTCCAGGCAAGCGAGCTGGCGAAGGTCGCCACGATCATCGCCGCCGCCCGCGCCTTCGCCGACCTCGAGGCGAGGCCGAGGAAGTACGGTCATTTCCTCGTCTTCGCGGGCTTCGTGCCCGCTTTCCTGCTGACCTGGGCCCAGCCCGACCTCGGCACTGCGGCGGCCATGCTTCTGATACTGCTCATGATGACCTGGTGGGCGGGCTACGGCCCGGACTGGATCTTCCTGCTCGTGAGCCCCGTCTTCGCGGCGCTCAGCTCCATGCGGCTGGCCTACTGGGCCGCATTCACCGCCGTCCTGGTGCTGATCCTCATCAAGAGGAGGGCCGGGCTCGGCATCTGGGTGCTCATCCTGGCGGGAAACACCCTGGTCGCAGCCCTCACTCCGGTGGCCTGGGGGCTCCTGAGGCCTTACCAGCAGGAGAGGCTGTCTACCTTCCTGAACCCCTCCTCCGATCCCCAGGGGGCGGGGTGGAACGTCATCCAGTCGGAAGTGGCCATCGGCTCCGGCGGCCTGTGGGGGCGGGGATACCTCGAGGGCACTCAGAAGGGTCTTGCGTTCCTTCCGGCCAGGCACACCGACTTCGCGTTCTCCGTATGGGCCGAGGAAACCGGATTCGCCGGCGCCATGCTCCTGCTCGCCGCCTTCGGGGTGCTCCTCTTCCGGCTCCTCCGCGCCGCCTCGCGATGCGCGAGCCCCTTCTACTCCCTTCTGGCTGCCGGGACAGCTTCTTACTTCGCCGTACACCTCGCCGTGAACATCGGCATGACCGTCGGAATCATGCCGGTCACCGGAATACCTCTGGTCCTGGTGAGCTACGGAGGGAGCCAGACGGCGATGGCGCTGATACTGGCGGGTCTCGGGCTGAACGCGGCCGTCAACTGGAAAGTCTTCTAGAAGGCTCCCCGGGCGCGAGGGCTCCCTTTCCAGGAAGAGGTCCGCGTCTATATTAGCACGGTCTCTGAGCCGGGTTTCCGTGGAGGTGCCCATGTTTCCGGTCCTGTTCAGGATTGGCTCCCTTCCGATAAACAGCTACGGCGTGACTCTCGCGCTGTCGTTCGTCCTCGGCGTTAAGCTCGCGGTTTCGAGGGCCGCCAGGCTGGGCATCCCTGCGTCGGAAATCGCCGATCTCGCGGTCTGGGTGATGATCAGCGCGATAGCCGGCTCCAGGTTCTTCTACGTCGCCACGCACACTTCGGAGTTCAGCGGGCACTGGCTGGACACGATAGCCATCTGGAAGGGTCTGTACGGGCTGAGCATGCTCGGCGGCGTGATGGCCGCCGTCGCGACGGGGATCTTCGTGATCAGGCGGAGGCGATGGCCGCTCTGGAGCCTGGCCGACGCCTGCATACCCTCGTTCGCCCTCGGCATCATGATCACGAGGATCGGGTGCTTCCTCAACGGATGCTGTTTCGGGAGCGAGACCGGCTGTCTCCTCGGCGTATCCTTTCCCCAGGGCTCCCTGCCCTGGAGCGTCTACGGATCGGCCCCCCTCCACCCGACACAGCTCTATGCATCCCTGAAGGGCCTCTATCTCCTCGCGATCGTCCTCATGGCCGACAGGAGACCCCACTTCCCCGGCTTCTCCTTCTGCCTCTTCATGTCGCTTTACGGAGCGTCCAGATTCGGGCTGGAGGAGTTCAGGCACTTCGACCACGCAACCAACGGGATCTTCGGATACAGCGTCTTCGCGCATCGCCCCGGCATCACCGACAACCAGCTCATCAGCCTGCTCATCATCGCCTCGGCTCTCCTCCTCGGCCTCGTCCTCGGTCGGCGCGCCGCGGGGGCCCGCCGGGCGGCCGGAACCCGCGGCTAGTTGCGTCGCGGAGCCCCCGGGCGCGTTCTGGAGGCGATCCTCGGCCTTGCTGCCGTTGCGAGGTGCCCCGCCTGCGATGCGGTGGTGCCCGGGCGCGGCCTGTGCGCCTGGTGCCGGCTTAGAATCCACCCCAACGCCCTGCCACACTGGAGCGGCAGTGGGATCCCCGTCCTCGACGGAGTTCCCGGCTCCGGCATCCCCGTCCACAGCCCGTTCCTGCACTCCGGCGCGCCCCGGGACATCCTGATCGGGCTCAAGTTCGAGGGCAGGAGGCCTCTCGCCCGGGAAGCCGCACAGCTCATGGCCGGAAGCCCCGGGGAGCTTCCCGGAAGGGGGGACCTCATCGTCCCTCTGCCCCTCGGCCGCCGGAGGGCGAGGGAGAGGGGATTCAACCAGTCCGCTCTCATCGCCTCGGCCCTGGCGGGACTCACCGGAGCGCGCACAGCGAACGTACTGGAGAGGGAGGACAGGCCTCCGCAGGTCGGTCTCACCGGGGCCGAGAGGCGGAGGAACATGGAGGGGGCCTTCCGGGTCCGTCGCATGCCTCCCGATGCCGGGCGGATCTGGCTGCTCGACGACGTAGTCACGACCGGGAGCAGCATGGACAACGCCGCCAGGGCTCTGGAGGAAGCCTCTGTAAAGCCCTATGCCGGCATCACCCTGACCTACCGGAGCGCGGCCTCCGATGGTATCATCGCCCTGTACCGCCGTGACACGGGAGGAATTCCTGATGAAGAGAGACCTGCACTTCGACGCTAGGGACATCCCGTCCGCCGCGAGGCTCGGGCTGAGCGGCAGGAAGATCTGGGCGTTCTTCAAGGCCACCGTCCTCTCTTGGGCGGTCTGGACCGCCGCAGTCTATCTGGGCTTCCTGGCGGCCGATCCCGCGGGTCTGGGAGCGAGGTGGGAGTCCGGAAGGCTGCTGCCCCTGCCGTCCGGCGTTTTCTGGATGTCCTGGCAGGCCGTGGGGCTTCTCTCCGTAGGACTGCTTACTATCGTCGGCATACAGATGAAGACCTTTCTCGAGGTCTCGAGGATGACCTTCGAGCAGATCAGGGGCGACGACTTCTACTCCGGGCGCGATGCGAGGAAGTTCTCGAGAGGGCACTGGAAGCCGCTCGCGGCGGTTCCCGCTGCACTCCTGGCCGCTCTCGCGCTCGCGGTCCTCTCCGGAGCGTTGCTCGGGCTCGTGACGAGGATCCCCTCCGCCGGACCGGTGATCTTCGGCCTCCTGGCAGTGCCCGCCTGGGGGCTTTCGCTCCTCTGCGTGCTTGCGGCGACGGCCCTCGCATTGTCGTTCCCGCTCGTCCCCGCCATCGTCGCCTCGACCAGGGGCGACACCTACGAGACGATCTTCGAACTCTTCTCGACCATCACCTCCCAGCCCTGGAGGATGGCCCTCTATTTCTTGACCGCGCTGGTGACCAGGGCGGCGGCGATGGCGGTCTTCCTGGCGTTCTCGTCAGCGGCGGCCGGCTTCCTCGGATGGACCACCGGCATCGGCCTCGGGCGGAACCCGGCCGGAGCTCTCGCTGGAGGCCTGCAGGTCGTGGCGCCCGAGCTGGCTGGGAGATTCGCCGTCTCCTTCGACGTGCTGGGCCTGGCCGGCGGCACCGACCCGTTCCCCGGGCCGGCCGGAGCGGTCACTGCTCTGGCGGGGGTCGCGATCGTGCTCGTCGCGGTCTCCTACTGGCTGTCCTCGTGCAGCTCCGCATGGACGCTCATCTACATCTGCATCCGCAGACGGAAGGACGGCGAGGATCTCCTCGCGAGGGCCGACGAAGAGGACTTCAGGGAATTCCAGAGGCTCTACGGCTCCGCCGACGAGTCCTCACGCGGGGCGGGTGAAGCCCAGGAGGCCTGCGGGCAGGGCGGGGAAGGCTGACCGCCCGTAATGTCGTCCATCCCCCGGTTCGCGCACCTGCATCTCCACTCCGAATACAGCCTCCTCGACGGCTGCATCAGAGCGGCCGACCTGGCCGCCCACCTGGAGAGGCACGGCATGGAGGCCGCGGCCGTCACGGACCACGGCAGCCTCTTCGGAGCGATCGAGTTCTATGACACCCTCTCCGGCGCCGGCCTGAAACCGATAATCGGTATGGAGGCTTACCTGGCGCCCGCGGGCATGGCCGAAAGAAGCGCGGTGCCCGGCAGGCCCGGCTACTACCACCTGACACTCCTCGCGCTCGACGAGGAGGGATACCGCAACCTCTGCAGGCTCTCCTCCATCGGTTATATCGAGGGTTTCCACTACA
>JAAYTY010000128.1 GCA_012523605.1 Candidatus Fermentibacterota bacterium
AAGGCATTCCTGCAGGCTCGATGGTGGCACAGAACGCAGCCGGAGGCTCCCTGGTGGGGATACTGAAGCCGTGGGGACTGATGCCTCAGCCTGGCACGGGTTCCCGCTGAACAACGCTGTCCGGCGTCGCACCATGTCAGGGGTTGACCGGACGCAGGATTCGAATGATATTTGTCTATTAGTACAAATAGACAAGGAGGCGGGGATTGGTATCGACGAGATCCGCGCTGGAATCCAGGGCAAGGGTGATCAAGGCTCTCGCCCACCCTACGAGGCTGATGGTCGTGGAAGAGCTTCACAGGGGAAAGAGATCCGTAGGAGATCTGGCTGCGAAGGCCGGCTGCGACATATCCACCATGTCACGGCACCTCGCCGTACTCCGCAACTGCGGGATCGTAGCGGTGGAGAAATCCGCCAGCACCGTGCTCTGCAGGCTGGCCACGCCCTGCATCATGGACTTCTTCTGCTGCATAGACGGAGTGCTGGCGGGGAATCCCGGATCCTGCCCGGCAACGGGGCATGAAAGGGGACGCAGGGCATGAACTGGAAGAGTGACTGGAAGGCTCTCGTCCTGATGGCCGCGGCATTCGCGGCGGCCTGGTTCCTCCCTGTGGGGCGGGAGAGGTTCGATGGCGCAGTCCTCCAGGCACTGGCCCTCGTGAGGGACTATGCCCGTCTGCACGTGCTCATGTGCCTTGTCCCGGCCCTGTTCATAGCGGGCGGGATGACTGTCTTCCTGAGACAGGCCTCCGTACTCAAGTATCTCGGTGCGCAGGCAAGGAAGGTTGTGGCCTACGGGGTTGCATCGGTGTCGGGCACGATTCTCGCGGTTTGCTCGTGCACAGTGCTGCCGATATTCGCGGGCATCTACAGGATGGGCGCCGGGCTGGGTCCCGCCTGCGCATTCCTCTATTCCGGACCCGCCATAAACGTGCTCGCCATTGTCCTCACCGCAAGGGTGCTCGGTCTGGAGATGGGAATCGCCAGGGCCGCGGGAGCCGTTGTCTTCAGCCTCGTGATAGGGCTGACCATGCATCTCATCTTTCTGAGGGAGGAGCGAAGGCGGGTAGCCGCCGTCATAGCCGTGCCGGAGGATGCGCAGGGTCACAGCCTGGGCCGAAACTCGATCTTCTTCGCGCTGCTCGCGGGGATACTGCTGTCGGCTACATGGGGCGGCTGCGACTGCACCGGAGGCACGGTCAACTTCATCTACGGGATAAAGTGGTATCTCGCATCGGCATTCGCGGCGGGCCTCGGCATGTTCCTCGTGCTCTCCATGAAGGTTCCGCCGTGGAAGATCGTTTTCGCGACGGTACCCGTGGCGGTGCTCGCGCTCCTCGTGCCCGGGCGTCCCGTCTATGCGTTCACTGCCGGGATCATGGGGCTGTCCATCGTCCTCACTACGACGAAGGGCGAAGCGTCCGAGTGGTTCTCCTCCACCTTCGGTCTCGGCCGCCAGATCCTCCCCCTGCTGCTCGGCGGCGTGATGGCAGCCGGGTTTCTGATGGGGGGGCCCGGAGGGGAGGGAGTGATACCGGCGCGCTGGGTCGCCGACAGCGTGGGAGGCAATTCGATAACGGCCAACCTCGCGGCTTCGTTGATCGGCGCCTTCATGTACTTCGCCACGCTGACAGAGGTGCCCATCCTGCAGGGCCTGCTGAGGATGGGCATGGGGAGAGGCCCCGCCCTCGCCCTGCTGCTTGCCGGTCCGGCGCTCTCGCTGCCCAGCATGCTGGTGATCCGCAGCATCATGGGATGGCGGAAGACAGCCGTTTACGTGCTGCTTGTGGTGACCATGGCGACGGTGACGGGGATCGTATTCGGAAGCACCGGTCTGTGAAGGGAGTCGCGATGCGGGACATCAAGGTGCTCGGAACAGGTTGCCCGAAGTGCCTGAAACTCACTGAGAACGTGAGTCAGGCCCTAGAGAGGGCCGGTCTCCAGGGCGTAACGGTGGAGAAGGTTTCGGATATCAAGGACATCATGAAGTTCGGAGTCATGATGACCCCTGCGCTCGTAGTGGACGGAGAGGTCAGAGTGATGGGAAGGGTTCCCGGCGTTGACGAACTCGTGACAATTCTCACCGAAAGGCGATAGCCGTACTCGCTCGCTCGATTCAGGACGGGAGTTCGCATTCGATGATCATCACCGGCAAGCTGTACATTCTCGTCGCTGTTGCTGTTCTTGCTGCAGCAGTCGTGCTCACGAAGGACGGAGATGCAGGATCCGGGCTCCAGCCCGACACCTCCGGAGCCGCGCCTCTGCCGAAGGTCGTGGATCTCGGAGCCACCATGTGCATCCCCTGCCGGACAATGATGACCGAACTCGAGCGTCTTGAGGAGATGACACAGGGGACTGTCGAGATAGAGTTCATAGACATCAACAAGGATCCTGCATCCGCCCGGAGCTTCGGAATCAGGGTGATCCCTACGCAGGTGTTCCTCTCCGAATCCGGCGCGGAACTCTGGAGGCACGAAGGCGTGATCTCCGCCGAGGACATGGTGTCGAAGTGGCGCGAGCTGGGTTACGCGCTGGTCAGGGATTGATCCGATGAGTGGTCTGCTGACCGGCCTGGGGCATGCAGTCGAGAACTCGCCCCCGCTGATCGGGCTCGCCGCAGCGCTCGTCTGGGGGATCCTCAGCATCCTGCTGAGCCCCTGCCATCTCGCGAGCATACCTCTGCTCGTGGGATACATCTCCCGTGACCCGGAGGTGTCTCCGAAGCGAGCCTTCAGGATCTCGGCTTCGTTCGCAGCCGGAGTTCTGATCGCCGTTTCCACCCTGGGAATCATCACGCTGAGTGTGGGACGCATAGCGGGAGACATAGGGAAGCCGGGAGGGATCATCCTTGCCGTCCTGCTGGTTCTTTTCGGCCTCAACATCATGGAAGTCCTCACCCTGCCATCGCCGCAGGCCGGGATGGCGGGACGGAGAAGATCAGGACTCCTGGGCTCTCTGCTTTACGGGCTGGTCTTCGGATCTGCGTCGGGGCCCTGTACCTTCGCATTCATCGCCCCGCTGCTCGGGGTGGTCCTGGCCGCACAGGCCGTTCGGCCGGTCCTCTCCGCAGCCATGATGGGCTGCTTCGCCATCGGCCATTGCGGCGTGATAGTCGTTGCCGGGACGTTTTCCGGAACGGCCGGCAGGCTGCTGGCATGGAACGAGAAGTCCCGAATGCTCGTGACTCTCAGGCGGGTGGCAGGAGCCCTGGTCATCCTGGCAGGGCTCTATCTGTTGAGAAAGGCCGTCTGATGACCGGAGTCTATCCATGGGAACCTGCTTCGAACCTGACGCTTTTTCTCCCGGAGGTTGAGAGATGTCCGAAGAGAAGACATGCGCCTGTTCCACTTCTCCGAAACTGGTATTCTCATGTTCTGGCGCCGCGGATGTGGGAGCATTGGCTGATCTCACAGCCAGGAGGCTTTCGTCGGAATCCTGTGGAAGAATGGCCTGTCTGGCCGCAATCGGCGCCGGGCTCGGCAGTTTCGCCGAAGCAGCGAAGTCGGCCTCGGTCATCCTCGCCATTGACGGATGCAGGACCGACTGCGCTCTGAAGATCCTGGAACGAGCCGGTGTTGAGGGTGTGAGTCACGCACGGATCACGGATCTGGGGTTCGTGAAGGGAAGTTCTCCCATGACCGCCGAGAACGTCTCGATCCTGTTCGAGTACTGAAGGAGCCTCATGGACGGCCATGACTCTGAGGAGCGCAGCGAATGAGGGATACCGCCGGCAGGAGGATCACCGGCTTCGAGCGGCATCTCACGCTCTGGGTGGCGCTCTGCATCCTGGCCGGTATCGGTCTCGGCAAGCTCGCTCCGACACTGGCAACAATGCTGGACGGGCTATCCATCTTCGTCAACGGGGCACCGGTGGTCTCGATCCCGATTGCCGTCTGCCTCTTCTTCATGATGTACCCGATAATGGTAAAGATCGACTTCGCCTCGGTGGTCAAGGCCGGCAGGAGCGGCAGGCCGGTATGGCTGACTCTCTTCGTGAACTGGGCCATCAAGCCTTTTACGATGTACGCCATAGCCCTCCTCTTCCTCGGCGTGCTGTTCAGGTCGTTGATCGGCACGGATGCCGTGGATCTTGTCAAGATGCCCTTCGGCCTCGATCTGCCCGTCGGCGCCACGCACGGCGCAGGCACGGTGGTCATGCAGGATGGCGTCAGGATGCTGCAGGTGCCTCTGTGGCGAAGCTACTTCGCCGGATGCATCCTGCTTGGGATCGCCCCCTGCACGGCCATGGTCCTGGTGTGGGGTTACCTGGCCCGTGGAAACGACGGGCTCACTCTCGTGATGGTCGCCATCAACTCTCTCACGATGCTTGTCCTCTACGGTCTGCTGGGCGGCTTCCTCCTCGGAGTCGGAAGGCTCCCCGTGCCCTGGCAGGCACTCGTCCTCTCCATAGCGATCTATGTAGCACTGCCGCTTGTGGCCGGATACCTGTCCCGGAAATGGATCATCAGAGCCAGGGGCGAGCAGTGGTTCAGGGAGAAGTTCCTTCACACCCTCACGCCCATCACGATCATCGCTCTTCTGACGACTCTGGTGCTGCTGTTCAGCTTCAAGGGCGATACGATCCTGTCGAATCCCCTCACGATACTCTGGATCGCCATCCCACTCTTCATCCAGACAAATCTGATCTTCTGGCTGGGCTACTGGCTCGCCAGACTTCTGAAGCTTCGATACGAAGATGCCGCGCCGGCGGCCATGATCGGAGCCTCGAACCACTTCGAGGTGGCCATAGCGACGGCAACCATGCTGTTCGGGCTATCGTCGGGAGCGGCTCTGGCGACGGTGGTGGGCGTTCTGATCGAGGTGCCTGTCATGCTGATGCTGGTGAGGATCTGCCTGCGTACGTCACACTGGTTCCCCGGGGCTGCAACCAGCCTTGCGGATGCAGGGCCGGGTCGGAGCGCACGCAAATGAGCGCCGGGGTATCGGGGCGTCCGCCGAGAGTACTTTTCCTGTGCACCGGGAACTCGGCGCGGAGCATCATGGCCGAGGCCGTTTCGCATATGCTGGGGAGGGGCCTGTTCGAAGACTTCAGCGCCGGAACGAGGCCCACAGGCGTGAACCCGATGACGATCAGGGTTCTGGAGGAGGCCGGTTTCGAGACCTCCGGACTGCGTTCGAAGTCCGTGGACGACCTCTCGGGGATGGAGTTCGACGTGATCGTCACCCTGTGCGATTCGGCGAGGCAGGAGTGCCCCTTCATACCCGGGAGGGCCGAGAGGCGCCACTGGGACATTCCCGACCCCGCGGCGGCGCCGGGCGACGAGGCTTCCAGACTGAGGGTGTTCCGGGATGTTCTCGAGGAAGTGAAGGGGCGCGTTTCGGATCTGGCAGGTTTCATGAAAGCGGGCGATAGAGCAGAACCGGCGGCTTCGGACCTCCGGACCGACGGGTATGAAGGTGCGAAACGGAACGTGGTGGCCTTCCTCTCGCCCCGCGAGGTGCGTGATGTGGCGGGCCGCAGGAAAACGGTGATCCTGGACATCAGGCCCGGACATGAGACCAGCTACAGGCAGTTCGATCTGCCGGAAGCGACGATCGTGCAGACGGAGGATCCCGCGAATGCCATCGATTCCCTGCCGCGGGACAGTCTTGTTGTCGTTGCGGATTCGGTCGGCCTGAAGAGCCGTGCGGCGGCGGTCCTTCTGGCGGAGGCCGGATTCGATTCCGTTGCCGTCATGGTGGGCGGAATGGTGGACTGGGAGCGGGACGGGCTGCCGGTGAAGAAGGATCCGGACTTCGAACTCAGGGGGCAGTGCGGATGCAAGCTCAGGGCGCGGGGAAAACGCCGGTCCTGAAACAGACGAGCTCGATGCGAGCGATTCCGGAGAGGATGGAGATGTCGGACAGCCGTGGTTCGGGATACGATGCCGAAAAGCTCCGCCGGGAGGTCCGCAGGGGCTACGCGGCGATAGCCCGTTCGGGGGGATCCTGTTGCAGTTCGAGTTCGTGCTGTGGAAGCACAGACGCCGGGACGGCGATGGAATCGCTGGGGTACCGCCGTGAGGATCTGGCTGTCCTACCGGATGGCGCGAACATGGGGCTGTCATGCGGAAACCCGTTGGCTCTCGCCTCCTTGAAGCCGGGCGAGGTGGTTCTGGATCTGGGGTCCGGCGGCGGGATGGATGTCTTCCTTGCCGCAAGGTCCATAGGACCGGCCGGCCGTGCGATAGGGGTGGACATGACAGCCGAGATGGTTTCGAAGGCCCGGGCGGCGATGGAGACCTTTCGGGCTGCTTCCGGGCTCGACAACGTGGAGTTCCGGCTCGGCGAGATCGAGAATCTGCCGGTTGCCGACGCGAGTGTGGACGTAGTCATTTCCAACTGCGTCATCAACCTCTCGACCGACAAACCCAGGGTCTGGAGAGAGATCGCGAGAGTGCTGAAACCGGGCGGGCGCGCCGTGGTGAGTGATCCAGCCCTTCTAAGGCCGCTTCCCGACTCGCTCAGGATGTCGCTGGAGGCCTATGTCGGCTGCGTGGCGGGAGCGGTGACGGTGGAGGAGACAAGGGATGCGGCAACGGCCGCTGGATTGAATGTGACTGATCTCCGCCTGAACTCGTCGTATTCTCTGCTCCTCGAGTCTCTGGCGGATCAGCTTCCCGGCGGGATCACCGATATGCTGCCTGAGAGTACCGGTCCCTCGGATTTCGTGGTCGGCCTGGACATCACTGCCGTGAAGCCCGAGTGAATGACCTCCGATGTCGGCATGGAACAAGGCGGGCCGCCCCTCGAGGCGGCCCGCCTGTCCTGAGCCTGTGAGCGTATTCATCTACCTGTGAACAGGGTCTTCACTTCACCGAAGGTGCATGTTTCCAGATCCGAAGCGCCGGTTATCTGCATCCACGGAATGATGCTCGTCAGACTGCCTGACGAGGCGGAGTAGAGGCCCGATGCACACCGCATGGCTCCTGTGTTCCAATGCCACGTATAAACGCATTCCGAGCCTGTTTCCTCGCCCGAGCTCCACAGCACTTCGACAAGGAGATTGTCCACGCCGTTATACCAGTAAGGCGTATCGAGATCGAACGTAACCAGCTCGTCGGGGTTGACTTCCAAGTGCAGCGAATCTCTCGAGAACACGATCGTCCGGGTTCCGGGGATGAAGTTGGAGTCGAAGTTCGGATTGAGGACATCGTTCTCGCACAGGCCCATGTAGATGGCGAAGTCGAAGAGGTCCGTCGGTGCGGGTGTGCTGCCCGAGCTGTGCCGCCTGAGAGACAGCGTTTCCACGGTGAACGCATTGCCGATTTCTTCATTCAGCACTACCACCTGGTAGCGCAGGGACGGTATTCAAGAGCAGCAGAACGGCTCTCCGGACGAGAGTTCCATGCTCCCGATCGTCAGCATATCAGCTTTTCCGATGAAAGCGGCAACGAGCATGACGGACAGCCAGCGCATGGTGCTATTCACTTCCCGCCATGCCGAAGGACGCCTTTACCTCTCCGAAAGTCGAGGGATCGAGACCGAGGGTTACCTCGAACTGGAGCATGGAGAGCTTCGTGGACATGATGCCGTTTGCAGAGCCGAGGTTGGTTGCATAGACGGTTCTGGTCAGACCGGTTTCCCACTGCCATGTATAGAAGCTGTAGCTGGGGTTCGCCGACGCCCAGGAAACCTCGAAGAGCAGATTCTGCTGACCGTTGTACCAGTAGGGAGTAGTCAGCGTGACAGGCTCCCACTCGTTGGCACCGGCAGAAAGATCGAGCTGTGATGCGGAAAACACGAGCGTTTTCGTTCCGGGGACCCAGTTATCGGCAAAAGTGGAACTGAGCTGGTCGGAAGCGCACAACCCCATGTAGATGTTCACGTCGAAGTAGTGGCCCTGATCGGAGCCTGTGGGGGCTCTCATCCAAGCTATGGAGCTGATCTGCATCGCGCTGCCCAGTTCCGAATCGAGCACTACCTCCTGGTAGCGCAGTTGCGGGCTTCAGGAACCGCACCACGGATAGCTCGATGGGATCTCAGGCGAGCCTACTGTTACAGTCGCTGCTGCGGCAAGGGATGCAACCTGGAAGATGCAGAGCAGGCTTCTCATATACCCTCCTCTCGATGAGAACGACCTTCGAACGGTTCAAGAATATCTGATGGTTTCCGGACACGCAAGTATTGTCAAGCTACACACGACACTTGACAAACAGTGCGTGCAGGCAGGATTCTCGGATCATGGTCGGAGACGGATCTGTGACGGAGAGCTGTATCCTCAGGGATAACCTCGCCTGGAGGAGGACGGCTCTCGCCAACGAACGCACCCTGCTCGCCTACATCCGGACCGCCCTCGCACTGGTGGTCGCCGGTGTTTCCGCCGTCAAGCTGCTGGACCAGTCGGCGTGGCAGGCGGCCGGCCTGGCAACCGTCGCCGGCGGGCTATTCATCGGCGCAGCCGGCTTCCTGAGATACGCATCGGTGAGGAAATCCATCGGCAGACCCCCTGAGGGTTCTGCCTGAGAATCCACGCCCCGGACCGATGACCGACTGGCTCTACAGGAGGACGGGGCGCTTCTTCGCGGCCTGCGCCGACGGCCTCGAGAGCCTGCTTGCCGAAGAACTGTCGGCGCTGGGAGCCCTGGATCCGCATCCCTCCTTCAGAGGGGTGTACTTCTCCTCCAGCCTCGGGACACTCTGCCGCGTGAACTACATGAGCAGGCTCGCAACCAGGGTGCTGGCCCCTCTGGCGACGTTCGACTGCCACAGCACGAAGTATCTGTACAAGACTGCGAGAGGCTTCGACTGGTCATCGCTCTTCGACGCGGAGAGGACGTTCGCGATCACCTGCAACGTCTCGGACAGTCTGATCACACACTCCCAGTATGCCGCCCTCTGCCTCAAGGACGCGATCGTGGACGCTTTCAGGGAGTCGTGCGGCAGGCGACCCGACGTGGAGAGAACGAATCCCGAAGTCGGGCTAGACCTCTTCATTCAGAAGAACAGGGCCACGATCAGTCTGGATACCTCGGGAGGCTCTCTGCACAGGAGGGGGTACAGGGTTCCGGGCTTCGACGCGCCAATGCAGGAAACGGTTGCCGCCGCGATCGTGAAACTTTCCGGCTGGGACGGAGAAGCCCCCCTGCACGATCCGATGTGCGGCTCGGGAACCCTGCTTGCGGAGGCATTGATGCACCATTGCAGAATCCCGGCCGGCTTCCTGAGAGAGAGGTTCGGTTTCGAGGGCATGCCCGGCTTCGATCATTCCGAATGGAGGGCCGTGAGAGCGGAATGCGACAGCCTGGTTCGACCACTTCCGGAATGCCTCATCAGCGGGAGCGATGTCTCCCGGGACGCGGTTGGAATCGCCCGCAGGAGCCTGCAGGCGCTGCCTGGGGGCGGTGAAGTCCGCCTCTCGTGCTCGGATTTCCGCGAACTCGAAGGGTTCTCCGGGTACGTGATGATGACCAACCCGCCGTACGGGATCAGGCTCGGCATGAAGGCTGAGGCGGAGCGGCTGGTGCGCGAGCTGGGAGACTTTCTGAAGAGGAAATGCCCCGAGTCCCGCGCGTTCATCTACTTCGGAGACAGATCGCTTCTCAAGAGCCTGGGATTGAGGCCGTCGTGGAGGAAGCCTTTGAGAAGCGGTCAACTAGATGGACGGCTTGTACTTGTAGAGATCCATGATTCGCCGGCGGGCGATGGAGACTCGAAGGGAACAATATCCTATTAGTTTGGTATATATTCTCGAAGGACCACTGCATGACGCGTGGTTCCAACCGGGAAGGAACAGGCGGAAAGATGACGAAGAAGCTGGCGATCCTCGCTCTGGTGGCCGCCGTCGGTTTCGCGGCACCCGCAGTGCTTGCGGGGACCGACGATGACGGCGGTTGCCCCTGCTTAAACGGTTGCTCATGCGATTGCGGGTGTGCTGACGGTTCCGAGTGCACCTGCGGGGAAGACTGCGTGTGCGATTGCGGGTGTGCGGACGAGCAGGCCGCCTGCGCGTGCGGAAACTCCACAGAGACGGCCCGCGGATGCGGAATGGGCGGTTGCGGTTCCGGTGTCATGCAGGGGGGAGTCTGCGGCAGCGGCTGCGGCAGATAACATCCAGTGGTGAAGGACAGTGCGGCCGGCCCTTGGCCGGCCGCGCCGCTGTTCAGCGCGGTTCACCGGCGAGGGCTCCCGCCGACGATGTGCATCGTCTCTTGCCGAGAGGCAGGTACTCCGCACCGTACGCCGTCTCGTGCTCTACATAGAGGCTTTTCTGCCCTTCGATCCGCGCATGGCCCGGCAGGGCACTCCCGACGCCGGCCGGGTCGCTCCGCCCCGCTTGCCTTCGTCCCCGGGAAGCGCGACATTTGACGGTAGATGAGAGAATCCGCCCGATTCACACTTCCTGGAGGTTCCCGATGCCCCTGACAATAGACGGATCCGGCCTGACAATAGAGAAGGTCCATTCCATCGCCCGCGGAGGAGGCGAGGTGACCCTGGCTCCCGAAGCACTGGCGAGGATGGCCGACTGCCGCCGCATGGTCGAGCGGAAGATCGAGGCCGGCGAGGTCATGTACGGCATCAACACAGGCATCGGCGAGTTCTCGGAAACCAGGCTGAGCGACGAGGAGGTGCTCGAGTTCCAGCGCTACCTCGTTTACAACCATTCCGCAGGAATAGGCGAGCCCGCGCCCATCGAGCACGTGCGCGCGGCCATGCTCGGCAGGATCAACGTGCATGCAAGGGGGCACTCCGCCGTCAGGCCCGAGATCACCCGCCTCGTTGTGGAGATGCTCAACCGCGGTGTGACCCCGCTGGTGTGCAGGAAGGGGTCGGTGGGGGCCTGCGGCGATCTCGCGCCCATGTCCATGATCGCGCTCGTGGTGATGGGCGAGGGCGACGCCTGGTACGACGGCGAGCTACTGCCCGGCGCCGAGGCGCTTCGAAGGGCCGGGCTGGAACCGGCAAAGCTCCATGCCCGCGACGGCCTTGCGATGATCAACGGCTCCAACTTCCTCAACGGAATGAATGCCCTGATGCTCTACGATACGGACAGATGGCTCAGACAGGCAGAGATCGCGGCCGCCATGAGCCTCGAAGCCCTGTATGCCAACATGAAGCCCTATGACGGAAGGCTGCACGAACTCAGAGGCTTCCGCGGCGCAGTGAGGAGCGCGAGGGCTATCAGGAAATGTCTGGAGGGCAGCGACCTCCTTGCCGGCAGGGTGAAGCAGAAGGTTCAGGACGCCTATTCGATGCGCAGCACTCCCCAGGTAATCGGCGCCGCGCACGACGCCGTGGCCTACGCCCGCTCGCAGGTGGAGACCGAGCTGAACGGCGGGGGCGACAACCCGATCTTCCTTCCCGAGAGCGACACCGTTCTCACAGGAGCCAACTTCCAGGGCTCCCCGGTATCTCTCCCCATGGAGATGGTCGGCACCGCGGTCACGATGGTCTCGGTGCTGTCCGAGCGCAGGCTGAACAGGCTCCTCAATCCAGCGCTTTCGGTCGGCCTGCCGCCGTTCCTCGCAGAGAAGCCGGGGCTCTTCAGCGGCCTCATGCTCAGCCAGTACACCGCGGGGATGCTCGCCGTCGAGCAGAGGATCCTCTCCACACCCGCCGCCTGCGCGTCCATACCCGCGGCGGCTGACCAGGAGGATTTCGTGAGCATGGGCATGAACACCGCCCTGAAGAACGAGCAGATCCTGGAGAACGCCCTGGGAGTGCTTGGCATCGAGATGATAGCGGCCGCCCAGGCTCTCGACTTCAGGAGCCACTCCTTCGGCAGGGGCGTCGGAGCCGCGCTCTCGGTCGTCAGGAAGCACGTCGAGCACCTCGGTGAGGACAGGCCGCTATATCCGGATCACAACAGGATTGTGGAGGTCGTCAGGTCCGGGGAGATCCTCGACGCAGTCGAGTCCGAAGTGGGATCGCTGAGCGGGGGGGAATGAGGATGAGAGCCTTTATTCCGGTGCTGGTCGTCGCCGCGGCTTCGTGGGCCGTGCCCGAAGGCATCCCTATCCAGTACATGGATTCCCATCACAGGATGCCGACACCGGCTTCGCAGTCCCCGGCGTTTGCGGCGGGCGGGGCCGGATGCTCCATCGAGTTCTCGACGCCTTCCACCAGGGGAATGGCCGGCAGGGTGATCGTCATTGTAGAGGACGGCCTGGACGAGGAGATAGAGCCCTCCCTGACGACCTTCTTCTCCGACCTTTCGGCAGACGGCTTCTCCCCCGAACTCTGGATCCTCACCGGAGGCAGCCCTGCCGGGATGAGGTCGTACCTCCAGGCCGAGTACGCCGAGGGCGGCCTCTCCGGGGCCGTGCTGGTGGGCAATGTCCCGACAGGCTGGATGGAAACCTCCGAAGGCGAGTATCCGGTGGACCTGTACCTGATGGACATGAACGGCACATGGACCGACGCCGACGGGAACGGGCTGTTCGAGTACGCGACGAGCTGGGCCCCCGAGATCTTCGTGGGAAGGCTGACCCCCACATGGCTCTCGACAGGCACTTCCGCCGAGCTTCTGTCCGGCTATTTCGCGAGGAACCACGCCTACCGGACGGGATATCTCACGCTCCCCGACAGGGCTCTGGCTTACGAGGAGGCGTTCACAGGACTCACCGGCTACCTCGGTCTCGTGTATTCCGATGTCACGACGAAGAACGATCCGGCCGGCACGACCGCCGACGACTACAGGGCGGAACTCCTGAACGGATACGAGTGGGTGCACCTCATCGCCCATTCCAGCCCGTGGGGATCCAGCTTCCACGAAGGCGCTCCTCCTGGCGGAGCCGGCACCTTCAACAACTACGAGGTGGTTCCTCTGGATCCGCACGCCTTCTTCTACGTCCTGAACTGCTGCACGAACGGCAGGTGGACGGAGATAGACAATCTCGCCAATATGTACATCTGGGCCGATACCTACGGGCTGGCGGCTATAGCCCAGGCCAAGACGGACTACACGAACGACTTCCAGGAGCTGTACACGACGCTGGCGGCCGGTGGATGCGTCGGCGAGGCTTTCAGGGTATGGCTCGGCGCGAACCTGAGCTACGAACACGCGGCGGTGCTGCTGGGAGATCCAACACTCAGGCCGCACGGAAACGGGCGGGCGGCGTCCGTGCCCGGCCGCTCCCCTGGGGGAGTTCTGCGGAACTACTGGACGGCCTCCCAGCTCACCGGGGGCATCCACTCGGAAGGCGATACCGACGCAGTCTTCGATCCCGTCACCGGAGAGGTCTTCGCGGTCTTCGGCACATCCAGCACTGTCAGGGCCAACATACTGGGAACCGTCTCGACCGGAGACACCTGGATCACTCCGATGCAGATCTGCGAACACGAGTACTGGGACTGGCACCCCGCCGTGGGGACCAACGGCCAGGGGACCGTCTGGGCCGCATGGCATTCGATGTACGACGACATCGGCGGATACGACATCTTCGTGTCTTCCTGGACCGGCTCCTCCTGGGGCTCCGCCGTGCGCCTCACGCAGACCCCGGCCTTCGAGGTGGAGCCGTCGGTCGCCGGCGGTTCGGGAAGGGGATGGGTTGTCTGGCAGCAGTGGACCGGGGGGCAGAGCGACATCGCCGGGCGCATGTGGACCGGCGGCGCCTGGACGACGACCGGGGTCCTGTCCGGGCAGGCAGGCGACGAGCGCCTTCCCGACATCGCGTTCTCGGGCGGCAGCTACGGGCTCGTGTACCAGGCCGAGCGCGAAGGCGACCTGGTCATCGCATTCCGCGATGCCCCCGATTCAGGCCCGTTCGGCCCGGAGGTGGTGATCTCCTCACCGGGCGGAGCGTGCCGTGAGCCGGTGATAGCAGGCGACGGAACGGGCGGCTTCTGGGTCGCCTGGGAGCAGGAAGGCGGCATCCGCGTCAGGCGGAGGGAAACCGGAGCGTGGCAGCCGGAGGTCACCGTCTGCGCCGCCGGGACGGCCTCGAAGCCGACGCTGGCATGCCTGTCCGGCGAGACGCTCGCGGCCGGATGGATCGAGGACGGATCCTCAATCCGATACAAGCTGCACACCCCCGGGGGATGGGGTCCCGCAATCACGGGCGCCGACTGCCCGGCGGTGGAATCGGCAGTTCTGGCTTACAGGAACGCCGCATCCCTCGTGGCGCTCTTCGGGGCAAGGGACGAGGACCTCCACTGGGATGTCTGGGCGGCATCCACCGACCCGTCCGGACTCGAGGAGGGAGGTGCGCCAGGAGCCGCCTTCTCGATCCGGCCGTCGTTCAACCCCGCTCACGGTGCCTGCGCATTCACGGTCGCGGCTCCCGGCCCGGTGCTGATAGACATATTCGATCTCTGCGGCAGGCTGGTGAGGAGGCTCGAGGCCGATCCGGGCCCGGTGGAGTGGAACGGCCGCTCCGGCAGCGGCACGGCCGTGCCCTCGGGAACCTATCTGGTGCGCGCCTCCTGCGGCCTGGCTTCGGCATCCTGCCGGTTGACAGTTCTCGAATAGAGGAGATCGAGACAGGCTTTCTCCTACGGTCGAAAGACGGGTTTTCCCCGGCGCCGCAGCCGGGGGAGGAACTCAGAGGTCTCGTGATGCAGAGTCCGGAGCCGCCTCCAGAAAGGAGAGCAGGGAGGGGAGATCCGACAGTGTTTCCAGATGATGGACCCGGCCGGGGTCCAGGATATCCTCCTTTTCGGCCTGCCACAGCCTTTCCCTCGAGCAGAGAATCGCACTGGCCCCAACCTTCAGCGCCGGATTGACGTCGGATCTCGGGCTGTTGCCGATCACCAGGCTGCGCGACGGCTCGACACCCTTCGAGGAGAGAAGGTCTGCGAGCGCCTCGGGAGTCTTCCTCTCGACTACCACGCATTCCTCCACGAGGTCCGAAAGCCCTGACCTCGAGAACTTGCTGAGCTGATGATCCTGTTCTCCCATCGTATAGACGATCATCGGCAGATCACGCTCTCTGAGCCATTCGAGCGACTGCCTCGCACCGGGCAGAAGGATCACCGGGTGTTCCAGCAGGGCTCTGGAGATCTCTGCGAAGGCGGAATCGGCCCAGGAGGGCCTTCGAGGGCAGAGCTCGTCGAGCACCGCGCGGAGCGTGCCGAGATATGGCCTGGCCCCGTAGCCCGTCAGGGCAAGCCGCTCGATGTCGCGGGAGTGTACGAGCCTGCGCACCGAGGGGGAATCGAACCCGAGAGACCGCGTCAGAAGGATGAAGTCCTCCTCGGCCCTCTCGAAGTAGAGGGCGCTCTCCCAGAGCGTATCATCCGCGTCGATCACGAAAAGGTCGAACACGGTACGGCGGCGAGTGACCGTTTCCATGATGCGCCATTATAGTCCCGGGACTGGAGGGAGGCCATGAGAAAGGGGTTCGACAGGACGGCGGCCCTCGTCACGGGATTCGCCCTGTTAACGCGGGCAGCTCATCTTGCGGGCTATCTCGCCGGAAAACATTCCGCCCTGTACTACTGGCCGGTTCTGGCTGCCGAGAGATACCGCACAGAAGCCGCAGGCCTTGTTTCCGGACTGAAAGTTCAAGGTGGATTTGCATTTGCAGATCCAGCATATCCGTACATTCTGGCGCTCTCCATACTCACCGGTGCCGGAGCCTGGCCCGTCTTCGCACTCCAGCTCGCCTCCTCCGTAGCGATAGCATGGATGGTCTTCAGGCTTGCGTTAACAGCAGGCTCGTCCAGAATCGCCGCTGTTGTCGCATCTCTGGCATGGAGTCTGTATGCGCCCGCATCTTTCTACGACCTGACCATGCTCTCCGTTACCCTGTCAACCCTGGCCGTGACCTCCATAGTCCTGCTCGCAACCGGACCAGGCGCGGGATCCACTGGCGCTCTCGCGACCTCCGGCATGCTGTCCGGGATGCTGGCCGGACTTCGCCCCCAGATGCTCCCCCTGGCTCTGATTCCCCTTCGATCCGGTCTGCGGAGATCATCTGTCGCGGCAGTTGTCTCTGCAGGCGCAGTCGCAATCCCCCTGCTCCTGCTGTCATGGCAGCAGAACGCCAGGGGAGGGCCATTCAGCCCTCTTGCATCCTCGACGGGATTGAACCTATATCTGGGCAACAACCCGGATGCGGACGGCTTCAGCCCGGCCGTCCCTTCGGCCGGCATATCCGAGGATCTCAGGAGGGACATCCACGAAGCGGCGCGCGAGTTCGCGGCCGCCAGAGGATTCCGCACACCAGGGGAGGCCGATCGCTTCTTCCTGTCGTTGGCACTCGACTACATTTCTGCGCACCCCGGCCGGACAGCACATTTGATGCTTGTCAAGTGGGCGGCCTTCTTCGGTTTCCGGCCCTTCGACTCCTACTACGAAATGGGCCGCGTTAACAGATTCAGCCCGGTCTTCAATCTGGGACCGCCACGCTGGCTCTACATCTGCATGTTCGCAGCCGGGCTGGGAGCGTTCCTTCTCGAGGGAAGACACAGGGTCGTCCTGCTCGCGCCGGTTGTACTCTCGCTCTTGGCGGACATCCTGTTCCTCCATACGGAACGCTACACACTGCCCGCGCTGCCTGCGATGTGCGCCGTGGCGGCGGCGGGGCTGTCCATGACGACAAGGGCCGTCCTTGCCGGAAAAGCCCGCAGGAGCGCACTTCCGTTGGCATTCGGGGCTATCCTGCTCCTGCCCTCGATTCTCTTCCCTGTGCCGCGGATACCGGACTGCCTCTACTACCAGTCGCTTGCAGTCAGAGCCTATCAGATGGGCGAGTACGACCTCTCGCTGGAGCTGTTCGAGCGCTCGGCGGCGGCCAGCCCGCTCGGCTCGACCGTCTGGGTGCTGAGCCACTACGAAGCGGCCAGGATCGCCTCCGCCCTCGGCGATGCCGATAGGGCGCATCAGCACGAAATAATCCTGGAATCCAATAGAAGTCAATAGAGTTAACATCTGGAAGGCATGATGTTAACGCAAAACATCGCACTTGTGAAGTTCAGAAGTCCGGGCGTTGAACCCGCCCGGACTCCTTCGGTGCGCAATCGTTCTAGCGCTGTTCCAGAGTGAAGTCGTAGATCACCGCGGTCCAGACCGCTACGGGCATCCCGCCCTCGCTCTCGGCCGGAGCCCATCTCGTCGCCCTCGCCGACTCCACCGCCGCCGAATCCATGGATTCCACGCCCGATGACTGCATGACGACCACCTCGGCGGGAACTCCGTCCACCGTGATCCAGAGCTGGAGGGTCACCCTGCCCTCTATGCCGGCAAGCCTCGCCATCTCGGGATACTCCGGTGCCGGGCGAAAGGTGCACCTTGGGGGAACCGAGTGCGGTATGAAGGTCCCCGGCGAGGGAATCCCCCCTTCGACGGAGCCGTCCGGATCCGAGATGTCGGTGTTGAGGTCCACTGTTCGAACCGTATCGAGTCCCGCGGCATTGCCGTCGAGGTTGAGAACCACGTTCGGTACGAAGTCAGGCACCGCGTTGTCGAGAACCCTGTCGATATCTACCGGGGGAGTCTCGGGCGGCTCGATGACCGGTATGTCGTAGGCAAGCGGGGCGTCCACCCCCACAAGCTCGTCCCCCGAGGTCCTCACCGCCAAAGCTTCCCATGTCGCATCCGGGGCAGTCTCCAGAACGACGAGGAACACGGAGAGCGCAACCAGCACTCCAACATCCTTGTAGTCCCAGGCTTCTTCTCTGCTTCTCATTTCGCACCTCCCTCTCGACCGTTATACGGGCGGGAGGGAGGATGTATTCCAGGCCGGCGGGCGGCCCCGCGGAGGCCCGGAACGGCAAAGCCCTCCGGGGCGTTCCCGGAGGGCCGATTTTCGCCTGTCGTCTGCTATTCCCGGGGGGCTCCCGTCAGTCCTTCCTGGAGCGAAGCCTGAGGAGGAGGATAAGGGCAATGGAGTCCAGCGAGACGGTGGTCGCCAGCGTCTGCGCGTCACCGTACCAGTTGAAGCCGAAGATGAACCGAAGGACCAGGAAAACTATCGTCCCCATGTCGCCCTCCCTTTCTCGCGAATACAATAACCCTCCATGCGGGGCATAGGCAAGGAGCTTCTCCCCGGGCTTCCGTCCGGGGAGTTGGACTCGGGAGCGGAGGGTGCATATTCTTCAATGTTCATGGATTCGAATCCGCGGGATGGGGGGAATGGCCCTTAGAACAGGCACGGAGCCCGGAAGAACAGTAATCGAGGGTATGCTGTGCGCGGACGACGTGCCCGGCCTCGCCGCCGTTTTCGGTTCGGCGGGGGAGGGCGGTTTGGAGATAGACCTCGGTTCGTGCACAGGGGCCGAACTGCTCGCCGCCGCCGCCCTTCACGAGGGGATCGCCGCCGCAAGGGGCTCCGGGAGGAAAGTCGTCCTGAAGGGCGCGTACCCGGAGCTCAGCTCGATCCTGGAGGGATTCGCGGAGCACGCCTCGGGCTACCGGCCGAAGAGGTCCTCCTGGAGCTTCAGGAAGCAATTCGTGGACATCGGGGACAGAGTCTCGGAGATGGCCGGAATCGCATCGGGGCTCAGGAGCTTCGCCGTGAGAACCTTCTTCGCGACTGCCGCCATCGTCGGCGACAGGAGGCTGCTCAGGACGAAGCTCGCCATGTACTACATGGAGCAGTCCGGGGTCAGGGCCATACCGATAATCGCGACCCTCTGCTGGATGCTCGGCGTGGTGCTGGGGTTCCAGGCCGGATACCAGCTACGGTCGTTCGCGGCCGAGATGTTCATGCCCGACCTGGTGGCCTA
>JAAYTY010000013.1 GCA_012523605.1 Candidatus Fermentibacterota bacterium
GGAGTCGCGCCTCGAGCGCAGCGCCGTCTTCCTGCGCGAATCCGTGCCGGTGGAGCCCGGCGATTACACCGTGATAATGAGCCCGTTCGCCGCCGGGATATTCGCGCACGAGAGCTTCGGTCACAAGAGCGAGGCGGACTTCATGACCGGAGACGAGACCATGATGAGGGAATGGGCGATGGGCTCCAGAGTCGGTTCGGAGATGCTTAGCATCGCGGACGACGGCACCATCCCCGGCACAGGCTACACCCCCTTCGACGACGAGGGCACTCCTGCGGGAAGAACATGGCTTGTGAAGAACGGCATGCTCTCGGGAAGGCTGCACAGCGCCTCCACCGCTGCGGCGCTCGACGAGGAGGCAACCGGCAACGCCCGCAGCATCGGCTTCGAGTACGAGCCGATTCCGAGAATGACCACGACTTTCATCGAGGCCGGCGGAAGAACTCGCGAGCAGCTCTTCCGGGAGGTGGACCGGGGAATCTTCGTAGAGTCGGTCCTGCATGGATCGGGGCTCTCGACCTTCACCCTGGCTCCGTCGCTCGCCTGGATGATCAGGGGAGGGGAGGTGGCCGAGCCGGTGAGGATAGCCGTCATGACGGGCAGCGTCATGGAGACTCTCGGGAGGATCGACGGCCTTTCGGATGAAGTCGAGATCGTTTCCATCCCCGGCGGCGGATGCGGCAAGCACGAGCAGTACCCGCTCCCCGTTGGTTTCGGCGGCCCCCATGTCCGCGTCCGCGGACTCTGCGTGAGGTAGGGCATGAACATCGAGACGATATCGAAACGCCGCGTGGAGGTTGCCGCGGGCATTCTCCGCTCCGGGGTGGAATCCCTGCGCCGCAGGGATGTTACTCGAACGGGAATCCGGATCTACAGGGACGGTTTCGTCGGCGTCGCCGGAGCGATAGGCGGCTTCGACCCGGCGGCGAAGCGGATCGAGGCCGAAGCCGCGCTGTCCCGGGGGGTGGAGTACCCCTTCGCCGTCTCCGCGGAAGGAACACTGCATATCCGGCACGCCCCCGACCTGCCCGACGCATCATCGTTTCCCGGGGAGGTGGAGTCGGTGTTGAAGGATCTGTCCGAATCCATGCCGGATCTGATCTTCTCAGGGTCGGCCCGCAGATTCCGCGACGAATCCTCCATCACGAACGACGCGGGCCTTGACCTGTCCTGCTCGGTCGAAAGGATGAACCTCGACCTGATGTTCAAGCACCGGGAGTCGGCCGGCATACTGGACGGCTCCGTCTATCCCGGCTCCATCAGGAGATGGGACAGGGCGGCGTACCTCGACGAAGCCCTTTCCTTCTGCGGAGCCTTCCTGAACGATGTCGAACTGCCCGCGGAAGGCGACCTGCCGGTGATCTTCCCCTGCGATGCCTTCGTCCAGCCGCTCGCGAAGCTGCTGGGCGAGCTGAACGGCGTCAGATTCGGTTCGGGGGCGTCGCTGTTCTCGGGGAAGACGGGGCAGAAGCTCTTCTCGGAGAGCTTCTCCCTCGAACAGTGTCTCGACCCGGAATTCGGCTCGCAAGCCTTCTTCGACGACGAGGGCACGGTGAACGAGGGGTTCAGATACCCCGTGGTAAGCCGGGGCGTGGTGATAACTCCGTTCACAGACAAGCGAACGTCGTCCAGGTTCGGGCTTCCGCTCACTGGCGCCGCCTCCTGCGAGTATGACGGCATCCCCCAGCTCGGTACTCCAGTGGTCGAACCCGCGACCGGTGACAGGACCCTAGTGGAGATCCTCGACGGAAGGCCCGGAGTATTCGTGGCCATGGCCAGCGGAGGCGAGTTCACCCCCGACGGGGGTTATGCCACTCCCGTTCAGCTCGGGTTCCTGTGCGAGGGCGGCAGACTGGCGGGAAGGCTTCCGGAACTCGGCATCTCCTCGAACATGTTCGACATGCTGGGGGACGGCTACATGGGCGTGTCGAAGGATTCCCTGTCCAGGGTGTCGGACATGCGCTGCATGGTCATCTCGATGAAGGTCGAGAAGGCCTGAAGAGCCTGCCTGTCTCCGCGCGACGGCCGGTTCTCTCCGCCGGGAACCAGCCGGGCCTCCCTGCATTCTCACTGAAAGGAGGGGGCGGCTCTTGCGACAGGCGGTTCTGCCATGCGTGCGAAGCTCTCGTTCGGAATCATCCTTCACGCGTCTCTTGCCGCGCTGCTCCTTCCGACGCCTGGAGCGGCCGGCGCAGCTGCTCCGTTCGGCATACAGGTGGGAACCTTCGGCGGCACCACCGGCTTCGGCTTCGAAGGCGCTCTGAGGGTCAACAGGTTCTGCCAGGTCAGGGCCGGGCGCAGCAGTCTGGAATTTGGTCTGGGTTCGACCTTCCGCGGGATTCCCTACCGGTACGACTCCGACATTGCCTGGACCTCGGCCCTGCTCGACCTCTATCCGGGTGACGGCGGATTCCACTTCACCGCAGGCGCGTACATGAGCGATGCGAGCATCGAGGTGACCGCCGTTTCGGAGGATCCGCTGAGCATCGGATCGCGGTCCTATACGCCCGATCAGCTCGGGGAGATCCACGGCACCGTGAGCCTTCTCCCTGCGGCACCCTACATCGGCATGGGCTTCGGAGGCTTCCCCGCGGCCGAGCCGGGCCTCCGCATCAGCACGGATCTCGGAGTCGTCTTCCAGGACTACTCGGTCGACCTGTGGCACGACGGGGGCTTCCTGCCTCCCGAGCTCGAGCAGCAGCTTTCGGATGACGTAGAAGTCGAACAGTCCCTCCTGGAGGGGCAGTTCGACAGGGTGGGCGTCTATCCGGTCGTCTCCATGTCGCTCTCCCTGAGGTTCTGATCCCTCCTCCGCTCCCGGTTGAAGGCTCCGCCAACGATGCGCGGGGCTCTTCCCCGCCGGGAAACCGCGGATAGGGCGAACCGCCGTTCTCCGTAACGCTCCCCGGGAGGGAGTTGGCATCCCGTCCTCCGATCTGTAGATTGCGGCAATTTGCACGGGGGGTCTCCGACGAGGGCGGTGCTGAGACTGGAGGACGGGGCCGAATACGCCGGAACCATTTTCGGCGCCCCCATCCCCGCCTCGGGCGAGATCGTCTTCAGCACGGGAATGGTCGGCTACACCGAGAGCCTCACCGATCCCTCGTATGCCGGGCAGGTGCTCGTTCTCACCTATCCTCTCGCCGGGAGCTACGGTGTTCCCGACCCTTCCAGAGACGAGAGATCCTTCGAGTCCGGCCGCATTCAGGTCCGGGGTCTCGTGGTCTCCAGGCACATCGCGGAGTACAGCCACCACCGGGCGGTGACCAGCCTCGGCGAGTGGCTGGAATCCGGCGGAGTGTGCGGTCTGGAGGGAGTGGACACTCGCGATCTCACCAGGAGGCTCCGCTCGAGGGGAACCATGGCCGGATGGATCCTTCCCGAGGGCGCTGCCGAAGCCGACGCCCCTCCTCTGCCGGACTTCTCATCCGACGCGCTGGTCGCCTCCCTCTCGGTGCGCGAGCCCGTAAGAGTCGGCGGGGACGGCGGCGGGCCCCTCGTGGGGATCCTGGACTGCGGCTGCAAGCGGAGCATCGTCCGGGCTCTGCTGGAGAGGGGCTGCAGGGTGCTGATGATCCCGCCCTCCATGCCGGTGGGAGGGCTGGGCCTGGACGGGCTGCTGATATCGAACGGGCCCGGCGACCCGGCGGTCCTCCGCTCGACCATATCCTTAGTCTCGGCCGAGATGGCTGCAATGGACCCGATTCCCTTGGCGGGCATCTGTCTCGGGTGCCAGATCATGGCCCTCGCGGCCGGCGGCTCGACCTACAAACTCCCCTTCGGCCACCGCTCCCAGAACCAGCCCTGCATCGAGGAGGGAACAGGCAGGTGCATCGTCACGAGCCAGAACCACGGATACGCGATCAGGGAGGGCTCGCTTCCGAAAGGCTGGACGACATGGTTCAGAAACCTGAACGACGGAACCGTAGAGGGGATACGGCACGAGAGCCTGCCCTTCTCCGCCGTGCAGTTCCATCCCGAGGGCTCGCCCGGACCGCGCGATGCCGAATGGTTCTTCGACCGGTTCGTGAGACAGGCGGAGATCCATGCGCGATAGGCCCGGGAGCGTGATCGTCCTCGGCAGCGGGGGCCTTCGGATAGGGCAGGCGGGGGAGTTCGACTACTCCGGCTCCCAGGCTCTCAAGGCACTCCGGAGCGAGGGCGCCCGCACCATTCTGGTCAATCCGAACATCGCCACCGTTCAGACCTCCGATGGAATGGCCGACAGCCTCTACCTGACCCCGGTGGACGCCCCGACCGTCGGCAGGATCATCGAGAGGGAGAGACCGGACGGGATCCTTCTCGGATTCGGAGGCCAGACGGCCCTGGACGTCGGGCTGGAGCTCTCGGAGCTGGGCGTGCTTGAGCGGTTCGGGGTCGAAGTACTGGGAACGCCTCTGGAGGCGGTGCGCGATACCGAGGACAGGGAGCGGTTCGTCAGGAGGCTGGCGGAGGCGGGAGTGGTCACGGCCAGATCGAGCGCATGCAGGTCGGTCTCCGAGGCCGTTGAGGCAGGGCGCGCTCTCGGCTTCCCGGTCATGGTGAGATCCGCCTACTCGCTGGGCGGGCTGGGCAGCGGCGTCGCACGCGACGAGGCGTCACTGGCCTCTCTGGCTGCCTCGGCGCTCCTCCTCGTGAGGCAGATACTCGTCGAGGAGTGCCTCGGGGGCTGGAAGGAGATCGAGTACGAGGTGGTCCGCGACCGGGCGGACAACTGCATCGCGGTATGCAACATGGAGAATCTCGATCCGATGGGTATCCATACGGGCGAGAGCATCGTGGTGGCCCCGAGCCAGACCCTCTCCGACAGGGAGTACCACATGCTCCGCTCGGTGGCGCTCCGCACCGTGAGGCATCTCGGCATAGTCGGGGAGTGCAACATCCAGTTCGCCCTCGATCCCCGCGGAGGGGACTACAGGGTCATCGAGGTGAACGCCAGGCTGTCGCGGAGTTCGGCCCTCGCGAGCAAGGCCACCGGCTACCCGCTCGCCTCGGTCGCCGCGCACCTCGCCATGGGCAGAACCCTGCCCGAGCTCGTCAACAGGGTGACCGGGACCACGAAGGCCTGCTTCGAGCCGGCCATGGACTATGTAGTCGTGAAGGTGCCCAGGTGGGATCTCGAAAGATTCCGCCGTGTGGACGACCGCATCGGCAGCCAGATGAAGAGCGTGGGCGAGGTGATGGCGATAGCCAGGGGCTTCGAGGAAGCCCTCCAGAAAGCTCTCAGGGTGCTGGGCACCGGCATGAGGGGCCTGGTCGGGAACGGGCTGGAGTTCGCCGATCTCAGGCGGGAGCTCGCGGAGCCCACTCCACGGAGGATCTTCGCGGTTGCCGAGGCGCTCCGGAGCGGCATGACCGTCCGCGAGGCGGCGGGCCTCACCGCCATAGACCCTTGGTTCCTGGAGAGGATGGCCGCGATCGTCGCCGCAGGCCGTGCCCTGGAGGCCTCGTGCGGGATGCCCGGCCCGGATCTGATGGCAGGGGCGAAGAGGCTGGGCTTCAGCGACGACCAGATAGCCAGAGCCTGCGGGTCGGACGAGCATTCGGTGAGGAAGGCCCGGACGGCCATGGGGATAATCCCCTTCGTGAAGCAGATCGACACGCTCGCGGCTGAGTATCCCGCCGCCACGAACTACCTCTACACGACCTACAACGCCGCCGCGGGGGATGTCGAGCCTCTCGCCGGAACGGTCCTGGTGCTCGGGGGAGGAGCCTACAGGATAGGTTCGAGCGTGGAGTTCGACTGGTGCTGCGTCAACGCGGCGACTACGGCCAGGAGCCTGGGCTACCTCACGACCATGCTCAACTGCAACCCCGAGACGGTCTCCACCGATTTCGACGTATGCGACAGGCTCTACTTCGACGAGACGAGCGCCGAACGCATCCTGGACATCGTGGAGTTCGAGAACCCAGAGGGCGTGATAGTTTCCATGGGCGGCCAGGAACCCAACAACCTGGTCCAGGCTCTCCACTCGCAGGGCGTGAGGATACTGGGTACTTCTCCGGACAGCATCGACAGGGCCGAGGACAGGAACAGGTTCTCCGCACTCCTCGACGAGCTCGGAGTGGACCAGCCGGAATGGACGAAGGCCGCGAGCATCGAGGATGCGGCCGCATTCGCTTCCCGGGTCGGATTCCCCGTCATGATCCGGCCCTCCTACGTCCTCTCGGGGGCTGCGATGGCCGTCGTCTGGGACGACGCGGGAATGCGCGAATACCTCACCCGCGCCGCCGGAGTGGCCCCCGAGGCTCCCGTGGTCGTCTCCAGGTTCATCGAGAACGCCCGAGAGGTGGAGTTCGACGGCGTCGCGAGAGACGGTTCGATACTGCTGTACGCGATGGGCGAGCACGTGGAGAACGCGGGTGTGCACTCGGGCGACGCAACCATTGTCATGCCTCCGCAGAGGCTCTATGTGGAGACTGCCAGGCAGGTCAAAGCCATCGCGTCCAGGATAGCTTCCGCCCTGCGGATCACGGGCCCCTTCAACATCCAGTTCCTCGCGCGTGACAACAGGGTGCGGGTCATCGAATGCAACCTGCGCGCATCCCGCACCTTCCCGTTCTCGTCGAAGGTCATGGGCCGCAATTTCATCGACCTGGCGACCAGAGCCATACTCGGAGAGCGGGTCGAAAAGGTCGAGGCATCGGCACTCGATCTCGACCGGGTGGGGGTCAAGGCGGCCCAGTTCTCCTTCCAGAGGCTGACCGGCGCCGATCCCGCCATGGGCGTGGCTATGGCATCCACGGGCGAGGTGGCCTGCATCGGAGAGGACATGCACGAGGCTCTGCTCATGGCCATGAGGTCCGTGGGCTTCGTCATCGGGAGGAGATCGGCCCTCATCTCGACCGGCCCCCTCATGGAGAAGGCTCAGTGGCTGCCCGTGCTCGACAGGCTAAGGAACATGGGCTTCGAGTTCTTTGCGACATCGGGCACCGCCCGTTTCATGCGTGCCAACGGATTCGAGACAGGCACGCTCCGCTGGCCGCTGGAGGGCGGCCGACCGAACTGCATCGACTATCTGAAGGAGGGCAGGATAGGCCTGGTGATCAACATCCCCAAGAACAACGAGGCCGAGGAGCTGTCGAACGACTATCTCATAAGGCGCGCGGCAGTGGACTGCGGAGTGCCGCTTCTCACCAACCTCAACCTGGCGAGGCGGCTTGTCGAGGCACTCTCCTTCCGCGACATGGACGACCTGCCGGTGGAGCCCTACCGCGGGGTCCCATGAGGGGGGCCGGGGGAGGTCATGAGCCGCATACTCCCCGAAGCCCCCTGCAGGCTTATAATGGACACGATGGGCCGTGGCTCCGACAGGGAGCAGGGGTGGTTCATCTGTATTTTACCAGTCCCTCAAGCATGTAAGGAGCATTGTGTTCAGGACACTGCTTAAGGCTCTGGGGCTTGTGAAGGACGCCCCCGCCGGAAGAGGCGGGAAGAGGGAGCGCGGGCAGGGGGGCACCCGCGACGGGAATGTCGCACGAAACTACCTCTACGTGGTCGAGCTGGATGCAGAGGTTGCGAAGTGGGGCTGGGTTCGGAAGCTCAATCCCTCCGGGCGCGAGGACAAGCCTGTTCTGGAAGTCAGGCTGCTGCTCAACAAGGGGAGGCCCGAGGACTTCTTCGCCGACGGCGACTTCTCGAAGGTAAGCAAGTCGAGCCACTTCAAGCGGCTGATGCCTGGCATGACGAAAGGTTTCGGCAGGATGGTGGAGGGGCTCTCCCTTCTCGAGTCCACGGTCGAAAGACTCAGGAGCCAGGGGCATTTCGTCGCCAACAAGCCCCCCTCGAAGCGAAACAGGGTGTACGTGATCGAAGTCGACGACTCGGTGAAGACGAGGGCCAGGGTCCAGAGGCTCAATCCCAGGGCCAATCCCGAGCTGCCGTGCGTGTATGTGGGCCAGACATCGAAGGACCCCGAGGTCAGGTTCCAGCAGCACCAGCAGGGGAGGTCGTGGGGCAGGGATCTCGCGGGGCGGTTCATGGCGGGGCACTGCGTGAGGCTCCGGCCCGAACTCTCGAAAGGATATCCCGAGGACATGACCGAACTCGATGCCATGAAGGCCGAGCGCGAACTGGCCGAGAAGCTCAGGAAGCTCGGATACACCGTCATAGGCGGCCACTGATGGAGCGGCCGCGCTGCCGGCCCCTCGGTCGATGTGCGGCGGAGGATCGCGGAATCGGAGGTGGATCGATGAGGAAACTCCTGACAGCCGTCTCGCTGGCGTTGCTGGCGAGCTGTGGAGACAGCCCGGGAGGCCCCGGCACTCCCGCCGACTACATGCCGGTGGCCCTGGGAAACCACTGGGAGTACGACTGCACGGGATTCGGCACTTTCGCCGATACGATAGACGTGGAGCTCGAGGGGAGTATGGACATCGAGATCACCGACACGCTCCGCCACGACTCGGGCTTCCCGCTGTTCCAGGTCGAGATCGAGCAGATTCTTGTCTTCTACGCCGACTCGTCCCCGATAGACACCATCCCTCTCCTCGAAACCCAGTACTGGCGCGAGGAGAGCGGACAGGTTTCGATCTACGAATCGCCCGGGGACTCGACGGGGGAGATCATACACAGCCCCCCGATAGAGCCCGGAAGGATCTGGTATCCCGGGCCGGACGATCCGGGCGGAGTCTATGAGGTTCTGAGCACCGACTACACGGCCTCGGTGCCGTTCGGAAACTTCGCCGACTGCGCCCAGATAGCCTACACCAATCCGGAGGAGCTCCTGGAGCAGACGGATGCGCTGGCTCCCGGAGTGGGGCACGTCATGCGAAGCGGCTCCATGACCGATTCGCTCATGTCCATCCAGTTCGAGCTGGTGCTGACGGACACGAATCTCTGACATGGGCGGAACGCCGGGGGCCCGCCGCGCAGGCGGCGGGCCCCTTCTGCATGCCTGAGGCTCTACCTCAGCACGAGGAATCTGCCGCTCGCGGAGGCGCCGTTCGACACGACCCTTACGAAATAGACTCCCGAGGGCACGGGCGAGTCCGCGTCGTCGGGGCTCCATTCGACCGTCCGTCCGCCCTGCAGCTGGCTGCCTTCGAAAACGCGGTCCACCAGTCTTCCCGCCATGTCGTAGATCCTGACCGTGGTCCAGCCAGCCGACGGGAGATGGTATGTGAAAGAGACGGAAGAAAGAACCGGGTTGGGCACGGGCGCCTCGAGGAACAGCGAGGGTGGGACAACTCCACCCGGCCCCCTGAGAGGAATGCCTGTGACTGCAACATCGTCGATGTTCCAGCCGCAGTAGCGCCAGCCGTCGTTGGTCGGACCCATGACCCATCTGACATAGACGGTCGGGCAGGCGTCCGCCACCGAGGAGATGTCGTACTCGACGTGGACCCAGGCCGAGTCCGTGACCGGCGGGTATCCTCCGTTCTCCCAGACGGTCTCCCAGTCCCTGCCATCGGAGCTGACCTGCACTCGGGCCTTGTCGAAGCCGTACTCCTGGACTCCCAGCCGTCTTTCGAACTCGAGCCCCACTCCGTACAGCTCCGAGCAGTCGAGCGGCCCCAGCACGGCCGAGCGCTCGGGCAGGTTGTTCTCGTAGTCACCGGAGAGGTTGTAGCCCACCACGAAGCTTCCGGTCGAGCCAGACGACGGGTCGGGATAGCCGTGCTCCCCGCCCATGCCCAGAGGCTGTCCCCATGCCCAGCCTTCGTCCAGGGCCATGCCCGGATCCTGGTCCATCGTCCAGGTCCAGGCGACTTCGGCATCGCCCACGAGCAGGACGACCGGGATGCAGGCTTCGACGCTGCCGGAGGTCTCGTCGGTCACGACTATCGAGGCGGCATAGGCCCCCTGGCCGAGCAGACAGGCGTTGTCGTTCACCGTGAAGCCGACTCCCAGGGGCTGGTACGGCTCGAGCATTCCCGAAGCCGGGCCATCCACATCCAGCCAGTCGACAGCCGGATCGATTGATATGGAATACTCGACAGCCGAAGGGCCGTGGTTCTCGAGCCATTCGGTCCACACCGGGGGATCCCACGGCCCCCCGGGCATTCCAGAAACCATCACGGGCTGGGAGGGGGATACGGCCAGACCCGCGACGCCGGTGAATACCTTGATGCAGAAGTTCCCAGTCCCGGGCCAGGGATTGCCTTCGTAAGACTGGAAATCCATGAGACTCCCGCCGGGAGTGTAGAAGTAGCTCTCCCCTGGGGAGGCCGACGAGTTGACTATCACGCGGTACTGGGCTCCCAGCAGGACGGGCACGTCCGACGTACGGTCATACGGCATGCCTCCCCTGTCCAGCGTCAGGCGGACATAGACGCTGTCGCCCCCGTTCACCGCGAAGGGTGTCTCCAGATCGACGGTGTGAAGGCCGAGGTGCTCGAACATGCCCTCTCCCGAGGCGAGAAGGCCCTCGAAAGCAGCTTCCGGTGGAGTTCCGGTCATGCAGGAGTAGATCTCCACCGACCAGGAGGTCGTGTCCGCGGCGGTGAAGAAGCTCACGGCCTCGACCATCCCGTCCTCCTCCATGCGGAACGCGTTGACCGCGGACAGTATGTCCTCCGCCGTGTCCCTCCATCCGTGAAGGTCGTGGAAGTACGCCCTGCTCCACTCGAACGGTCCGACATCCCTGAAGGAGACCGCACCCATCTCGGGATGATGGCCGGCCCACAGGTCGCAGTAGGAGATCCAGAAGTAGCCGTCCAGACCCCAGCCCTCGCCCCAGCTGTTCTTGCAGAGCCATGCCCCCGGCAGGGGGGCCTGGGTCTGCAGAGTATCGTTCCATCCGACTATCGCGACCGCGTGATTGGGGTCCCACGGGTACTCCGGCGGCTGGTAGTGGATGAAGTTCTCGTCGATGAACTCGTCGGAGTAGCACATGCAGGTGCCTATGACGCCCTCCTCCATGAGGCGCACCTTGATCTCGTCGATCCTCTCGAGGTCGTCGCCCGCTGTGAGCCATTCGATATGCCTCGGATAGTAGATGTGGAATCCCTCATCCCAGAGCGGCGGCGCCGGTTCGTAGGACTGCCCGTCGGCGTCCCTCACCGCTCCGGCACCCCTCGACATGTAGGCGGAGGTCACCATGTAGTCGCCGCCCATGTGCACGGTGAGGCCGTCTCCCGTCGGGGGATCGACGTCTCCGTTCCAGAACTGGTTGAACCCGTTCCACCAGTCGAGGTGGTACTCGGCGAGATTCGGTTCGCCCGTCTCCCCGGCGGCCTCCCAGGCGCCGTTCATTAGGAGGTTGCCCTCCATGGCGGCCATTGCGCCGTGGGTCCAGCAGGTTCCACCGATCTGGCTCTTCACCGAAGTCACGTAGCAGATCCCGTCCACGTCCCTGAGATCGAAAACGACGGGCAGATCCCCGCCGGCGGCGACTGAGGCGAAAAACACCGCGGCGAGAAACGCCGGCAGGAATCCTCGGACATGCAGAAAATTCATCTGGAGACACCTCCTTCGCCGTGATGCATAACCCCCGCCCCGGCATCGCCGGCTCCCTCGGCGGGCCGCCCTGCCCGATGCCACGCTTCGCTCCGCCCGAAAACCACGCATGCGCCGCGCCAGAGCCCGAGGAAGGCATCCGGGTTTATCCCCGGTGACTCCGCGCTCACGGCCTTATCGCCCTTTCCATGGCCCTCGAGGGGCAGTCGTGCATGAGACCATTCTCCTCGAGGAGGCCGATGTACGCCGCGTACTGCTCGCCGGCCGCGTCAATGCAGCCGCTTTCCCAGAGGACGTCGGCCAGGTTGAGCCTGGCGACGGCCCACCCGGGCGCGAGGCGGACTACACGCTCGAGAACGGGAACGGCTTCCCCGGTCCTTCCGCTCGCGGCGAGGAGTAAGCCGTAGTCGTCGAGGATCCCGGCGTATTCCTCGAGTCCGACGAAGGCCGAGATGGGATTCCCCTCGAAATCCTCCCTCGATGCGAAGCCGCCTTCCGGAACGGGATCCAACGAGAAGGATGCGATGGAAGAAACCGCATCCTCGATCGCGGCGGCGCCGGCCCCGGGCGATCCGGCTTCGAACGCTCCGAGCCCAAGCTCGCGGCCTTTCGAGAGGAAGCGCGCCTCCCATTCTCCGGGTACGATATACGAACCGGGATACATGACCGAAGAGAGGATGCCGGCAGCCCCGGAAAAGTCTCCTCTCTCCAGCAGGAGGCCGGCGGAATCGACAAGAGCCGCGGAGGGATCCTCCGTCCACGACCCCGAGAGCTCGAGCAGGGGCGCTTCGCCGTTCAGGAGGTAGGACGCACAGAAGCAGAAGGCCGAAAACGGCATCTGCGAATAAGCTGCGACTTCGCCGCGGTTCTCGTCCCACCGCCAGTCGACCTTGGCGCCGTTGTAGATTCCCGGGAAGGGCACCGAGCCCATCTCCAGGGTGGATCCTCCGGTGTGTCCCAATACGGTGAGCACCGGATCGTCATACATGCCTTCCCCGGACAGGATGCCCAGACTGTCGAATCCCTCCGGGAGGAGATAATCCGGTATGCCCCGGATCGTCGCCTCCATCCTGAAGGCATCCTCCGCCTCTGCAGGCGGGTCTCCGCCGGAACCGGCGACCGCCAGGGCCAGCATCACGGAGATCATCCCTCCTCCATCTCCCTCAGTATCGCGGCGTTGCTCTCCACGCGGTGCAGGAAGGAATCGCGCATCCCCGCGTCGCTGATCCGGGCCGCCGCCGCGAGGAGCGACTCGTGCGCTCTCTCGACGAGCGACCTGCGCTTCCGCCGGGCTTCGGCGGCGGCCGAGACATCTGCTCCGCCTGTTTCAGAGACCGCCCGGTACACCTTCGCGAGCAGGTAGAGCTTGGAAGGCCTGTCTTAGCTGAACCGGCTGATCTCCCGTTCGGCCTTGCCGGCAAGCTCGAGAACCTTGGGCAGGGCGGCGACGCCGTCCCCGCACGCGAGGATCGCCAGGGCGAGCCAGCAGCGGACTTCGGCCTTCCTGGGCTCCGCCCCGATGCCTTCCATGATCGAGAGGGCGGAATGGAGATGGCCTACCGCCTCCCTGGCCCTGCCGTCCGCGAGACATGCTTCTCCGAGCTGGGCCAGGGCGACCGCCTCGCCCTCCGAATCCCCGATCGTCCTGCAGATGGAGAGCACCGCCTCGTAGCGTGCGACGGCTTCGGCGCTCCTGCCCGCGGCCATCTCCATCATGCCTGTGTTCGTGAGGACGATTCCCTCAAGGAACCTGTCCTGCAGGGAACGCGCCAGATCCAGGGCTTCCGCGTAGAGGGCCGACGCCTCCTCGATCCTCCCCGTATGGAGAAGCACGTTGCCGATGTTGTTGAGGGTTCTGCACTGGTTGGGCCTGTCGCCCAGCTCCCTGGTGATCTGCAGGCACCTCCTCGAAAGCTCGAGGGCCTTCTCATAGGCGCCCGTCCTGTGGTGGACGTTCGCCATGTTCTTGAGAACCTCCACCTGCCCGGTGAGGCTGTTGATCGAGATCAGAATCCCGAGAGCCGTGGAGTAGTGCTCAAGGGCTTTTTCGTCGTCTCCCATGGACCATCTGACCAGCCCCATGTTGCAGTGCGAGCTTGCGACCTGGTAGCTGGACGAAAGTTCCGACGCGATGGCCAGCGAAGCCTCGTGGCGCATCAGGGACGTCCTGTAGTTCCCCATGTTCCACTCCGCGAGACCCAGGTTGTTGAGAGCTCTGCACTCACCCTCCCTGTCCCCCGTGGACCTGGAGAGCTTGAGCGCCTTGAGGAAGACCTCCCGGGCTTCGCGGAAGAGGCTCGTGCGAAGTCGCAGGGTCCCCGTCTCGAGCAGGATGCGTACCTGTCTGGGCACGTCGCCATTCTCCACGGCGGTTTCCAGCGACCGAGCATAGATGGCGGCGGCTGTATCGTATTCCCCGGCGTCGCGGCAGGTGTTCCCCAGGATCACACGAGCTATGACCAGCTCCGGGTCGAGCTCCAGGGCTTTCTCGAGGAGCCTCCTTGTCCGCTCCATGTCGGATGCCCTCTGCCTGTGCCTGTAGGCGTCCCAGCCCTCCAGGTAGAGTTCGTAGGCTCTTGCCTTGTCCGTCTCGCTGCCGGTCATTCCGGCGAATCTGGAGGGCTCGATGCCGACCGCCTTCAGCAGTCCGTCCGCGAGCTTGCCCTTTATCGAGGGGAGCTCCAGCCAGTCGTCCTGCCAGGTGTCGGCCCAGGCGATGCGGCCGGCCTCCGCGTCAAAGAGTTCGATGGCGATGTTGAAGACACCCGCTTCCCTGAACAGGGTTCCCCGGGCCACGAACCTCACGCGGAGGGCGCGGGCGATGGCATCCGAGCCCGTCTCCGAGTCTCCCGCCCGGGCCGCCTCCGCTAACGGGATCACCCTGATGAGACCCGCCCGGGTCAGGTCCGAGACCAGGTCCGCGGTGATGCTGTGGCAGTAGAAGCGATCCTTCCCGTCTCCGAGATTCACGAGGGGGATGACCGCCAACGAGGGGATCGAGAGCCCCGCGCACTGTCTCGAGATCCCCTCGAAGGAGAGCGGGGATGCAGTCTCCAGGGGGCGGTCCGCAGTGCCTTTGAGAGCGTGGACGTCCACGAGGCGCCCCAGCCCTCTGAGCCTCACCATGCCCAGGGATTCGGTCTTCGGGCGCCGGCCGGCGCCCCAGCCGGAAAGCAGTTCCCCCGAGACCAGTATTCCTCCGGGGGCCGACATCTTCTCAAGGCGTGACGCCACGTTCACCGTGTCGCCGAACACATCTTCACCGGTCAGCAGAACCTCTCCCCAGTGGATGCCGATCCTTACGCTGAAATCCCCGTTCGCAAGCTCCGACTGGAGGCCCCTGGCGCACTTCACCGCACCGGAAGGGCCCGGGAACACGCAGAGCATTCCGTCGCCCATCTCCTTGACCAGCCTGCCGCCCGAATCGGGGAGGAGTTTCTCGATGATGCTCCTCTGGGTGTCCAGAATCCGCATGGCGTCGGACTCGCTGGCCTCCATCCGCGCTGTGAAGCCTGCGACGTCCGTGAACATCACGGCCATGTTCCTGCGATCCGGTTCCATCCCCCTCCAGACTCCCGGGCGGCAGGAGCCCGGCAGGGCGAAGATAGGTCATCGGACGACCCTGCGTAAGGTCACGGCTGGGTGCATCCGCCTGTTCAGAAAGGCGGTTCCCGCGTTCCGTCCCGGCATCGCGCTTTGCCGGGAGGCCTCTCTCGGACCACGGGCATCCCATGAACGCCGGTGCCTGTGTCGCGTTCAGTTTCGGGCGATGCCTCCCCCAGGCCGGGAAGGCCCGGGCTCCGGCAATAGAGAAGTGTATGGCGAAGGCTCCGGGATTCGGATCAGCGCAGTGCGGGCCGCCGGCCTACTCCCAGGACTTTATCCCGTCGGATACAGAACCGTGCGCCTGCCGCTCGGTCCAGGTGCACTGAACGCCGCCCCTGCGATCGAAGTCGAGGATGTACTCGCCCCCTGAAGGGCAGACCGGGCCGTTTCCGCCGCCACCTGTGATGTATGGCTCCAGGTCGCTCATCGAGCCTGCGAAGTTGATGTAGCCGTGATGGGTGGCGTAGATCTGCTCCGCCGTGGCGAGGTTCGCGAGATTCGTCCGGCAGGAGGCCGCCTCGGCCTCGTCGCGCATGTTCCTGAGCTTCGCGGAGGCGATGGAGCTGAGAACGGCGAGCACGGCCAGCACTACGATCAGCTCCACCAGGCTGAATCCCCTGTTCACCGACTTCCTCCCTCCCCTCCGATGGACTCACGGGCATTCCGCGCCCGAACGACGCGATGCCCTCGCCTGGAATACACCGGATGGTTCCCCCTGGTTCCCGTCTCTCGCACCGGGGAGCATCGCCGACGCTCCGGCCCTTCCCTCGAAACGGTGGAGGGAGCCCCCGGGGCCAGGTCGGCGATGCCCGCAGCCTCTTCGAAGGGTATATTGAAGCCTGTCGGCGGGCTGTCGTACAGCCTGCCGGCCGCGGCCGGGTACTGAGGATTGATGTGAACAATGCCTGGAGGGGGGATCCTGGTAGCAGCTTCTGCACGCAAGAGGGCCGATCTCTCCGATTTCATCGAGCGCGAGCTGTCGAAGGAGGACTGCGTCAGGGCGGTCGTATGCACCGGGAGTGTCGCCGCGGGAACCGCCCGGTTCGACTCCGACATCGACGCCTTCGTCTTCATGGAGCCCTTCGATCCGTTCGTCGTGCCCGCCGAGTTCGCCTGGAGACGGGGAGACGGTTCCATTCTGAGCATCTGCAGCCCTGAGATCGGGCCCGACACCGTGCAGTTCGATTTCACGAGGGTGGACCTCCTGAAATGGTCCTCCCCGGACTACGTCTGGCCCGACGGAGTGAAAGCCGAACTCTCGGTCGGCTGGCTGGCATTCGACAGGGACGGCAGGTCGAGCGCACTCATCGCCGACAGGGTCTGCTATTCGGACACGATTCGCAGGCGCAGGCTCGACGAGGCCATAGTCTGGGGCGACCTTCACCTCTGCTCCGATCTGGTGGAGCTGAGATGGGACGCGCTCGGCCCGCTGGGCTCGCACGAAATCCTGGGAGCGGCGTGGGAGCACACAAAGCAGGCCGCATTCGCGATCAACAGGCACTGGATGCCCTGGCCCGGTAAGCAGTCTCAGGCGCTTACGGCCCTGCCGCTACTGCCTCAGGGCTTCGCC
>JAAYTY010000129.1 GCA_012523605.1 Candidatus Fermentibacterota bacterium
ATCTACGGGGTCCACGATCGCGTTCAGCGTATGTCCCATGCCATGTTTTCCCGGGTAAGCTCAACGCGCACAACAGATCCGGGGGCACATTCCTCCGGGACGGCCACAGGAACATATCTCTCGGTGAGACCCAGCCTCCTGCCCGACCTTTGCCTCTGCTCGACCAGCACTTCGGACACCTTCCCAAGGAGCGACTCCCTGTATTCGGTGCGCTTCCGCACTGAAAGCCCGGAAAGGATGCGCACCCTGTCCGAGAGCTTCCTGCCGGAAGCTCCGGGAGCCGCCCCCCAGGCCGCGGTGCCGGGTCTCGGCGAAAAGGGGAAAACGTGCAGATAGGCAAGCGGCACCTTCTCCAGAAAGCCGACGGTCTCCTCGAATGCCGCTTCGTCCTCGCCTGGGAATCCCGTCATGATGTCCATCCCGATCGCCGGAGAATCGAATGACTCCAGCAGCCATTCGATCAGCTCGATGGCTCCGGCGCGCGTGAAGCGCCTTCCCATCGCCTTCAGAACCCTGTCGGACGCGCTCTGCAGAGGAAGATGCAGATGCGGACATACGCCCGCCCGGGCCAGTCTCGCCACAAGGCCGCGCGACAGCCCCATCGGCTCGAGTGAGCCGAGCCTGATCCTGGCGCCTCGGTCGGCGAGTGCCTCGACGAGGTCGGCGAGGCAGGGCGCGCCTGGAAGGTCTCCGCCCCAGGATGCGAGGTCGATCCCCGTGAGAACCACTTCGCGGAAACCGGACGTTGCAAGCCGGTCGAAGGACTCCACGGCCTGTGCTGGATCGAGGCTCCTGGAGCCTCCCCTCGCGAGCGGAACCATGCAGTACCCGCAGCGGTTGTCGCATCCGTCCTGGACCTTGAGGAGAGCACGGGACCTCCAGCAGGAGGGCCGCGTCTCGCATCGGAAGAAGCCCTCCTCCCCGTTTTCCACTCCGGCCGCATCGAGCACGTCGCCGGGACGCGGGGCGAGAACCAGCCCGTCCACTCCCTCGAACGAGCCCGGCGAATATCTGGCGGCGCATCCGGTCACGATGATCCTGGCGTCCGTGGAGCGACGCAGGGAGGCGACTAGCTTCCTGCTCCCGGACAGGGCGCGAGCCGTGACCGCACAGGTTCCTACGATCACGAGGTCGGCCTCCGAGGGTCCCGAGGCCGACACGGCGCCATTCTCCACGATCCTCGCAAGCAGCTCCTCCGCCTCGCTCGCGGCCAGACGGCATCCGGTGCACGTTCCCCAGGCGGCCACGGGGATCGGGGGCGCCCCCTGCGCCCCCTCCCTGCCCTCCATGCGCCCGGCTACTGCCCGGAGAAGGCCGGCTCGGCCCCGGAGGCTTCCCCGCCCTGATCCTGCGTCTCGGCCGCGGGAGCCGGAGCGGGAGCCGCCGGCTTCTCCAGCGGCGGCCTGCCCTCGAAGCGCGCCCTGAATTCGCTGAGCTCCTCCATGGGCCTGCCGTTGAAGTAGCTGCGGACGCTGAGCACGATGCGCCTGCTCGACGGCACGATCTCTATGACCCTGAGCGGAAGCTCGTCTCCCGGTCTGAGGACCTCCTCGGGGTTCTCGAGGTTCTCCCACCCGAGCTGGCTCAAAGGCACGAAGCCCTCGATGTTCTCGCCGAGATCGACGACAACTCCGCGCTCCAGGAGCTGGACCACCTGGCCCGAGACCTCGGTACCCTCCGGCAGGCGTGCGTCCATGGTGTCCCAGGGATTCTCCGTCGTCTGCTTGAGCCCCAGGGAGATCCTGTGGTTCTCCCTGTCGATGCTGAGGACGACGACCTTGAGCCTGTCGCCCTTCGAGAGGACCTCGGAGGGGTGCGAGACCCGCCTGGTCCAGCTCATGTCGCTGATGTGCACCAGCCCGTCTATGCCCTCCTCGATCTGAACGAATGCGCCGAAGTTCGTGAGGTTGCGGACCACGCCCTCGACGATCGAGCCCACGGGGAAGCGCTCCTCTATGCGGTCCCAGGGATTTTCCTGGATCTGTTTGAGGCCCAGAGAGATCTTGCGCTCCTCCTCGTTGACGTTCAGCACCACGGCCTCGAGCTCGTCGCCGACATTGAGGATCTTCGACGGATGTCTCACGTGTTTGGTCCACGACATCTCGGAGACGTGGATGAGACCCTCGACTCCGGGCTCCAGCTCGACGAAGGCGCCGTAGTCCGTGATGCTGGCGACCTTGCCCTTGACCATCATGCCCTTGGGATACCTGTCGGACACACCCTCCCACGGGAATGGCTGGAGCTGCTTCATGCCCAGGGAGATCCTTTCCCGCTCCCTGTCGAACTTGAGGACCTTTACCTCTATCTCGTCTCCTATGTTGACGATCTGGGAGGGATGGCGCACCCTTCCCCAGCTCATGTCCGTTATGTGCAGGAGGCCGTCTATGCCGCCGAGGTCCACGAAGGCGCCGAAGTCGGTGATGTTCTTTATGACACCTGTGCGGACCTGACCTTCCTCCAGCTCGCGGATGAGCTTCTCCTTCTGCTCGGAACGGGCCTCCTCCAGAACCTGGCGGCGGCTGACGACGATGTTCCTGCGGCGCTTGTTGAGCTTTATCACCCTGAACTCGAGAGTCTGGCCGATGAACTTCTCGAGATTGGGCACCTGTCTGAGGGCCACCTGACTTCCGGGGAGGAAGGCGTCAACGCCAATGATGCGGACCACCAAACCGCCCTTGATCCTCTTGATGACGGTCCCCTTGAGGATCGAGCCGTTGTCGTAGGCCGCCTTGATGTCCGTCCATACCTTGTGGAAGTGCGCCTTCTCCTTGGAGACGGCCACCCTGCCGTCCATGTCCTCCAGGCTCTCGATGAAGACGTCAACCTGCAGCCCGGGGGAGATCTCCTCCTCCTCCCTGAATTCGGCGAGCGGGATGACGCCTTCGCTCTTGTAGCCTATGTCCACGATGACCTCGTTCCCCACCCTCTGCAGGATCGTACCCGGCACGATGCTGCCGACCTTGACCTCGGTCGTTCCCAGCGTCCGGTCGTACGAGTTCTCGAGCACGCGCCTCTCGTCGGGAGTGTACTCGAGACCCTCGGTAAGCTCGACCTCCTCGCGGGTCAGGCCGACTATGTACTCCTTCTCCTTCAATTGAGCTCCCTCTCTGCATTTCGGGCCTCCGGGCCCGGTTCGTCACCGAGGTCCGCGATGCGTTTCATCACGAGCCTGGCGACACCTGCGTATCCCTCGCTCCTTCTGCATTCCTCCACCTCGGACGGGAGGATCATCATGCCGAACGTCACGCGGAACCTCGTCCTCCTGAGGAGGGAGTCGAGGAGCCTGTCCGTGCCGGAGATGTGCGCCGGCAGGACGGGAACTCCGCTCCTGACTGCGAGAAGCCCGATGCCCGGCTTCGGCTGGAGCTGGCGGCCGTCCCTGCTCCGCGTGCCCTCGGGGAACACCGCGACGGCGCGACCTCTCGCGAGAAGGTAGAGGCAGGTCCTGACGGCCTGCCTGTCGATGCCCCGCCTGTCCAGGGGAAAGGCGTTGAGATGAAAGAAGAAGCAGGACGAGAGCCTGCTCCTGAACAGTTCGTTCTTGGCCATGAAGTGTACGGTCCGATTGAAGCTGCATCCGAGAACCGGCGGATCCCATTCGGATATGTGATTGCAGGCGAGCAGGACTGCACCGCGCTTCGGAATGTTCCGGGCACCCGCGACCCGCAGTCCGAACACCGTCTCGAACACCCGCCTCGCGAGAAACGTAGCGCGATGGAGGAAGGACTCATCCAAGTTCCGCCCTCCTGCGCCTGTATTCCGCCACTACCATGTCCACCTGCTCCCGTATCCCGAGAAGGGTGGTGTCCAGCCACCATGCGCCGGGAGCCGGCCTGAGGGGGCTGTCCGAGCGCTCCCTGTCTCGCCTGTCGCGTTTCAGGAGCGCCTCGGCCTGGGCTGCCACGTCGGGTACAGCTCCGGGTGACGTTTCACGGCACCTGCGGACGGCCCTGATCGCCAGGTCGGCGACGATGAAGACCTTGAGCACCGCGCCGGGGAACACCACGGTCCCCATGTCGCGGCCCTCCGCAACGGTGCTTCCCGATGCGGCGAACCGCCTCTGGAGCTCGACCATGGCGCGGCGCACCTCGGAGAAGGTCGAGACGATGCTGGCCGCATTTCCCGCCCAGGGTTCCCTGATTTCGGCGGAGACGTCCTCGCCGTCGAGCGTGGCCCGCCCGCCCCTCACCGCTATCTCGTGGAGCGACATCAGCCGGGAGACGGCGTGGCCGTCGTCGAAGCTCACTCCGCATCGCTTAGCGAGCAAGGCCGCCGTGCGGTACATCGCTCCCGTGTCGAGATAGCAGAAACCCAGAGAGGCTGCCGTCAGCCGGGCGGTGGTGCTCTTGCCCGACGCAGCCGGGCCGTCGATGGCGATTACGTCAACCAGTCAAGCTCACGTCCTCTCGATCGTGATAGGGCGCATTATCGCGTTGCGGCACACGGAAGTCAAGCCTGATCGGGAGCTTCGAGACCTACGGAGCGGTAGAGCCCGGCAGCCTCCTCGCGCGACAGCTCCCGGAGGGCGCGCCTCGGCAGCCTGCCGAGCCTGACCGGCCCGTACCTGACGCGCTCCAGACCCAGCAGGACGACTCCCACGGCCTCGGCAAGCCTCCTCACCTCGTGATACCTTCCCGAGGTCAGCACGAGAGCGACCGACGAACACCCCGCGGGCTTGCAGGACGCGGGTATGCAGGGCCGTCCGGGGCCGATGGAGGCTCCTGCGCCAAGGGCTGCCGCCGCCGAAACCGAGGTTCCCCGGGGAACCTCGAGGAGGTACTCCCTTTCGACCCGGTAGCGTGGATGCATCAGCCTCTGGGACAGCTCGCCGTCGTTGGTCAGGAGCAGAAGACCGCCGGTGTTCATGTCGAGGCGACCCACAGGAACGCACCCGGGAGCGGTTCCCCGGATGAGCGCCCTGAACTCGTCACCCCTGCCTCCGGACATGGTCACCTCGACGCCCAGGGGCTTGTTCAGCGCATACACGGCGGTCCTCGCGGAGGTCACCGGCCTCCCCGAAAGGCGGACCTCGTCCCCCGGAAGGATCCTCCTGCCCGGGGAGGTCTCCACGGCGCCGTTCACCGTTACCAGTCCGTCGAAGATCATGTCGTCACAGGAACGACGCGAGGCGCATCCGGCTCTGGCCAGGAACCGGTTGAGGCGGATGCCCCGAGCCTCAGCCCCGGTTTTCCTCAAAGAGGTCGGAATCCTGCCCGGCGGGCATCCCGGTCGAGAGTATCTCCTCGATCTCCCGCCGTCTCGGCAGGTGGTCTATGTCGCTCAGGCCGAAGTAGCTCAGGAAGTCTTCGGTGGTTGCATAGGTGAGCGGCCTTCCCACGGTCTCCTGTCTTCCGCAGATCCTTATCAGGTTCCTCTCGAGGAGCGACTTGAGGGCGCTGTCGCAGTTGACTCCCCTGACGGCTTCCACGGCCGCCCTGGTGCAGGGTTGGTTGTAGGCCACGACCGCAAGTGTCTCTATGGCTGCCCTGGTCAGCCTGCCGGGGCGCCTGTCCTCGAAGAGCTGGGCGACGGTCTCGCCGTGCGTGGCATCCGTCATTAGCCTGAATCCGCCGGCAATCTCGGCGATTACGAGAGAGTGCCCGCTTTCCTCCAGAGCGGCCTTCAGCCGCTCGATGGCCTGGCTTACGGAATCCTCCCCGCTTCCGGTCAACTCGCACAGCTCGTCTATCGAGAGAGGCCTGTCGGTAGCGAAGAGAAGAGCTTCGATGTCTCTGGAAAGGCGGTCGAGCATCACCAGAACTCCGTCCTGAGGACCTCGATCTCGGCGAAGGGGCGGCGCTGTCTCAGCACGAGCCTGCCCAGCCTCACCAGCTCGAGGATCGCGATGAAGAATCCCACTATCCTGCTGCGGCCGAACCCGATTCCGGTCAAGGCGGACAGCGTGGTCCAGACGCCCGTCTGGAGCTTTCCCCCCAGTTCCTCGACGCACTCGGCAATGGTCAGGACCGGCCGGGAGATTCTCTGGTCGGGCGCCTTGTCGGCGGGGGCCGAGAGCTCCTCGAGCGCAGTGAGCAGGTCGATTATCGTCAACTGACCCGGAATCGCCGGCGGAGAGTCGGCGGACCAGCGCTCCCGCTCGCCGGCCGAGGGGAAGATGTTGCGCCAGAGGTCTTCGCTCTCCCTAAGATCCTGCGCTATCTCCTTGAAGGCCTTGTAGAGGACGAGCTGGCGCATGAGAGCCTCTGCCTCGCCGATCTCGTCCGCCTCCTGGCCCCTGGAGGCCGGCAGGAGGGCGCGGCTCTTCATGCTCGTGAGCGTGGCCGCCATGACCAGGTACTCGCTCGCGACGTCGAGGTCGAGTTCCAAGGCCTTCCTTATGTACTCGAGATACTGCTCGGCCACGACGGCGGCCTCGATCTGGTAGATATCTAGCTCGTCCCGCTTGATGAGATACAGCAGGAGGTCCAGAGGGCCTTCGAAGGCGTCGAGGCTTATCCTGCAAGCATCAGCAGACATAGCCGAACTCCAGCAGATCGCTCCTGTTCTCGGGCCAGGACTCGCGCACCTTCACCCACAGGTCCAGGAAGACCCGCCTTCCTATCAGCTTCTCCGCCTCGATCCCCACGAGCTCGGTTATCTTCTGGAGAGTCTGGCCCTTCCTCCCGATGATGACGCCCTTTCCCGAATGCCTTGCCACGAGGAGATTGGCCCTGACATAGGTCTTGCCGTCCCTGAACGAGAACTCCTCGACCTGGACTGCAGTCGCGGAGGCGATCTCCGTCGGGAGGACGTTGAAGAGCTGAGTCCTCACGGCTTCCGATATCAGGAATCGCTCCGAGTGCAGACTGTAGCACCCTTCCGGGAAAAGGCGCGTTCTCAGAGGCATCTGGAGAGCCACCTTCCTCTCCAGCTCGGCCACGCCGGCGCCGGTGGGAGCGCAGAGCGCTACCGCGGCCCTGAAATCCCCCAGCGCCGATGCCTGCGAAACCAGCGCCGGCAGAAGCCTTCCGGGAAAGTAGTCGGAAAAGCTCAGCGCCAGAATGACGGGCCTGGATTCGAAGATGCGCATGAAGCGCTTCATGTCGGGGCTGTCCGACCACGCCGCGAAATCCCTCGCGCTCGCCACGAAAACCGCGGCATCCATCCATTCAAGCATTTCCAGCCCGATGCAGCTCTCTACCGGGGGCATGTCCACGAAGCAGATCTGGCTTGCGGGCCTGACGCAGAGGCCGCAGAGAGGCACACGGGTGGTTCCGGGATGCGGGGTCACCGGCGAGACCGAGCGTCCCGTGAGGGCGTTGAGAAGCGAAGACTTGCCGGAGTTGGCGAAGCCGGCGATGGCCGCATACCCTGCGGGTATCCTGTCTCCGCATGGGGGCTCTATCCTCAGCGGGGGCGCGCAGGCGGCTTCCTGCTGCATCAGCGGCCCTGCAGAGAGTTTTCAGCGTCCGCTCTGGGGGTGCCGCGGAACGCAAAGAACTCCCCTGCTGCGGTGCCGAGGTAGAGCGTCCCGTTCACCAGCAGGGGCGCGGATCCGGCGTAGCCGCCGAGTTCGAGGGAATCCAGCGCCGAACCGTCCTCGAGGCTCAGGACATGGAGCCTCTTGTCGTCGCAGGCCGCATAGACGGTCGAATCGCCGACAGCCGGGGGAACCTGCACCCAGTTTTCGAGGACAGCCTGCCAGAGTTCCGATCCGTCCCCGGCGGAAAGGCAGACAACCCGGCTGTCGCAGGTGCCTAGAACCACCCTGTCTCCGGAGACGACCGGCCTGGACATCGCGCACCTGGACTGCCCCGGTACGAGATCGACCTCCCACTGAGACTCTCCGTCGCGAATGTCGAGCCTCCTGACGGATCCGTCGGAAAACGCGACGAACACCGAGCCGCAGGCCGCAGATGGGGGCGATGCCAGCCCCGGAAAGTCCCTGAGCCAGAGTCTCCTTCCAGAGACTCCGTATGCGCAGACCGTTCCGTCCTCGGAAGTGAAGACGGCCACTGTGTCGGTTATCGCAGGGCCCAGGATCAGGCCGCCAGGCCGGTCGTGCCATACCACGGTCCCGTCCTGTCTCGAAAGGGCGGCGACGGATCCGTCGGAGTTGCCGGCGATCACCAGCGAATCGCCGAGAAGCCCGGCCCCCGAGAAGAGATGGAATCCCAGCCCGGCTGACCAGAGCCTGCTCCCGTCGTCCGAGTCGAGGGCGTAGAAGTATCCGTCCTGACCTCCGAAATAGACCGCTCCGGGCTCGGCTGCCGCCTCTCCCGAAAGGCCGCATGCCGTCGCGTGAGACCACAGCTCCGTACCCGACTCGGCATCCACGGCCCTGAAGACGCCGTCGTTCCCCCCGAAGTAGAGCCTGCCTCCGAGCAGCGCCGGCGCGGCGAAGAACTCCATCGAGGTGGATATGCGCCACAGCGTGTCGAACGGCTCCGCCACGTCCGGACCCCAGACACCCTCCGCGGACGGGCGGGCTCTCGGCTGTTCCCACGACGGCGGGAGCTCGTCCGTCATCTCGTCAGGCACCGGCGGCACCGTGACGGCGCCCATGGCGCTCGGTGCGCTCTCGTCAGGAGGAGCTGGCTCTCCGCGTGTGAGCGCCAGCACGAGCACGAGCGCCGCCGAAGCCGCTAGGACGGCCAGGGCCAGGGCGGGTCCGCGCGCAGCCCTCTCTCCGGTCCCCGCTTCCGAATGTGCCGAGGTCAATCAGGGCCTCCCTAGTAGATCAGGACCGGCGCTCCGACCGGGAGGGTCCTGTAGATGGCCTCGAGATCCGCCGAGCCCAGCCTGATGCATCCATGACTCACGTTGCTGCCCCGGCCTGTTCCGTAGTGCAGGAGAACGCCGCCCCCGAGGTCGAGCACATAGCGCCCCAGGGTTCCCGGGACCCTGCGGACATATACCCTCTCTGACGGAGTCAGCGAGTCGTTGTAGTAAGCGATCTGCTCGTCGTAGCTGAGCGATTCCGGGATCACCACGATCTGGTCGGGCGTCGGCGGCCTCATGTTCTGTTCGAGCCAGTACCAGTCGGGCCTGTACCAGTAGGGATTGGTGCCTGTCTCCAGGACGTACCTGAGCCCCCTGGGGGTGGCGAAGTCCCAGGTCTGTCCCATGTCGTTCGACGTCCAACCCTTTCCCGTTCCGCAGTATCCGGACCTGACCAGAAGGTCGCCGTAGCGGAGCTGGAACCTGTTCTGCCCCGTGTCTATCACCAGGTAGTAGCCGTCGAAGCTCCGGGCGACGCTGTCAGCGGCAAGCCGAGCCTCCAGCTCTTCGACGGCCGCTCTGTACCGCGCCAGCGAATCCATCCCGGCCGTGAGCAGCAGGCCCGCCGCACGCAGGGTATCCACGGACGCCAGGGCGCGCTCGGCCTCTGCCTTGATCGCCGAGCACCCGCTGCGCTCACTGGACAGCCTGAGCGACAGGCAGGCCACGGCGGCCAGGCTCAGGAAGAGGGCCCCGAGCAGTATCGCCCTCTCCAGCTTCTGTCTTTCCAGGTCTCTCACCCTCCTAGATGACGGGATCGGGCACCAGGTTGCGCTGGGTCTGCCAGCTTGCCGGCCTTCCCCTGACGTCGATGTGCACGAACGGGCCGTGCTGCGGTGTCCATCTGTAGGCGGAAGCTCCTCCCACCGCGATGCCTCCGGCGGCCTCCAGCCGCCTCACAACGTCCACGAGGTATTCGCCGTCCCATACATCGACGCGCTTGTTGCGGTCTATGTCGTCCATGAGATTGTTGGGCGGCCAGCCCTCGATCCAGACGTCTGCCGCCTTTCCGTAGAGGTGGAGGCTGTATTCAGTGTCGTTGCCTATGGCCGCGTTGTACCGGGGCGTACGGAATCCGCTCATGACGTTGATGTCAACCGGCTCGAGATACGATGCCCCTACCGCCCCAATGACGGCCTCGAGCTTGTCCACCAAGGCGAGGTCGAGGGCCATGTACTGAGGAAAGGCCCCCTCGACGTGCCCGAGGAACTCGCCCAGCGTGAAGTGCGTGGAGATACGTAGTCCCATGGAGGCCTGAGTGAGCTCGATGAAGCAGTCGGGGTTGCTCGAGCGGTCGTTCCCGTCGCCATAGAGGCCTATGGGAAACGAGTTGAGAGTCTCGGTGCGCCATCTGGAGCTCTCTACGGGGATAATCGCCGAGAATGCCTGCTGTTCCTCGCCGCAGCGGACGAGGATGGTCGCGAAACCGTGGCTCCTCGGAGCGGTCCAGGTCACCGAGGAGCCCGAAGCCTCCCGGGGGGATCCGCAGGAGAACTCCCATGAAGCCGAATCCGACGGGCAGCCCAGCGGAACGGCCTCGCCCGGCATCACGAGGAAGCAGAGCCTGTCGGGCGGAAGGCGCTCCCCGCCGACCGTGAGCGGCACCGACGGGGCCGCCGGGCACGGATCGCCGGAGGTCGAGAACACCATCAGCCACAGCATCAGTTGATGCATCAGGAACTCTCCCGTCTGGACATGCGCCGCCAGGCGTCGGACAGGTTCGAAGCGCGCCTCGAAGGGAATATAATCGAACCCGGGGCCGGATACCGGGTCAGGGCTCTCTTATGGACACCCTGCGCCCGGCCACCGCGAGCCTTCCCTCGCAGTGAAGCCGCACTGCGAGGGGGAAGATTTCGTGCTCCCTGGAGAGGATCCTCCCCGCGAGATCCTCGGGACCGTCCCCTTCTCGCACTTCGACCGCGGCCTGGGCGATTATCGGCCCCGTGTCCATCCCCTCGTCCACGTAGTGAACGGTGCAGCCCGCTATCTTGACCCCGTATTCAAGGGCCCTCCTCTGGGAGTCCAGCCCGGGGAATGCGGGCAGGAGCGACGGATGGACGTTCATGATCCTGCCCCTGAAGGCGGACAGCATGGGCCCCTTGAGCATCCTCATGAACCCCGCAAGGCAGACCAGGTCCGTGCCTCTTCGCACGAGCTCGTCGGCGAGCCGCGTTTCGCATTCTACGGACAGAACGGTTCGCTTCGGACCCGGATCGAGACCGAGGATCTCCACGCCCAGCCGTCTCGCAAGACCGGCAACGGGCGCATCCGGTCGGTCGCATACGAGGAGCTCGACACGGCCCGGCCCCAGATCTGCTTTGCAGAGCGCTTCGAAATTGCTGCCGCGCCCCGAGGCGAGAACTGCGATTTTCACCGCATCAGCCGCCTTCCCCACCCCTGCCCTCCCTTTCCGCGGAGCGGGGCCCGTCGCTGAAGGCCCAAATCATGCCGTAGCTGTATCTTCTCGTCTGGTCATCGGTCACATCCTCGGCGGCTCCTACAAGCGAGAACCTCCCGATGCTGAACGACGAGATCAGATCCAGCGCTTCGGACCATCCGCCGTCCCCGTCGTGCACGGCTGACATCCTTCCCCCGAACTTCAGTATGCCCGAGGCTCCCCAGCGCAGGCCGGGCATGGCCGTCAGGCCGATGCGCGTGCTGTCGGCCGAATAGAGCAGGGATGCCGCAGTGGCGAGAGGGCCCGTCAAATGGGCGCCTGCGGCTGCGCCGCCGCCGTCGAGAACGACCTCCGCGCCTGCGAAACCCCTTTCGGCCGTCAGGATGCCCTCGATGCCGTCGGAGCCCTGAGGATCCCTGGCGCAGACCGAGACCGAAAAACCCGCAATCCCCGCGGAGGGTCCGGCGACCCAGCCCGTGGCAAGCGAGTCGGACGTCCAGGAGCCGTCGATCCTGGCCACCAGGTCCAGAGCGCCCGCATCGACTGATATCCTGAAGTGGGCGCCCGCCGAAGTCACGGTGTCCGCACCGGTCAGGGATGCCGCGAGCTGGCCCGACAGGATTCCCGAAGAGGCTTCCTGCGCGGCTCTTGCCTCCCACATGTGGACGCCTGTCCTTCTCATCGCGAGACCGGCCCTTCCCCTGAAGCCGCCCGTCCCGGCCGCCAGCCATGCGGCACCGCCGTCGGTGGATCTCTGCCAGAACCATCCGCCGGCCTCCAGTGGTCCCGCATCCAGGAGCACCATCTGCGAGGAGATCGTATCCTCCCTCGCAAGGATGCCCGAAAAGCCCAGCCCTCCCGGGAGGGGCCGTCTCAGCGAGCCGGAGTACCGGTTCCTGTCCCGGGTGTTCTCGAGAAGACCGGCAGTGCTGTCGAAACTGCTGTCGGGAACCTGTTCGGTGCTGAACTCCAGAGACCAGCGCCCGCCCGCCCAGATGCCCGCTTCGAGAGGGCCGGCAACCCTCGCGGACGAGAAGGAGCCCCAGGGCGGGAGTGGACAGTCTCCGAAGAGGAGCCCCGGCTCGCCGTCCACCAGCACGGCTGCAGAACCCATGAGCGGCAGCTCGGACCACTCGAAACAGAGCCCGGTCTCGAGGAGATCCTGCGGGGAGGGCTCGAACGCCCCGGCCAATGACGCCAGAACGGCGAAATGGAGAGCGGTCACCTGTATCCCGGTCTCCCCATTTCCTTGAAAGTCAGAATCTTGCCTCTCTCCACCCCGGGCTGGTCGAGCGGGTTCACCCCCAGTGCCAGTCCGCAGAGAACGGTGGCTATCTCCAGGGCCATGAAAACCTCTCCGCAGAACGCCTCGCAGGGAGTTCCCTCTCGGGACAGTACGGCGACAGGCAGCCCCCTCTCTGACAGCGCGGCGGCGGTCGCCCCGGCCTCGGCGCCTCGAAGCTCCTCCAGACTCCTCCCCTGGAGCCATTCGATGGAGGAATAGCCGTCGAAGCCGCCGGGCAGGGCTGACGAGCGGGCGTTGCAGCGGAGGAATGTGACGAACTTGTCGGGTGGTCCTTCCATGAGGAGCTGAACGAGCGAGTGCTGGTCGGCCGGTCCTCTGGAGGCGAGCGGAGTCTGTCCGGTCCAGACTTCGCGGCCCGACAGGTCGAGGCGCTTTCCGAGGCTCTCGGCCCAGAGCTGGGCGAACCACAGGGCCGTGTCGTACAGGCAGTCGGCATAGGCGAAGAAGACGTGAACCGGGTGGGAGCGGAAGAACTCCAGATAGCAGGCGGCGATCCTCGCGGCAAGGCTGGAGGGTCCGTTCGCCTGGAAATCCTCAGAAACTGAGGCCGCTCCCCTGAGGAGTTCTCGGCAGTCGAGGCCGGCGAGAGCGGCGGGGAAGATCCCGACAGGGCTGAGGACGCTGTACCTCCCCCCCACCGAGGGGGGTATCGGCAGGGTGCGCCAGCCCCTGTCCGAAGCCGCCTTCCTGAGGTCGCCCTTTTCCGGATCGGTGACGGCGACCGTTCGCGAGTCGCGGATGTCGGAGGGCAGCCATTCGTAGAGATCGAGGAGCACCGCCATGGTTTCCGCGGTCGTACCCGACTTCGTCACCACCGTGAGAAGCGTTCTCCGGGGGTCGCACCCGCGCTTGACCGCCTCGATGGTCCGGGGATCGGGAGAGTCCGTGATGAGAACCCTCCTGCTCCTCGTTCCGCATGCCGACAGCAGTGCTCTCGGCCCGAGCGCAGAGCCTCCTATGCCGTCGAGGACGACCGTGTCTATCTGCGGACCGAGTAGTCCGGCCAGATCGAGGCTCGCGGAGAGGAGGTCTTCGTCGCCCGGGAGGCTCATGAAGCCGAGCCTGCCGGCCTCCCTCCAGCGCTCGAACTCCCTCAGGACCTCGTCCGGCAGGGGACGGAAGGACAGGCCTGTTTCGAAACCGAGCGCGGGTTTCTTCTCACTCATTCCACTCCTCCATGGCTCCCGACCAGACCAGCACCCCCTCTTCGGGGGGATCGCCGGCGATTACGGTGACCGTTCCACCTGCGGTGCAGAGCCGCTCGACCCGGATGGTGTCCCCCCCGGCGGATATCACGAAGGATGCCAGCCCGGAGTCCAGAACCGCCCCCCTCGGGAGCCCCAGCGATCCGTCGAAGACGAATTCGCCCCGCCCCGCAGAACCGGAATATACGGCGCTGTCGCCCGCGGCATGAACCAGCGCTGCTCCGTTGCCCGATTCGGGCCATTTCTGCACGACGGCGCCCTCCGGAGCCCGAAGGACGAAAGTGCTGTCCGGCAGCGCGGCGATTCCCGCGCAAGGCCTTCCCGGAGTGCACGGAATCCCCGGAGCAGCCGAGATCCAGGCCAGGATGCCCTGCACGGGAGCGGTCAGCGCCCTGCGTGATCCGGCTTCGAGTTCCGCCAGACTCCCCTCGAGTCGGGAGATCTCCGGCTCCGGTGCGCCGCGGGCACGGGCGAGCGACAGCTGGAGGCCGACCATCTCGATCTGGAGGCTGACGAGCGAGTCACGCCCGAGGGCAATGGTGTCGCCGGGCAGGACCTCCCGGCCGGGCTGGATCAGCACCGACTCGACCAGGACCGGTCCCTCCGACCGCCACGAGATTTCGACCGTATCCGGCCCTGAAGGCTCGGCCAGGAACACGGCGGGAGGCTCCGGGTATGCGACGACGGGCCCGGTTCGAGGGGGATCGGGCGGTGTGGAAGGCCTGCCGCCGCAGGCCGCGGCGAACAGGAAGGCCCAGACTGGACGTGGAAGCCCCGCGCGCGTAGCATCGGCGGTCGGACTGCTCGAAGACCTCGTACGAAGGGTCCTCATATGAAGAGAACCTTGTTTGCGGCCATCGCGATACTGACGTGTTCCTGCGGCACCACTCGCACGTCGGGCTTCTTCATCGGCCCGACGGTGGGTGCCGCCCCTCCCGGCGAGGAAGCCCCTGACGTCCGGTTCAGGCAGACCGCGGTCACCGATTCTATCATCAACTGCTCTTTCTCCAGCGTCCTGGACGCTCCGTTCGGCGCGGACTGCCCGTTCCAGGTGTACGGCGGCGAGCTGCACGTGACGAACGCTTCCTCCCCTTCGCCCGTGCTTCTCCTCTCCACCGCCTCGCTGGAGGCCGACGGCATAGTCGAGGCCGAATTCGACATCGAGAGAGGGCCGTCGCACGCCGTTGTCGGCCTCGTCCTGAGGGCGGAGGACGAGAGGAGCTTCCTGCTGGCCGGTGCGAATTCACGAGGCCAGTACACCGTACAATACTGCCTGAGGGGGATGTGGCTACCAGTCATGGGGCTCGACGCATTCGAGGAAAGCAGGCTCATCCCCTTCGACCCCGGGAGTCTCGTGATCACCGCCGAAGTCCACGGCAGCTATGTCGACCTCTCGGTCAACGGCCAGCTGATACAGGTCGTGAGGTGCGACATGCCTGCGACCGGGCAGGCCGGCGTGTTCGTGGATTCGTACATGGATGCTCTCGTCGACCGGTTTTCGGTGGTGCCGCTGAGTTGACGATCCTCCCCGCCGCTCTGCTCGCATTCGCGGGGCCGGGCACTTACCAGGCTGCGCCTCTCACGCCGGATCTCGACGAGCCCGCCGCTTTCGAGAGTGACTGCATTCCCGTTCTCTGCTATCACGGGATCGGAGGGTCCGGCGCTCTCTCCGTGAGTCCCGAGCGCCTGAGGAGCGACCTCGAGATCCTCTACGAGGCAGGCTTCCACCTGGCCCTCCCATCGGACCTGTTTACCGGCTTCACCAGGGTGCCCTCGGACAGGATTCCGGTCATCCTGACCTTCGACGACGGCTGGGAGAGCCAGTTCGAGCTCGTGGAAGGCCGGGACGGACTGGAGACGACAGCCGGCTGCGCGGTGGGGATTCTGGAGGCCTTCTGCGAGGCCCATCCCGACTTCGGGCGTGGAGCCGCCTTCTTCATATCCTGGGACAAGATCCCCTTCGGCCAGGCCGACCTGATCGACGAGAAGCTCAACTTCCTCCTGGACAACGGATACGAGATCGGGAACCACTCCCTGAGGCATGCGAGCTTCATGAGGATTCCGACCGACGAGTGGGAGCGGCATCTTGCAGGAGCCGTGGCGAAGATGAAGCCGTACATCGGCCTGCGGACGAGCCTCGTGACAAGCGTGTCATGGCCCGGCGGCAGATTCCCGGAGGGCGCCCGGTTCGACGAGATACTCGAGTCCATGACCTACCAGGGGAGTCCGGTGGCCTCGTGCGGATTCTTGGTGGATGGCTCCCTCCTCGATCTCTCGGAATGCACCGGGACAGACGGCAGATACAGAATGGGCCGCTTCGACATGGCCCGGTGCAGCATCTACAGCGTGATCCGCTCCAGGAGGATCGTGGACAGGGAGCCGAGAACCGGTCTCCACGACCCGCTCCCGTGGAGGGCACGCGCACTGCCCCCGCTCCGGATCAGATAGCCCTGCCCCATCCGGCTCTTCACCGTCCGGGGAAGCGTTCCGCGCCCCTGCTCCTGTGACAGCCGGGGTCGCGATGACCGCCGAAGCGTCCGTACACGGGCCTTTCCGGCGGGCGCCGGAGACATGCCGCTGCCGCAG
>JAAYTY010000130.1 GCA_012523605.1 Candidatus Fermentibacterota bacterium
AGCATCCTCAGGAGGGAACAGGAGTCGATAGGCATCGAGCTCTTCCTCGACGAGTCCGTCTCCGAGCCGGAGGCCAGGGCCATGGCCGATCTCGTCTCCGGCATGGAGGGGGTCTCCTCGGTCTATTACGTCTCTCCGGAGGAGGCGGAGCGGGTCTTCAGGGCCGAGCTCCCCGACAAGGCCGATCTGCTCGACCTGCTCGGAGACGACTTCACCCTTCCTGCATCGATCCAGGTGTCGCTGTACCAGGAGTACAGGACGGACGAGAGGATGTCGGATCTCGCGAGGACACTGGGCAGCCTGGCCGGAGTGTCGGACGCCGTCTGGGGGGAGAGCTACCTCCCGGGACTCACGCAGGTGGTGGATGCGCTGCACAGGCTCGACATCTTCGCCGGGCTGGTGCTGCTCGCCAGCGTCTCGCTCGTCGTTGCGAACACCGTGAGACTGGCGGTAGCCAGGCGGGCCCTCACCGTAGAGATCATGAGCGTGTGCGGAGCACCGGACTGGTTCCTTAGGACACCCTTCCTGCTGGAGGGGCTGATGACGGGCCTGGCCGGATCGCTGGGCGGCCTGGTCATGACGCTGGCGGCCTCCCTCGTCGTGTCGGCGTCGGTAACGCACGTGTTCCTGCCCCCCAGATGGATGGCAGGGGTTCTCGTCCTCGGTGGAACTGTCGGGGTCATAGGCAGCTGGATAGGCCTGAAGAGCTCCATGCCCAGGCCCGGACGTTGACGGGAGGAATCCGATGATCCATTCCCTGCTTGCGATGCTCTTATCCGCGCTCTCTCTCCAGGACAGCACGGCGACCCAGCAGGCGCCGATGTCGCCCTGCGGAGGCGGCGGAATAGAGAGCTACATCCCCATCGTCCTGATGGTGGGGATCATCTACTTCCTGATGATCCGGCCACAGCAGAAGCAGCAGAAGGAACTCCGCAGGATGCGAGAGAGCCTGAAGAAGGACGACAGGGTGGTGACCACGGGCGGCATCCACGGAGTGATCTCGGCGATAAAGGGGGACATCGTGACCCTGCGTGTCGCCGACGGAGTCAAGGTGGATTTCGACAGGTCCGCCATCGTCGGGCTTGACAGGCACACAGAGGGCGAATGAGCCGTTCGCGCTGCATCGAGATCATAGGTTCGCCAGTTCTCAGGCGCGTCTCTCAGCCCTTCGACCTCTCCGTCGGCACCGGACCCCTGCTGGAGCTGGTCGGCGAGATGGAAAGGCTCATGGCCAGCGAGCGGGGTCTCGGGCTCGCCGCTCCGCAGGCCGGCGAGAACGTCAGAGTTTTCATCCTGGACTCATCAAGCCTCGACACATCGGGACACAGGGTATTCGTGAACCCAGCGATCGAGCCATACGGCCCCGTCTGCCGGATCGAGGAGGGATGCCTCAGCATCCCGGGGCTCTACGAGGAGGTGCGCCGCCCTTCGAACTGCAGGCTCTCGGCAATGGACGAGAGGGGGATCCGCTTCGAACTCGACCTGGGGGGCATGGCGGCTCGTGCGGCACAGCACGAGAACGACCATCTCGACGGGATCCTCTTCGTTGACAGGCTGGGCTCGCTGAGGAGGAGACTCCTGCGGAGAAGGCTGGAAGCCATGGCCGAGACCGCGGGGAACGAGCCCGACAGGCGTGTCTGAGGCTGGCCGCGGAACCGGTCTGATCTTCCTCGGGAGCGGCTCCTTCGCAGTCCCCCTGCTGAATGCGCTGGCCTCCGACTGCCGGTGGAGCGTCGAGTGCGTCGTCACGCGGCCGGATGCGAGGGCCGGAAGAGGGCTCGCGCGCAGGGAGTCTCCCGTGGCCTCGGCCGCATCCGGGCTGGGTATCGAGGTCTTCAAGACCGCAGGACTCGGCGCCGAAGCCAGGCTGAGGCTCGGCGGCATTCATGCGAGAGCAGCGGTAGCCGCCGACTTCGGGCTCAGGATCCCCCGCTGGGTGCTGGATCTCCCCGAGAAGGGGGTCGTGAACGTGCATCCCTCCCTGCTGCCCCGGTACAGGGGGCCGTCCCCGGTCGCATGGACGATTCTGAACGGCGACAGGGAGACGGGTGTCACATTCATGCTCACGGACGAAGGCTGGGACACCGGCCCGATCCTGGCTGCGATACCGCACGAGGTAAGGCTCGACGACACAAGCGGCTCTCTTGCGCAAAGGCTATCATCAATAGCGTCCCTTAATATAAGCTCAATTCTGGAAGACTATATCTCTGGTAGAATTAAGCCATGTCCCCAGCCTGTCGAAGGCACTCGTGCCCCGATCGTGCCTCCTTGCGACAGATGGCTCCGATGGAACATGTCTGCGGAGGTGCTTGAAAGGCGGGTCAGGGCGCTGCAGCCCGAGCCCGGGGCGCTGGCCCTCTTCAGGGGCAGGAGGATAGAGATCTGCAGAGCTTCCTCGACCTCGTCGGAGGGCCCCCCGGGCAGGATCTCGGTTTCGAGGGGAGCGGTTTCGGTGTTCTGCGGTCGTGGAGCACTGGAGCTTCTCGAGGTTCGTCCGGAATCGAGAAGGACTATGAGCGGCAGGTCGTTCGCCGCGGGCTACGGGCATCTGGACGGGGAGGTCATGGATGCGCCTCCGTGAGGGCGCCGGCCTCTTCCATTCGGGGCTTGCGCTCGCGTCTCTGCCGCCCGCCGCGATCGTCTCCGCGCTGTTCGGCTCTGTCTCCGGCCCACCGGCAGCGGCCTGTTCGGCCCTGGTGCTCATGGCTCTGGTCCAGGCGCTCGCTCTCCTGTCGCTTTCTCTCGGCTGGCGCAGGCCGCTGATCGCCATGGGCAGGATCTCCCATGCCGCGCTGAGGATCATTCCTCCCCGCAAGGGCGACGGTCTCGGTCCCGAGAGGATGATAGTCGCACTCAACAACGCGATGGTCGCCGGAGAGGCGCCGCTCTCGCCGACTCCATCGAGGATCCTTCTCCTGCTGCCCCACTGCCTCCAGAACCACGAGTGCACGATACGCCTGGTGCACGACCCCGAAGCATGCCGGAGGTGCGGGCGGTGCGACATGGCCGCTTTGCTCTCTCTGGCGGGCGGGAGGGGCATGTCGGTGGCCGTGGCTACCGGCGGCACCCTGGCGAGGAAAGCTCTCGGGCGCGTGAAGCCCGATCTGGTAGTCGCCGTAGCTTGCGCGAGAGACCTCTGCTCCGGAATACTCGACGCCTGGCCCCGAAGGGTGTGGGGTCAGCTCAACGAGCTTCCGAACGGGGAGTGCTTCGACACCACGGTGGATGTGCGTGATCTCTCCCTGGCCCTCGACCTCCTCACGGGCTCGGGATCCGACGGAGGGGAAACGTCCGGGCGCACCGATACGTCGCGTCCGGACTAGCCGTTCTCCATCGCCTCCAGCTCCGTGACTATTTCGTCCAGCCAGGCAAGCGCCCTTCCGACGGGCTCGGGTGTCGCGAGATCGACTCCGGCCGAGGCCAGGATCTCCAGGGGAGGCCTGCTGCTGCCGGAAGCCAGGAACTCGAGATACGATTCGAGGGCGTCCTCACGCCCCTCGAGTATGCGCCTCGCGATGGTCACCGCGGAAGCGAGCCCCGTGGCGTACTTGTACACATAGAAATTGTAGTAGAAGTGCGGAATTCGCGCCCATTCCGAGGAGATGAGCCTGTCGTCGCCCTCAAGATCGAAGGCGCTGCCGTGGTACTCCCGGACGAGCTCCATGTACGTGTCCGACAGCATGCCGGGAGTCAGCGCGCCGCCCTCCTCGATCTCCCTGTGCAGCATCCACTCGAACTCCGCGAACATGGTCTGCCTGAAGACGGTGCTGCGGAAGTCGTTCACCATCCTGTCAAGGAGGAAGGCCCTAGTCCCCGTGTTCTCCGCCCGGCCGGCGAGCAGTTCCTGGAGCAGGAGTTCGTTCAGAGTCGAAGCCACTTCCGCGAGGATGATCCTGTAGTCCGAGGTGTGATAGGGTTGGCTTCTCCTGGACATGTAGCTGTGCATCGAGTGGCCCGCCTCGTGCGCCAGCGTGAACACGGAGTCGAGAGTGCCCGTGAAGTTGAGGAGAATGAAGGGCATGGTGTCGTATCCTCCGCCAGAGTAGGCCCCGGACTTCTTTCCCCTGTTCTCGTACCTGTCCACCCAGCGCGAGGCGAAACCCTTTCGAAGAATGTCGGAATACTCCTCTCCCAGGGACTTCACCGCTTCCAGAGTCAGCCCGACCGCCTCCTCGTAGGCGTAGCGTCTCTCGGGTTCCGACACCGACGGAAGATAAAGGTCGTAGATGTGCATCTTCTCGAGCCCGAGAATCCTCTTCTTGAGCGCGTAGTACCTGTGCATCACCGGAAGGCTTTTCCGTACCGCCGCTATCAGCGATTCGTAGACAGCCTTCCCGACGTGGTCTCCGAACAGGGACGCCTCGAGAGCCGAAGGGTGCCCCCTGAGGCGAGCGTGCATTATCTGGGTCCTGGCGTGACCCTCGAGGAGCGAAGCCGCAGTGGCCAGGTTGCCCGAGAGCTCTCCGTAGTATCCGAGGAAAGCGTCCCTCCTGACTCTGGGATCGCGGTTCTCCAGAAGGGGGACGAGGTTGGAGTTCGTCAGTCTGGTCTCGGCACCGTCCGAACCGACGATCGCGGGGAGCCTCGCCGGCATGTCCACGTTGCACAGCTTTCCGTAGGACTCGGAGAAGAAGTTCGTCACCTCCGACGACATGGCCAGAATCCGCTCTTCGGGACCGCTCAGGGTGTGAGGGCGCCTGCGGAGGATCTCCCTCATCCAGGAGACATAGGGGGCCAGACCGGGCTGCTCCAGCCACTTTTCGAGCGTCGCCGCGTCGAGCGAGAGCAGTTCGGGGACGAAGAAAGCCTGCGCCGCGGCGACTTCGGCCATCCTCGCCCGAATCCGGGAGCTCATCGCGCCGAAGAGGGGGTTCGACAGATCCTCGTCTTCGCGCATCGAAGCGTAGTTGTAGAGCTTCTCGAGCCTCCTCTGCTGGTCGAGCATCTCGCACACCGCTTCCAGGAGCGATTCCGGGGATTCGCTCAGAGTCCCGGCGCGTTTCGAGAAAGCAGCGGCGAAACCGGACGTGCCTTCGAAGTCCCTTTCCCAGTCGGAGGGGGAGGGATAGATGGATTCCAGATCCCAGGTGTCCTCCTTCGGCACCTCGCTCCGCAGACGCGGCTCAGACATCGGCGACTCCCCTTTCTTCGTGCTTCCCGCATCTCTCCGCGACCTTCATTCCGAATCTCGCCAGATCGACCGCGAAGCGCTCGTGCGTGCCCTCTCCGATGGTTCCCCAGCGGTCGCTCGCGGAGACCCTGAATCTGAGCCTCCGTCCTTCGACTTCGACGAGCTCGGCCCTCGCGGTGACGGCCTCGCCCGGGGGCGTGGCCGCCGTGTGACGTATGTCCAGAGAGGTTCCCACCGTTGACCATCCCTCCGGCAGGAGATCCTCCACCGCGTCACGCGCGGCCGTCTCCATGAGGGCCACCATCGAGGGCGTCGAGAAGACCTCGACCCCTCCGCTTCCGATGCTCGATGCAACATTCGAGGGGCCGACGACGACCGACCTCTCGCAGGTCCTGCCCAGCGCACCGGTCAGCTCCATGAATCCCCTTTCCCCGCTTACGGGCTCTTTTCCTCGGCCAGCGGAATATGCATTCTTGTTGAGCCGGCGGGTGGTGTGCGCCGGTGCCGGCCGGGCGGGTCCCCGGATCGCCGCCGGGGGCCCGATTGCGAGCCAGGAAGCTGATTCCGGAGCTGCTGGATCACACGCCC
>JAAYTY010000131.1 GCA_012523605.1 Candidatus Fermentibacterota bacterium
CGCCCACGACATTGCGGGCGCTTCTCCTCCGGATGCCGCCGCCGAAAATGAGGTCGGTGCTGGGCTTGCAGTACGTGCAGTGGAAAGGGCAGCCCCTCGTGGTGACCATGCCGTACTCGGTCATGCCGTTCTCGAAGTAGGCATCGTAGTCCACCAGATCCCTGGCGGGATAGGGAATGGTGTCGAGGTCGCGTATCACCGGTCTGCGGGGGTTTTGAACCAGGCGGCCTTCCGCGTCCATGTACGAGACATTGCGGATCCCCCTCCAGTCACGCCCGTCGCGGACCGCTTCGACGACCTCGAGCAGAGCTTCCTCTGCTTCGCCCTCTATCACCAGGTCCGCCCCGGTTTCGACCAGGGTGTTCTCGGGGAAGATGCTGGGATAGGCCCCTCCCTCGATGAAGAGCGCGCCGGGATTGACATCGCGTATGTGCTTCGTCACCTGCGCCGCCCTGCCGAGCTTGGCGGCCGCCGAGACCGCCACGCCGACTATGTCCACGTCGCGCAGCATGTTGTCCAGATCGGAGATGTCGTTAACGAACGAGTAGTCGACGTATCTGACCTCGTGTCCGGCGTTTCTGAGGACGCTCGCGAGTATGAGCTGTCCCACCGGTTCGGCAAGGCCGTTGTACTCGAACCACTGGAACCTGGGATACACCAGGGCCACCTTCACCCCGACTCCGCCTTTCCGCGGCTCAGCCGCAACGAACTATTATACAGCGGGCCCGGCTCTTCACATAATGCGTAGTCTCGATCCAAGGACGGCGCCAGGTGCCATGAGTCGGGTTTTCGACGCGGTAGTCGTGGGCGCAGGACCGGCGGGAAGCGCCTGCGCGAATGCTCTTGCAAGAGGCGGGGCGGACTGCCTCGTTGTGGACTGGCGAAGACACTCCTTCGGCAAGCCCTGTGGAGGCGCGGTGACCCCGCGGGCGGCTTCCATGCTGGAACGGGCGGGCCTTCTCGCCCGGCACGAACTCGACGGTGCAACCCTTGCCATGCACCGCACGATGTCCTGTTTCTGGCAATCGAACCACCTCCGGACATACGATTCCCTCGGGGAACCCGTGAGAATAGTCGATCGACTCCGGTTCGACGGGATCCTGTTGGAGAAAGCTGTAGAATCGGGCGCCTCCGCCGTCCGGGACGACCCTGTCACGAGGGTCTGTCCCGGGAGTCCGTGTGTTCTCGAGACCCGTTCGGGCAGACGCATCGAAGCCCGGGTGGTCGTCGGTGCCGACGGGGCGGACAGCCTGGTTCGCAGAAGGTCGGGCAGAGCGTGCAACCGCCTGTTCGGATTCGGAATCGAGTGCTTCGTCGAGACCCCGCCCGGCCTGCCCGACGGACTGCAGATCCATTTCGGGATCGTGCCCTGGGGATACGGCTGGCTCTTTCCGCGTGGAAGGGATGTCTGCGTCGGGGTCGGTGCGATCGGCAGAAGAGTGTCGCCGCCGGCCACGAGGGCCGCGCTCGGCCGTCTGATCGGAAAGGCCTGTCCGGGTCTCGCAGAGCGCCCCGTTCTGAGGGCCGCGCCGATACCTGGATATGGAATCGACCTCTCGCCGGTCCCCGGCCGGGTCTTTCTGTGCGGGGATGCCGCCGGGCTCACGGACAGGTTGACCGGCGAGGGGATCGGGCACGCCGTCGAGAGTGGATTTCTGGTCGCGCGCGCGGTTCTCGAGGGATGGAGCGGCGACCGGCTCTTCCGGGAGGCTGGAAGGGGATGCGCGGGGATCGTGCGACAGTCCTCCGCGGCGCGCCTTCTCTTGTATCACCCCCTGCTCCGAAGAGCGGCCATGCGAAAGCTCGCCGCGAATGACAAGTTCTTCGCGGGATACTGGGATCTGATCTCGGGAGCGGTCGATTACCGGGGTCTTCTGCTGGGATTCCTCAGGAGCAGCCGATGGCCTCCAGCTTCGCCATGATCTTCGAGGCGATCTGTTCCGGAAGGAGCCCCTGAAGCCTGTACAGGTCCTCGGGCTCCCCGGAGAGCCCATAGCCCCGCACACCTATCCTGAGCAGGGGAACGCCCGTCCCCGACTCGGCAAGGGCGATGCCCAGCCTTGCGCCCAGCCCGGTTTCGAGGTCGTGGTCCTCCACTGTGACGATCAGCCGGAACCTGCGAAGACTCGCGGGAAGCGTCGGGGTGATGCACAGGGGGGCGCTTACGGCGATGACCGACGCCGATACTCCCGATTCCAGTAGAATGGCCCGTGCTTCGAGGGACTTCGTACACATGGAGCCCATGGTCACGATCACCACATCGGTCCCGTCGCGCAGGACGTCGGGTTTGCCGTGGACGTATCTGTAATCGCCGCCGAAGAAGGGCTCGCCATCCTCGGTCGTAATCACGGGCGCCTTCGAGCGGCCCAGGGCGATGAAGAAGTTGCCCGGGTGCCCCGCCGCGTATCTGATCGCCCTGTCGGTTTGGTTCGGATCTGCCGGGACGATCGTGAAGTTGTTGTGGAGACAGCTCATGAGCGCGAGGTACTTGATGCAGTGATGCGTTTTTCCGTCGGGCCCCACATCCAGCCCGCAGTGGGTGGCGACCGTCTTCAGGTTGGTCATGTTGATGTCGTTCAGCCGGTGCTGGTTCAGAGTCTCGTCGGCGGCGAAAACTCCGAAGTCGGCCCAGAAGACGACTCTGTCCCCCAGCGAGGCCGCTCCTGCCGCGGTTGCGGCATGGTGCTCCATCACTCCGCACTGGAAGAAATGGTCGGGATAGGCCTTCGCGAATTCCGCAGTCTTGACCGACCCCTTCAGATCGCAGTCGAAGACTATCGGCAGGTTGTCGGGATTGAGAGAGGCGAGATCCATCAGCGCGGCCCCGAAGGCGCTCCTGTTGTCGCCCCTGTAGTCGGGCGCATATGTGCGGGGGGCCCCGACCAGATCGAACATCGCGCAGGCGGGTCTGATCTGGAAGTCGGGAATGCTGACGGCGCCGGACGCCCTCTCTGTCGCGAGGGCGTCTATGTCGTCGGTGACTCCCAGTTCCGCAAGCGCCCTGGAGGCCTCGTCCCTGGTGGGCGCCCGGCCGTGGTACTGTTCGTCGTTCTCCATGAAGGAGACGCCCTTCCCCATAACGGTGCGGGCAAGCACTGCCCGCGGGGCTGTTCTTCCGGGGCGGAGCTTCAACGCCTCGTAGAGCGCCCTGAGATCGTGTCCGTCGACCTCCGTCACGTCCCATCCGTCGGCGGCGTACTCGGCGGCCAGGTTCTGCGGCATCACCGAACTGGTGCGCCCCGATATCTGCAGGCCGTTCATGTCCACGATGACGGTGAGATTGTAAAGACCATGGGCCGTGGCGAATCTGCGAGCCTCGGATATCTGCCCCTTCTGCTGTTCGCCGTCCCCCGTGACCACCCAGACGGAGTTCCGGTATCCCGCCAGCCTGTCGGAGACCGCCATGCCGCAGGCGGCCGATACGCCCTGTCCGAGGTTCCCGGTGGTCAGCTCGACTCCCGGCACGCATCTCTCGACGTGCCCCTCGAAGGGGCTCCCAGCCAGCCTGAACGTCGTCACCGCGGCATGGAGGTCAAAGAATCCCAGCCTTCCCAGAACCGCATAGACTCCGGGCGAGGTGTGTCCGTGGCTGACTATGATCCTGTCCCTGCCCTGCATCCCCGGGTCGGCAGGATCGACATTGGCCTGTGACCACAGCAGAGCGAAGATCTCGGCGGAGGACATGGACCCCCCGGGGTGACCGCTCCCGGCAAGAGTCGTCATCCTGATGATGTCGCCCCGGACCAGCCTGCAGAACTCCTCCAGCTCCCCGGCAGTCTCCTCCGGCAGCGAAGGGGCGGAGAACCCGGTTCTCTTCATCTCCCGCCCCCGGTCTTCCCGGCGAGATCCCCCGACAGCTTGGCGTCGATCAGGGCCATCGCCATCTCCGCCGTGGAGGCCGTAGCATCACGAAGCGACACAGCCTCCCCGGCCATGGCCGTCCTCGCTTCGGCGTCGTCCATCTGGGCCAGGTTGATGAGCACGTTGTAGCAGGAGCCCCTTGCCGCGCAAAGCGCGGCGGCCGCGGCGACGCCCGCATCCGAGATCGAAGCCTGGAGGCCCCGGGATGCCAGCTCCAGCGCCAGCGAAGCGATCTCGGGGCATTTCCGCAGAACGCCCAGAGGCGCCTCCGCCGCGGCCCTGATCGCCGCCTGCACGTCTCCGCCGCGTCTCATGGCTTCCATCATCGAATTGAAAGCCCGTGTGTCGTCATCCACGGCCCTGAGCAGATCCTCCTTCAGGAGCTGGGCCCGGGGCGCGATGCGCCTGGCATCCTCCCATGACGCCGCGCAATCCCTGCTCCTGACCGTCAAGTTGGCCACCATGGCGCAGAGGGCCGCCGCCAGCGCACCTGCAAGGGCCGATACCGATCCGCCGCCTGGCGCCGGGGAGTCGGTGGACAGCTCGTCGGCGAACGCCGCGCAGGACATCCCCGTGAGATCCACGCTCCTGTCCTCGACCAGGTATTCGATGATCTTCTCGTCGGGGTCGAATCTGGCAACGTCGCGAAGCCCCATTGACCGAACGGCAAGCTCGACCAGCGCCCTCTCGGGCAGACCCGGGCTCACCGCCATCCTGCCGGTAGCGACGGTTCCCTCGTGCTGCTTCTCGAGGTAGTACCGTCCTGCTTCCAGCATCGAGGAGAGGGGGACAAGACCCACGATCTCCGAGCCGGTCACTCTATAGCCCAGCTTCTCGGCCTCGGTCCTCGTCGTCTCGAAGGCCAGATGCAGGGGCGTGACCGAGATGTCGGTGAGGTTCATGGTGACCTGCGCGCAGCCGTACTCCCTGATGAACCAGCCTGTGGCCTTGCAGGCCGCCAGGAGACCCGGGACCTGGACCTTGTTGCCCTGCTGGTCCCTGACGAACTTCCAGGCGGAATCCCTGAGGGTGCGGCCGGAATCCCTTATGGAAAGGGCTATCTCCTTGGCCACCGAGTCGTCCGTGGTGTTGAGGTTCACGTTGTATGCGATGAGGAAGTTTCTGGCGCCGATGACGGTCACGCCTGTCCGGGCGACCGCCGGAGTCCACTCGTTCGGGCCGAAGTCGGGCTCCCATTCCGGACGGCCGAGCTTGGCCGGGAGGGCTTCGTACTCGCCCTCGCGGATGTCGGGCAGTTTCTCCCTGGAGGGCCTCGTAGCCGCCTTTTCGTAAAGATAGACCGGTATGCCCAGCTCCCCGCCCACCCGCGCGCCCAGCCTTCTCGCCAGATCGGCACAGTCCTCCATGGTCACGCCCGCGACAGGGACGAACGGGCACACGTCGGTGGCCCCCTGGCGGGGATGCGCCCCGGAATGCTTCGACATGTCGATGACCTGGGCGGCCTTCTCGACGAGCCTGAACGCGGCTTCGAGCACGGCCTCGGGATCCCCGGCGAGCGTTATCACGGTGCGGTTGGTGGCGGCTCCGGGATCGACGTCGAGCACCCGGCAGCCCTGTACCGCTGAAGCGGCCTTGACAACCGCGTCTATCGCGTCTCTGTTTCTCCCCTCGGAGATGTTGGGAACGCATTCGACTATCCTGCGGGGCATGGAATCCTCCCAGTGACTGGAGCGGAACGGATTGGCGCGAAAAGCTAGCCAAGAGCAGACTTCAAGTCAACGACCTCCTGCCCGGAGCGCCTTCGAAACCGGTCTGGTGGAGGGCTTCTACGGAACGCCCTTCTCCGCCGCCCGACGCAGGGCTCTCATCGGTCTCCTGTCCTTCGTCCCCGGGGCGGCCTATGTCTATGCCCCGAAGGACGATCCCTGGCACAGACTGGAGTGGCGCGAGCGCTACCCGCGCAGAGCCTGGGCCGGACTTGCAGGGGCCATGTCGGAGGCTCGCCGGCGCGGTGTCAGGTTCGTGTTCGGGCTCAGCCCCTGGGAGTTTCACGACGACGAGCATCGAAAGGCTTCGGAGAAGCTGCGGGCTGCGGTCGAAGAGGGAGCCGGGGGCGTATCCCTGCTGTTCGACGACATCGAACATCTTCCCTGCAGGAGACTTGCCGAGCGACAGGCCTCCTTCGCACTGAAGGCCGCCGGTCAGCTCGGGATTCCCGTGATGATCTGCCCGTCCGTCTATTGCGAGTCGCAGGCGGAGGCGCCCGGCGCCGCGGACTACCTGGAAGCGCTCTCCGCGCTGATTCCCCGTGAGTGGGGCGTCTTCTGGACGGGCGACGACGTGATCTCCCGGAAGCTCGACTCCGCCTCGCTCGCAAGGGCGGAGGCGCTCCTGGGAAGGCTCCCCGTCATCTGGGACAATCTGCTGGCCGACGACTACACGATCAGGAGGGTCTTCCTGGGGGCGCTCGATGAAAGGCCCGTCGGCTCTTCGGACTACTTCCTGAACCCGTCGGGGAGGTTCCGCGCGGCATGGGAGCAGGTCAGGGCTCTTGTTTCCGCCGCTGGGGCCGAACCCCCTCCGTCTCCTGTCGAATGCCCCGGGCTGAACCTGCTGAAGGGCCTTCACTGGAACCCCTGGGAGTGCGGGGAGGCCGGCCGGGAAGCCATCTCGATCCTGTCGTCGGCCGTCGGCGATGCCGAACCCGGAGACTGCGCCGCCAGGCTCGATGAGATGCATACGCATCTGGAGGAGCTTCTGGAACTCCTTTCGGGCACCGATGGAGGCCTCGAGCTGGCGCCCCAGGTGCGCGACACCGCGAGGCTTCTTTCCATCGTGAGGAGATGCCTGGCCGAACCCCCGGGGACGCGTTCCGCCGCCCTGCGCAGTCTGCTGATGGAGAGGCTTCCATACGAACATCCCCTCGCCGAAGCGGTGAGACTCATGGCCTGCGGGGGCGGGGAAGGGAGTGAAGGAGGCCGATGCTGGAGGTGAGGCTCGCCGGGGTCACGAGGGATGTCGATCACCCCTCCGGCGGTCCCGAGACCATACCCGCCGCCTATGCGAGGATAAGCAGGGATCCCCGGCCTGCCTGCGAGCTCCGCGCCGAGTCGGCCGCCGAACTGGAGAAGGCTCGGAGATCGAACAGGAGGATAGTGTTCGAATACGGGCATTCCTCGATCGCCGAGCACGCCGTGTTCAACCTCGATGTCACCGGGCTCTCCAGGCTGGGCGCCGAATACCTGCAATCGTTCCGGCTTGCGAGCTTCACCGAGAAGTCCCAGCGCTACATCAGGCTCGGACAGGACTTCATTGTGCCCGCAGAGGTGTCTGTGGGTTCGCGGAAGCGCTTCGAGGATTCTGTCGGCAGGTTGTTCGAACTGTACGGGGAGGCGCTCGGCCTGGCCGCCGAATCCGGCCTCGGCGAGGAGAGATGCAGGGAGGACGCGAGGTACGTCCTTCCTCTCTGCACGACCTGCCAGATGGGAATGACCGCGAATGCCCGGGAGCTGGAGCACATGACGCGAAGGCTCAGGGCGGCGCCCGTCGAAGAGGCGAGGAGGCTGGGGGAGGAGCTGCTGAAGGCGGTTGCCCCAGCGGCTCCGTCGCTGTTCCGCCATCTCCGGCCCACGGCCATGGACATCGCCGCGATGACGGTTCCCGCATCGGGAGAAGGGAGCCCCCCTGTCCTGCTGGTCGCGGGAGACGACGATTCCGCCGTAGGAACATACCTGCTGGCCCTGGAGACCGGCTGCCCGCCGCCTGCTTCGGAAAAGGCCTGGAACGGTCTGGATCAGGCTGAGAAGCGAAGGTTGTTCGCATCCGCGCTCGAGGGGATCGGCCCCCACGACCAGGTTCCCAGACCCTGGGAGCTGGCCTCCTTCTCGTTTCTCGTAACCCTCTCCGCGTCGGCCTTCGCTCAACTCAAGCGGCACAGGATGGCGACCATCCTGCCGGGACGCTACGAGCCCGGCCTCGGCCTCTCGATTCCGCCCGGATTCGAATCGGGGAGGCTGCGCGGGATCATGGACGAGGCCGGAGAACTTTCCGAACGAATGGCTGAACTCCTCGAGCCCGCGGCGAAGGGATATGCCATGCTGAACGCCGCGAGACGGCGGGTGATGGTGCGGATGAACGCAAGGGAGCTCTACCACTTCACGCGGCTGAGGTGCGACATTCACGCTCAATGGGAGATACGGGCGCTCGCCGGTGGCATGCTGGAGGCGGCGCGTGGCAGGGCTCCGCTGACGATGGCGATGGCCGGAGGCAAGTCCGACTTCCAGGCTGCTGGAAGTCAGTTTCCGGTCTGAAGCTCCAGCGTCCGGGGAAAGCCCGAGACCCCGCCGGAGACGGGGGTCAGCCTGAACAGGAGCCTGGCCGGCTCCGAGCCTGCGTCCAGAACGTAATCCCACTCGATCCGCCCCAGATACGCAGGGCCCGTGATGCCTGTCACGTCGCCGGAGACGGAGGCCGCCCTCCAGGTTCTCCCGCCGTCGCCGCTCCACGAAGCGGCAAGAGACAGCGGCCGGTTCTCCGGATCGGATAGCTCGAAGCGCACGGTCGCCACCCCCCTGGATGCATCGTTCTCAGCCAGTGACGCCTGCACCGTGAATGGCAGGGTCCGGTTGTTCAGCGCTATCGGCCCTGCGAGCGGCGAGGAGGCGCTGTCGGAGTCCACTGCAACCAGGCGGAGTTCGATCTCCGCCTGCACTCCGCCAGGGAGATCGGCGGAGCTGTTCCACTCGAGCGTTCCCGAGTACTGCGCGGGGCCGAACGGGCCGTTGGCCAGCACCCCCGATGCGGTGATCCACGATGTATCGCCGGGCATCCTGTACTGGACGAGGACAGTCACTTCGTCCCCCTCCGGATCCGAGATCAGGAATCTCACCGGCACGAGCCCCTCGAAGACCGAATACCTTCCCGGAGAGAGAATCGACACGGAAGGGGCGGCGTTGTTGTCGAGATGGAAGGGCGCGGACGGAACCGGCACCGCCTCCAGGGTTCCCGAGGGATCCAGCGCCCTTACGCGGGCCTGTCTGGTGTCCACCCCCGGAGCGTCCACCGAGGATTCCCAGACGACATCGAACTGGCCGGGGACGCCGACGCCACCTTCCGCGGGAGAGATGGTGGCGGGCGACCAGGTTGTCCCTCCGTCGAGAGAGAACTCGTATTCGAACCCCGGATCTTCCTGGAGGACTTCCGCAGGCCGGACCCACAGTCGGACCCCGCCCGACACCTCCGAGACCGGGGCCACCACCTGTCCGGACTGCGACCGGCCGGTTGCCACGGAGGTTCCCTGGAGCACGGACCATGGGCCTGGATCCTCGTCGGCGGCCCGCATCCTGAAGAGCAGGCTGTCGGGATCGTCCATGCCGGTGTCCGACCTGTAGTCCCAGGTCACCGGCGAGCCGTAGAGCCACGGCTCTATGAAGATGGTGCTGCCCTCGAGATGCGCGGTCTGCCAGGAGGCTCCGCCGTCCCTGCTGAACTGGGCCTGGAGCTGGATCGTGTCGGCCTCGGGGTCGTCAACGGCATACGTTATCGCGAAGACGCCTCCGGGCATCTGACCGGGCGGAGAGAGGTAGATGACCGGGGGCTCGTTGTTGTCGACGTGGAAGATGGTCGAAATGCCCGCTATCCCGGCTCCGGACCCGCCGAGAGGCGTTACCCTGAGCAAACAGTCCGTCTCGTCCGAGCTGCCGATATCTTCCCGCGAATGCCAGATGAGCCTTCCGCCGAGGTCCTCGAAGCTCGATGCCGACTTCCAGGAGTATCCGGCATCGGTGGAGTAGGCGAGCGATACGCCCGAGGCGGTCCCGCCGACGATTCTGTAGCCTACTTCGACGTCGCCGGTGAACTCGCCAGTGAGATTCTCGATCTGGGCGGAGGAAAGGAAGCAGAGACCATAGCTGCCGGTGTTCCTCGAGTCCGAAAGCTGCTGGGGCCACGGCCCCTCTTCCGTGGAGGGGAGTCTCCAGGCCGCGACCAGGCCGGTCCTTCCGGCTGCTACGAGCTCGATCCTTCCGTCTCCGTCTATGTCGCCGACGGCGGGGGCGTACTGCACCCCCTCTCCGTGCATCGCCTCCATGGATTCGATGTACCTGCCTTCCGCATCCCAGGCATGAACCGTACCGTCATCGGCGGCGGCCATCACCGCCACGCCCGTCGAGGCGCAGGCCATGATGGGACTGGTCGGAAGGGCATCAACTCGGTTCGGCCAACGCCAGGCGCCGGCGAGCGAACCGTCGTGGTCGAACAGATAAACCAGGCTGTCCTCGCATGCCACGGCAACCGACGGGAGACCGCCGGCCGCGCCTGCGGGCCCGACGGCGAGCCCTCCTCCAACGGCTCTTGCATCGGTCAGGACGGGCCAGCCCCTGATCTCGAAGCCCCGTGTCCCGAAGGCATGGAGCCTGCGGTCGCGTGTGGCGAAGATGATGTCCGAGAGACCGTCCGAATCAATGTCGGCGCACACCGCTGGAGTCGCGAACGCGAAGCCGGGGCTGACCGGCCAGCCCGGAAGGGTCCTGCCGGTCATGTCGAGCAGAGTCGCCTGCGCGTTGCCCATCAGGCAGACCATGGCTCCAGACTCGCCGCCCCCCATGGACACCTGGGCAGGCTGCCATTCCAGCCGGGCTCCGGGAGATACGGGCCAGCCGGGCATCTCGGCGCCGGTCTCGTCCAGAAGGTGTATCTTCGAATCGGCTGTACCCACCGCGATCTCCATGGAGCCGTCGAGATCGAGGTCGAGAGCCGTCACTCCCGTTACCGGGTTGATCCCCAGGCTGACGGGCCAGCCCGGCTGTTCGGCCCCCGACAGATCCACCAGGTGCGCTCCTCCGGCATCGTCTACGTAGGCGGCGAGGCTTCTGCCGGACGAGGACACGAAACCGGCCGGTCTGAAGCTCACGCCCTCCACGGTGGAGACGGGGAATCCCGGAAGAGGCTCTCCGTGTCCGTCGAATCCCGCGAGCCCTCTGTCACCGAGCGGGAGCAGTATGGACATTCCCCCCGATGTCTCGACCAGGAGCGGGGCGCCTCTGGCGGGGGCGCCTGCCGGAACCTCCCAGAGAGGAGCGGAGTTGATGGAGCATAGGAGAGAGAGATGAACGAGCGGGAGAAACAAGGCAGCCTCCTGGGAATCAGCCCCTTCATGCCGACTAATCTATTGCCTGCAACAGCTTCTGGTCAATCAAAAAGCCTCTCTGCATCGTTGACCGAAGGTCCCGGCAACCGAATATTAAGATACAGTGTTGTATGCGGTGTGTCGGACTATCCGGGCATTCCATGGAGGCTTTTCTCATGAGAAACGCGCCGGCATTAGTTCTGGGAATCTCTTTTGTCGCTTCGGCGGGATCTCTGCCTTTCAGCAGGTCGGGAGTGCTCGACTCGCCGGATGCGTATATCCTGGCTCATACCGAGATCGAGGCCGGAATAGCCGGCTCTGCCTATACCGTGGCTGATCTCTCTGGCGGCGACGACAGCGAGATGATGATCACGGGTCACGTCGATGTAGGCCTCTTCAGGTACTGCCAGCTGGGGGTATCCTATCTCGGCGACGGAGGCGTCGCAGGAACGGCCAAGTTCGCGGTTCTGAGCGAGGGCATACAGGTCCCCGCATTCGCCATCGGCATAGAGAACATCTCGGGGGAGAAGTACATCGACTGCTTCACAGACGAGAACGGCGAGATGTACCAGTACCCTCACTCACAGAACTTCTCGGTCTACGGCGTCGTATCGAAGGATATGAGCTATCTTCTCGGGATCCCCGCCACGGTGAGCCTGGGGATTGGGACAGGCAGGTTCGTCGGTGTCATAAAGAACGGCGCACTGGGGGTCGGCAGCCAGTGGGCCCACGGGCTGTTCGGCTCGGTGGCGTTCAGAACCAGCGATGCCCTTACGATCCTCTTCGAGCAGTACGGCAGGGATCTGAACCTGGGTGCATCGTACAGGCTCAGCCGGCTCTTCACGGTTCAGATGGCCTGGGCGGAGTTCGAGCAGGCGGTCTTCCCCCCCGAGAACCAGGGAGAAACCGACGTCATGCAGAACTCGAAGTTCAGCCTGGCTCTGGAGTCGCGCTTCGGACCGATCATCGGCGCCAGGCGGATGGAACTCGAGAGGGAGCAGGCCAGGATCGAGAGGGCAAGGCAGCGTCTGGAGGAGCTCGAAGCGCGCAGGAGGGCGGCCGAAGCCGAGCTACAGCAATTGCGCGACCTCCTCGAAGGGCGTGAATAGTCGGACATGAGCACTCCGCGGCTTATATCAGCCGTCATTCTAGCCGCCGTTCTGGCCGGGTTTGCAGCGGCTCAGCCGTCGCCTGAGCCCGACATCGAGACCCTGCTGCGCGAAGCCAGGCAGGAACTGGCTAATCTCGAGGACCAGATCGCCAGGGAGGAGAGCCGGCTCCAGCGCCTCGAAACCGAGCTGGTGGATCTACGCAGGGAATACGCCACAGTTTCGAGTGCGGAGAGCGCATTCCGTCTGGGCGAGGAGCTCTATCTCGCGGGTTCCATCGTATGGGCGAAAGAAGCTTTCGAGGCGGTCGTCACGAACTTTCCGGAGAGCGAGTACCATGACGACGCGCTCTTCAGGCTCGAGCTCGTGTACTTCGAGCTTCAGGATTTCGAGAAGGCTCTGGCCTGCTTCGATGAGCTCAATCTCCGCAATCCGGCATTTCCTCAGATGGACCTCGCCGTGGTTGTCGCCGCGCTCTCATACCACAACATCGGAAGGTTCCCCGAAGCCCGGGCGCTCCTGGCCCGGATCTCCCGATCCAGCGACTTCTTTGACCTCTCGGGCTACCTCCTTGCGGTGATCTACGTCGAAGAGGGCGACATGGCATCGGCAAAGAGCGCGTTGAACGGCATTCTGGAAGACACCAATCCGACCAGGGAGGGGATGAACCTGGCCGACAGGGCCCGTATCGCCCTTGCCCAGATATATGTCGACGAGGGTGACTTCGAGAGCGCTCATGACCTCTATGACGACATATCCCCGTTCAGTCCCTACTACGACATCGCAATGCTGGGCAAGGTCTGGGTCTTCATGCGGGCGGAGCGCTACCAGGAGGCCTACAACCTGGCCGAGCGCGTGGTCGAAGAGGTACCGTCCAGCGAGATGAGGTCCGAGTTCGAACTCGCGATGGCCAACTGCGCCCTGGGCGCCGAGGATCTCGACCTGGCCGTGATGCGCTACGAAAGGCTTCTGAGGGACTACGGGTCCGGCGACGACTACTACGATTATCTCCTCGAACCTCAGAGCACCAGGGACGAGTACGCGGCCGAGCGCGAGAGACTCGAGAGGCTGAGGGCGGGCCTCGCGGAGATGAAGGAGGAGGCTTACGCTTCCGGCAACTTCGATCTGGTCGAAATCATCGAGGAGGAGGAAGCCCGCCTTCGGCAGATGTTCGTGCAGTTGAGCGCCATGGAAACGGCCACTTCGCTTCCGCCGGGCGAAGTGGATACCAGGGAACTCAGCCGGGAGCTCAACAGGCTCATATCCGACAGCAGGGCCAGCACGGATGCTCTCGCGCTGTCCGTCGAGGAGGTCCAGAGACTCGCCGAAACCCGCGGTTCCGAGAGCGACAGACGGCAGATCCAGGATCTCCAGACGGAGGTTCAGCGCATCCGGCTCAGTCTGCAGGATCTGGCGTCCAAGTTCGGCAGCGGGATCACCCAGGAACACGACTGGGTTCAGGAGACGCAGTACGGGATTGCCATCGCGAAGTTCATGGAGAGGGAACTCCAGAGGGATTCTCTGAGCTATCTGGGATATCTCTATCAGGAACAGGTCGCAGCGGCTTATGCCGCAGGCGACTCGTCGCTGGCCCGGAACCTCATAGCACAGCGCCAGCGGGAAACTTCCGAACTGCAGAGCAGGATCAACAACTCGGCCGCGGTCTGTGCCGGGCTCTTCGAGGAGTATCTGTCCAACTTTCCCGAGAGCAGGTTCTCGGCGGACGTCCTCATAAGGCTCGCGCAGCTATACTACGATATCGACAACTCGGCGTATCTCGACCGGATCGCCGGCACATCCGGCGATTCGCTGGGTTACGTATTCGAGAACTACTCGCGGTCCATAGACCTCTACCAGAGGGTTCTCAGGTCATATCCGGGAAGCGGGGTCGAGGATGTCGCCCTGTACTCCCTGGGATACTGCCTGGACAAGATGGGGGATCCCCGGGGAGCGGTTAACTCCTACAGGAGGCTGCTGGAGGAACATCCGAACAGCCCTCTTGCCCCCGAGACCTATATAAGGGCCGGAGACTTCTACTTCGATGGATTCCAGTTCGACAGCGCCAAGGTCTACTATCTCGGCATCCTCGACCATCCTTCCGCCGATCCCGACCTGTTCCAGCTCGGCATCTACAAGCTGGGATGGACTCACTACCTGCTGAACGACTATCTGCGTTCCGCTGCGACTTTCGCCTATCTCATCGAAGACAGCGATCTGATGGACTCTCTGCACATCCCGAGACGCGGCGGTCAGATGGTGAACGAGTCCATCGAGTACATCGCGCACGATTTCATGGAGCAGGGCTCCAGGCCTCCGGTTTCGCTGGCCACTGCGTTCCTCGACAGGTTCGGCAGGGACAGCGTCACCTTCCAGGTCCTGGATCAGATGGGGGGATTCTACGAGGAGCAGGGCTACTGGAACGAGGCGATAAACGCCTATGAAGCCCTCCTCCAGCGGTTTCCGGACACTCCCAGGGCTCCCTTCCTGCAGGCGAGCATAGCCGCATGCTATGACGGGATGGGCGATCCTCTCACCGCCACGCAGGCGCGCGAGGAGCTTGTAGAGAACTACGGCCCGGCAAGCGCCTGGGCAGCCTCGTCGGGAGCGCCCATGGGAGCGGTGGATTCCCTGCGCCAGTCCTCTCTGGAACAGGCGATCGTGTACTACCACACCCAGGCGGTCGCGAGCAGGGAGGACCCTGTCCTGAGCAGGCAGAGCTACCAGTCGCTCGCGACCCGGATCGAGACTTTCCTGCACGACTACCCGGACAGCAGACAGGGTTATGACTTCAGGTTCTTCCTGGGCGACGCCTACTATGCGCTGGGGAGGTTCATGGATGCAGGCGACGCCTATCTCGCCGTGGCGAGAGACAGCACGTCGGGCCAGCGCCAGCAGGATGCCTGCATCAACGCATGCGGATCCTACTTCACGGCCTACACCGAACTCCCGGGAATCGACAGCGCACTCGTCAGACAGAAGCAGCTCGAAGCCACAACGCTCTATATGACGCTCTTCCCGCAGGGCGAATACGTGGACCAGTTCCTCTTCGTCACCGCCGGCAATGCCTACAACGCCGGGGACTATCCCGGCGCAAGGACAGCCTATCAGAAGCTCTACGAAAGCTACCCGAACTCGCAGTACGTCGCCCGATCCGCAAGATTCATCGCCTCCGCCTTCGAGGCCGAGGAGATGTACGCACAGGCCGAGGAATGGTACGGAAGGGCCTCCGATGCGGCTGCAAGAACCGGCGAGGACCTGGGGGAGGACTTCGACCTCCTGGCCGCCCAGGCCGCCTACAGGGATGCCGCCTCCTTGGCGGAATCCCAGGATGTGCAGAGCCTCGTAGATGCCGCAAAGCGCTTCGAACAGTCCGCAAACGAGTATCCCGATGCCGCCGTGGCGCCCATCTCCCTCTACGATGCAGCCGAGACCTATGCGAAAGCAGGCGCCATCGAAGACGCAATGAGGGTGTTCAGCACCCTCGCCGCCAGGTATCCCCAGAGCGAGCTGGCTCCGCAGGGTCTTCTGAGGTCGGCATTCCTCGCAAGGGAGGCCGGCAGGTTCATAGACGCCGGCAATACTTACCTCTCCGCATATCACCTCTTTCCCAACTCGCCCGACATGGGCAGCGCGCTCTACAGCGCCGCCGTCTCGTACGAAGACGGCGGGCGCATGGATCTCGCGGTTCAGGTTTTCGACGAGATCATCGCCGGCAGGCTCGGAACCGCCGAGGTGATGGTCCTGGTATACGGCAAGTACGGCGAATACCTCTACCAGAGGTACGAATACGCAAGGGCCCGGGAGATGTTCAACAGCTCCATAGCCACATACGACCAGTACCGCGCGGGGGACATCTACTATCCCGCGATGTCCGCCTTCTATCTGGGCGAGATGTCCTTCAGGGACTACTCTGCTGTCACCGCCACGGTGCAGACCGCCCAGCAGAAGACTCAGCTCATGCAGGCCACCGAGAATTGGTACAGCAAATCCGTAACCTATCTGAGCGACCGCTGGTTCATGGCTTCCTGCGTTCGTGCCGGAGAGCTCTTCGAGGATTTCGCTAACGCAATCGGATACATGGAGCCTCCGGAAGGGCTCGACGAGGCCGGCGTCCAGGCGTTCTACGACCAGCTCTACCCCGTCATGGAGACATACCTGGGCAAGGCCCTTCAGGTCTATCGGACTGCGGTTGAAAAGGCTGTCTCGGCCGGCATATCCAATGAATGGGTATTCAAGGCCGCCGACCATCTGGAACTCATGGCGCCGGGCACGGTCGCATCCATAGGCTACCTGCCCGGTTGGAGCGGCAATCAGGCTCCGCAGCCCGACTCCACGCAGCCTGCTCCCCAACCGCCGGTCACACCGCCGCAGGGCGACTCTGGACAGGCGGCGCCGGAAGGTGTAGAGTCTGAACAGGCCGGGAACGAGCCCGCTGAAGTGGGCATCCCGTTGGCTGTGTTGCATTTCCCGTTGGTTGGAGGAGGCCGCGGGGAAAGGAGACTCCGTGCCTCCTGACAGGTTCCCCGGAGCGGGCCGCCCGTTCACCGCTCTTATGATCGCCTTGCTCGCCGCCTCGGTCCCGGCCGCGCAGGAGGCCAGGATGGAAGAGGGAAGGCTCATCCTCGAAGAGATCACCATTCAGGGCGAGCTCCGCACTCCGCAGGCGATGTTCCTGATACTGAAGAGCTCTCCCAGCCTGAGCAATGTACTGCTGGAGAGAAGCTTCCTGGAGGATATCGTGCGTCCCATCTACCCCGGAGCCTTCGCGGACGAGCCTCTCCTGGGGGCGGCTCAGCGCACGCCCATGCTGCCCTGGTATGTCAGGTATGGCGTCGTGGCGGCTCTCGGGGGATATTCTGCATTCATGTATGCTGACGGTGACGAGGAGCAGGGTCTGACCTTCGGTGTGATGGCCGGACTGGGCCTCGCGGGAAACCTTGTCCTGGACCTCGTCGGCATCTGACGGGTCCGCCCTGATCGAGAGGAGCTCCTGATGCCGCGCTTCCTGTTGGCGATGCTGATCGTGATGTGTCTGACCGTGTGCGGAGTGTCCGGCGCCCAGCCCGCCGATTCGATTGCCGCAGCCGATTCGACTGCGGACAGCACTCTGGCTGCCGACACCACGGCAGCTCCGGATACGGCCGCAACGCTCGCGGACTCCACGCTGCCGGCCGATTCCGCCGCCGCCGACAGCAGCGGCGCCGCCGATCTGGCCGGACGCCCCGGGCTCCTCTCCGAAATAGCCCGTTTCTTCCGCGAAGGCGGAATCGCCATGTGGCCCATCCTGCTCTTCCTCGCGATAGGGCTTGCCATATCGGTCGAGAGGTTCGTCTTCCTCTACTTCCAGGCGAACATCCGTCCAGAGGATTTCATGGCACGCGTGGCCGACCTCGTTCGAAAGGGTTCCATCGAGGGCGCCATTGCGACTTCGGCCGAGCACGATGCGCCCCTGGCCCGGATCATCGAGGCGGCCCTCAGAAACTACAGGGGGACCGAGAGGGACATACAGAACGCCGTTGACGAGATGGCACTGGCCGAACTGCCCCGCCTCAACGCCCGGCTCTCCTACCTCGCGGTCATCGCGAACGTCGCGACGATGACCGGTCTGCTCGGGACTATCTTCGGACTGATACAGGCGTTCGGCGCGGTTTCAGTCGCCGACCCCGAGACGAAGGGCAGGATCCTCGCCAACGGCATCGCGGTTGCAATGAACACGACGGCCTTCGGGCTGATCGTAGCTATCCCGACCCTCATCATTCACTCGTTCCTCTCCAACAAGTCGGATCAGCTCGTCGACGACATCGACAGGTACTCGGTCATGGTTATCAACATGCTTGCCCAGGCCAGGAAGGAAGGCTGATGGCTAAGGCTGCAAGCGGCAGGAGCCACAGGCTGAGGAAGACGGAGTCCATAGACCTCCTGCCTGTGATGAACCTGTTCTGCTGCATCATCCCCTTCCTCCTGCTGTCGGCTTCGTTCCTCCAGATCACCGTGATCACCATGGCTCAGACCGAGGGCATAGGATCGGCCGGAGCCGGAGCCGTCGCGAACCTGGCGCGGTCGGAGGAGGACAGGCTGCAGCCAAAGGTGATCATGACGGACGAGGAGATGTTCATCGGTACGGTAGCCGGAACCGCCCACGTATGCTATGCCGTGAGCCAGGTCGTGAACGGCGAGGAGGTGATCACGTTCGACTTCGACTCGCTCAGAACCAGAGCCGCGGAGGTCCACAGGCTCCTGAGCGAGGCATATCCGCAGATCGAATTCCACAAGGTGACCATACTCACCGTCGAGCGGACGAGATACGACAACATCATAAGCGCCATCGACGCCTGCGCCGAGGCCGGATTCGACCAGCCGGGCCTCCAGGTGGCGCCCAGCGCGGCGGTCAGGAACGCGACGAACGCCGCCATGGGGAGATGACATATGAGCGCCCCCACCAAGAGGCACCTGCCGCTCCTCCTGGGCCACAACAAGTCCAAGGCCTTCGTGAGGAACAAGGGCAGGAAGGTGGAAGTCCAGATGACCTCGATGATCGACATGTTCACCATCCTTGTCGTCTTCCTCCTCATGTCCTACAGCGCCGACGGACAGATCGTAACCATCAGCGACGCCCTGACCCTCCCGAAGTCGAAATCCGACACGCCCGTCGACCTCAAGCTCGAGATCCAGATCAACAACCAGGTCGTGGTCGTGGACGGCGATCCGATCGTCCAGGTGACCCCCCAGCTCCTCGCCACCGGCAACTCCATACCCGAGCTGGTGACCAGGCTCAGAGACCACATGGAATACACGCGACGCCTGCGGGGTACCATCGAGGAGGAGGACATGAAGATCAACATCCAGGGAGATGTCGCGATACCCGCGATCCTCCTCCAGAGGGTCATGTCGAGCTGCTCTGAGGCTGGGTTCGCGACACAGAACCTGGAAGTGATCAAGCACGAAGGCAGGGCCGAGGCATGAGCGACCAGGTTCCGGCAGGAGGAGCGCCGGCCGAAAGGAAGGTCCTTGCCGTCGCTGTGATGCACGACGGCAAGATAGTGAACAAGCTCATCCCCGGCCGGGATCCGGTAAGGCTGGGAACGGGCTACAACAACAGCATCGTCGTCGATGGCGAAGGGCTTCCCGAGAGTCTCGCGCTCATCACCCCCGGTGCCGACAGGGATTTCTGGACCCTCAGGCTGGCGGAGGGGATGAACGCGCTCGTCACCTCTACCGACGGCACAAGGCTGAATTTCGCCGATCTCAGGGATCTCGGCATCTTTCCGAGGGACGAGCAGGGGCTCTACCAGATCAACATAAAGTATGGAGACCAGGGACAGGTCATCGCCGGCGCCTACGTCATCCACTTCGGCTTCATTTCCCCGCCTGCGAGGAAGGAACCCGAAAAACCCGCGCGCAAGGAACCCGAAAAGGCGGCAGCCGCTCCTGCCGAGGCGGAGAAGGAGGACCCCAGGGTCCTGAAACTGCTTTTGGAAAGGCCAGGCATGCCGCGCCAGGAGGTCTATCCCAACGCCGGGATCATGACCATAGGCGAGGCCGAATACAACACCGTGTGCGTGAAGGGCGCCGGCCTGCCCAGAATTCACACCCTGCTGGAACCCCAGGGCGGGAAATACGTCATGAAGCTCCTCCCCGAAATCAAAGGCGGGGTGGAAGTCAAAGGCAGCATCATTCCGTTCGGCACCCTGATCGAGCGGAATCTCATGAGGCAGGAGAAACCCGGCGAGCCGTACGTCTGGACGCTCGACAAGAACGTTTCAGGCGTGTTCACCGTCGGAGAGACGGAGATCTTCTTCGGTTTCGCCATGCCCCCGGCTCCAGCCAAGGTTGTCGAGAAGCCCAGGGAGCCCGAAAAGAAGCCCTTCGTTCCATCCCGTTACGAATGGAGCGAGTTCGCGTCCAGGCCGCATGACGCAATCGCGCTGAAGGGTTCGGGTACCGAGAAGAACATACTTCAGTTCGCAATGGGCATCGTGCTTTTCGCAGCCCTGGTGCTCGGAGCCGCATTCGACAGGCTCGTGACCGTCCACTTCGAGACGAAGGCCCAGATCCTGAGGCGGGCGCCCACAGCCCGTGTGGCCAGCCTGGCCCAGAACACCCCCCAGATGGAGGGCATGGGCGAGGAGATCATCTCCGAATCGGAGATAGGCGAGCAGATAGGTACCGTAGGCGGCCCGGGCGGCGGGGCGCCCGGCGGAGGCGGCGAGGGTCCTGCAGGAGTCGCCGCAGGCGCCGCCGCGGGCCAGGGCGTCCTTCAGGACATCGGTTTCGCGGCATACGGAACACAGGGTGTGGGAGGAGGAGCCGGCTTCATAGGCGACCTGCAGGCGGCAGCCTCTTCGGGTCTGGGTCTGGCGTCGGGTCAGAGCGGACAGGCCCTCATCGCCGGTGCCGGCGGAGGGGGCTCCGGGGGAATCGGCGCTCTCGTTCCTGCAGGCGGGGGAGTCGTCGGCACGGCGGAGACGGTCTCTCAGAGCGACATCGAGGCGGTTCACAGGGCGGCTTCGGTAAGCTTCAGCGCGACGGCATCGGGCGAGGCCCTCGATCTAGGCCAGCGCAACATGACGGACATTCGCAGACGCATAAACGTGATCAAGATGAGGATACAGACTGCGTACGAAAGCCTCCTGAGAACCAACCCCGCCGCTGGCGGAACCGTTCAGATATCCTTCAACATCACGCCCAGCGGCGCGGTGACCGGTGTCGTGGTGAACGCCCCGGGCGAACTCTCGAGCCTGGTCCCTACGATACAGTCCGCCGTCGCGGGACTGAACTTCGGGCCAGCAGAG
>JAAYTY010000132.1 GCA_012523605.1 Candidatus Fermentibacterota bacterium
CGAGGCATGGACGTTCACGATGGACGGGCCGAGCGAGCACGCCGAGCGGACTGCGCCGGCGACGGTGTGGGGGATGTCGTGGAACTTCAGGTCGAGGAACACCTCGAAGCCGGTCTCCACCATGTCGCATACCAGGCGGGGGCCGAACCGTGTGAAGAGTTCGAGACCTATCTTGATGCCGAGCGGCAGCCCCCTGAGAGGCGCGGCAAGGGCCGCGGCGTCTCCCCCGGATTCGCTCGTAAGCGCGACGAACAGCCTCGCTCCTTCACGAGTCATCCTCGACCCCCACGACTCTGAGCAGGACCTCCGCGGTTCCGCTCTCCAGCATCCCCAGCCGTTCCGCCGCCCCGCGCGAGAGATCGATGATCCTCCCGCCCACGAAGGGCCCGCGGTCGTTCACCCTCACGGTGGCCTCCCTGCCGTTTCCAAGGTTCTCGACCCGGAGTATCGTCCCGAAGGGCAGAGTCCTGTGGGCACAGGTCATGTCGTTCATGTCGAACACCTCTCCGCTCGCGGTCAGCCTTCCCTGGAAGCCTGTCCCGTAGAAGGACGCGACGCCCCTCTGCTCGAAGCCCCCCAGGAGCCTCGTCACGGAAGGCCCGGCCCTGTAGACCGGCCTGGGCGCAAGACATCCCGTGGCGAGAAGGACGAAGGCGGAGAGCGCCGTCCCGGAAAGGCGCCTCATTCCGAAACCAGCTCCAGGAGCTTGGCGTGGATCCGGGCCGGGGCGAAGGGATCCCGGAGCACACGGGTGCCCACCTGAACCGCGCGGGCGCCGGCAGACATGAGTTCCAGCACTGCCTCGGCGGTCCAGGCTCCGCCGGAGGCGATCACCGGAATCCCCACTCTCCGCGAGACCTGCCAGACCCTTGCCACGACAAGGGGGAGGAGGGCTGGAGAGCTGTATCCGCCGGTTCCCCTAGAAAGGGCCGCCGTTCCCGTCCTCCAGTCGATCTTCATTCCGAGAAAGGTGTTGCACACCGTGACCGCGTCAGCGCCGCCCGCCTCCGCCGCCGCGGCCGCCTCGAGAATGTCCCCGCCGTTGGGGGTGAGCTTCACCGACAGCAGCCTGGCGGTCCTGCTCCTCGCCAGCCTGGTGATCTCCTCCACCAGGCGGGGGAGAACGCCGAAGGCCATGCCTCCGTTCTCCACGTTCGGGCAGGAGACGTTCAGCTCGTAGCCGCAATGCACCCCGGAGGACTCGAGGCGGGAGACGACCTCCGCGAACTCCCCGGCCGTGTCGCCGGCGACGTTCACGATGACGGGGCACGGGAAGCCCTCGAGGCGGGGCAGCACTTTCTCGATGACGGCCTCGACCCCCGGGTTGGCGAGTCCGATCGAGTTCAGCAGCCCGTACTCGGTCTCGGCTATCCTGGGCGGCCTGTTCCCCTCCCTGGGCTCGAGGGTGGTCGCCTTGGTGACCAGCCCCCCCGCCCCCTCCAGAGCTCCGGCCTCGAGAATCTCCAGGCCGTAGCCGCATGTGCCCGACGCGAGCAGTATGGGACTCCGGAAGCGGGCCGGCCCTATCACCGGGAGGAGTTCCGGTTTCACGGCGCGGCCTCCTCGATCCTGTCCCAGTCCAGTTCCGAAGCCTCGAAGACGGGGCCGTCGGCACAGCACCTAAGGAATCCGCCTCCAGAAGCAGGCACGGCGCATCCTCCGCATACGCCCCATCCGCAGGCCATGCGGCTCTCGAGCGACACGAGCGTCGAGGCGCGCACTCCGGGCGGCAGGGCGGCGACAACTGCTCTCATCATCGCCACAGGCCCGCAGACCGCTATCCGCTCGTACGAGAACGGGTCTATGCGGTCCAGCAGACAAGTCACCAGCCCCTTCGTCCCGGCGCTGCCGTCCTCGGTGGCCAGGAGGGCGCCCGGAGGGGTCCAGGCCAGCGAAGCGGCGTTCCCCGCGCCCAGCAGGATGTCGTGAGGGCCGAGCCTGGATGCCAGAAACGGGAATCCGGCTGCGCCCATGCCGCCGCCGACGAGCAGCCAGCGACCGTCCGAGACAGGCCAGCCCCTCCCGAGGGGGCCGAGTACCCTGACACTGTCTCCTCTGGAGAGCCGGGAGAGCGCACCCGTGCCTCCGCCCGTCACGCGGAAGAGCAACTCCAGCGTTCCTCCTGCCCGATCGGCGGAGCTGACGGTGAACGGCCTCCTCAGAAGCGGGAACGGCCCGGGGGAGGCTTCGATCATGAGGAACTGCCCCGGGAGGCTCTCCCGGGCCGTCCCCGGGGCCAGGAGTACGATCCGGAAGATCCCCGGCCCGACCTGTTCGACGGCTTTCACGGAAGCGTCGCAGTCAGTCATTCACCCCCGCCTCCGCCGTCCCCGGAGCCGGAGCCTCCGAGCCTCGCAGACGCCGCACGCCCCTCCTCAGTCCCGGGGAACCTCCGCACGAGTTCTTCGAAGCAATCCTCGACCAGGTCGTCCTCCATGCCCGCACCCTCGGCAGCCGCGGCCGCCGCCCAGAGGAGCGCGGGCCTCGCGTCCTCGCTCCAGCCTCCGGAGAGGGTTCGCGAGAGTGATTCCCATGCCTCGGCGAAGAGCCCGGAATCGATCATATCCCACGCCGCGCCGAGCACCACCGACGGTCGAGCCGCCCAGCCGGGACCCCGGGGAAGCCCGAGCTCCTCCTCTATCCTCGTCGCGAGATCGCCGGAATCGGAGAGGGCGCGGGCTTCCAGGAGGAGGGCGCGTGAGCTGTCGGGAGAGACGCCGGGCAGACCGGAGAGCAGAACCATGGCCATCGCCCGTATTCTCGGCGCGCTCGATGCCGACAGAAACCTGATATGGGACAGCGCCAGGCTGTCGGCTCCGTAGAGATCCAGCCTCTTCTCGGCCGCGAGGAGGAGGAATCTGTCGAGGTTTCCGGAACCCTGCGACGACAGGCTGTCGGTGTAAGCGGCCAGTAGCTCCAGGTCGGCCAGCCTTTCCGCCGCGAGCCGTATCCAGAGGTACTCCCCCGGCCTTTCCGCCAGCTCTCGGAGATCTTCGATCGAGCCGTCGAGATCGCCGGACGACTCCAGGAGCAGAGCGCGCCTGTAGAGGGCTTCCGCGCCGACCTCCCTGGACCCGTCGAGATCGGCCGCATCCCTGTAGGATGAACTCGCGCCGCCGGTATCGCCCGCGAGCTCCTGGGCCCTGCCCTGCAGAAGGGAGATCCTGGCAAGCTCGAGGTCGGACCTGTATGACGCCAGCAGAGGAGTGAGCGCTCCGGCGGCCTCGCCGGGTCTGCCGGCCTCGATCAGCGCCTCGGCCGACGAGACGAGCGCCCTGTAGAAGCCGTCCCCCCTGCGGAAGAGTTCCGCGGCGGCGGCGGCCACCCGGGCCGCGCTGTCGGGCAGGCCGCAGTCGAGCAGCGCCATGCTCCGCTCAATGAGGACCTCTCCGTGCAGGCTGTCGCTCATCCTGGAGAGGAGGAGTGAATCCAGCGCGGCGAGCGCTTCGGCCGGCCTGCCGTCGAGTCTCAGCGACCGCGAGAGGAGCAGCCGGGCCTCGATGCGGAGCCTCCTGTCGCGGTCAGACACGTTCTCGAGGACGGCTGCCGCGTCCTGCCATCTCGAGAGCTGCATGGCGGCCCGCCCCATCCCCAGCGAAGCCCTGTCCATGATCTCCTCGTCGTCGGTCATCAGCATGACGGAAGCATAGGCCTTCATCGCCTCCTGGAAGCTCGAGGTTCCGCTTCCCGTCAGGGATCTCCTCCCGAGAAGGAGAAGCGCGTCGCCGATCAGGAGCTGGGCGTCGTCGGCCCATCTGCTGCCGGGATGGAACGACAGCACCTTGCCCGCCCCCTCGATCGCCTTCTCGAGGAGCTCCGCCTCCTGCGGCGACGGGTTCTCCGGAGAGGCCGCGGCCAGGGCTTCGGCCTCCTCGTATCTCTCCCTCGCGTTGTAGAAGGTGTTGAAGTACGCACAGCCGCATGCCAGCGCAAGCGCAGGGAGCAGGAAGCGGGCCGTCACGGAAAGACCCCGTCAATGAAGACCGGCCTGCGCCGCCATACGGCCTTCACGCGCCCGTGGAGCTTCCTGTCCATGAAGGGGCTGTTCGAGGAGAGCGAGAAAGTCCCGGCCTTTCTCGGAGTCCATTCGAAGGAGGGATCGAACAGCGCCAGGTCGGCCGGTCGGCCGCTCGAAACGGACCTGGCGGGAAGCCCCAGGGCTGCGGCAGGTCCCGAGGTCAGAAGGCCGAGGATCGACAGGGGGGACATGCCAGCCTGATTCACGAGGATCTCCAGGGCCAGGGGCAGCATGGTCTCGAGCCCTGTGACCACGAATGCCGCCGATGCCAGCGGCGGCAGCTTCTTCGACGCCGGGTGCGGGGCGTGATCGCTTGCGACGGCGTCGACCATGCCTCCGCCGACCGCGGCCACGAGCCGCTCTCTGGATTCGGCGCGGCGGAGCGGAGGGTTCATCTTGGCCAGGGGGCCGAGCCGGAGGACGGCCGAGGAATCCAGGGCGATGTGATGGGGGGTGACGTCGCATGTGACCTTCAGCCCGCTCCTGCGGGCCTTCACGACGGCCGCTACCGAATCCGGAGAGGAGAGGTGGGTCAGATGCAGACGGCCCGCACAGCGCCCCAGGACACCGATGCACCGCTCGACATCGGAGACCTCGGACTCCTCGGGGATGCCCCGTGCGCCCGCGGCCCCGGCGACGCTGCAGTCCACCGAGCCCCCGGCCGACAGAGCCTCGTTCTCGGGGTGCTCTATCACGGTCAGCCCGAGTTCGTTCGCGAGCGAAAGGGCTTCCGAGAGGAGGTCCGAATCTCGGACCGGGGACCCGTCGTCCGAGAAGGCCGCCGCCCCCGCCGCCGACAGCGCCTCGAGGTCGCAGAGCTCCCGGCCCGCACGCCCCCTGGTCACGCATGCGACCGGAAGAACCTCGGCGAGGCCCAGGGATTCGGCTCTCCGCAGGATATCCCTCACCGCCTCCGGAGAGTCGACCGGCGGACTGGTGTTGGGCATGGCGGCCACCGCAGTGATGCCGCCTGCAACTGCCGCCTTCAGGCCTGACTCCATGGTCTCGGCGGATCCGTCGCCGGGATGCCTGAGGTGGACATGCATGTCAACGAGCCCTGGAAAGGCCCAGAGGCCGTCACAGGCGATCTCGCGGAGACCGCTCCGGAGCGGGGAGCCCGCCGGCTGCAGATCCAGAATCCCTTCTTCGATCGAGATGTCCATGACGGCATCTGTGCCCGACACCGGATCGAGGAGCCGCACAGAACGGAGGAGGTGCCCCTCGGCCAAGGCTAGTCCGAGTAGTCCCTGCCGTCGCTTCCCGCACCGCCCCGGGCGTCCGGGGCTTCTGCGGGACCGAACAGGCTCCTGTCGGCGATCACCCTCCTCACGGGGGAGGCGTTGTGGTCACCCATGGAGAGGATGCGCTCGATCACCGCTGTACCGGTTCCCCGGCTGTTGAACGCATCGAAGAACCTGGAGGCCCATTCCCTGGTGTCCTCGACGATCCTGTCGCGAACGGACTGCGGAAGTGACATGATCCGGTGGTGGAACGGCAGGTTCAGGTTCTTGTAGTCCCCGGACGACCTGGACCAGCCCCTGGAATCGGCGTAGGCGACCATGTCGGCCCAGAGGTCGGGGGGCACACCCCTGTCCGTCCTCTTCACGTAGGAGCCGTTCTCTATGGCGGCGTTGCCGCTGGCCGGGTCCATCTCCAGTCCGAAGACGATGTTCTGCCAGAGGGTGCCCACGTTGCCCTTGTGGATCCCGTACTGCCTGAAGCGGCCGACCTTGTCGAGCGGAGTTCCGCTGATGCCGTGCTGGGCGATCACGCATTCGTAAGGGGAGATGGCTTCGGCTATCTCCCTGGTCCGCTCGAGGTCTATGCCCTCGCTCTCCCCTGCGGAGGCGTCGTAGGTTCCGTGCTTCGAGCCGTTGGAGATGGCCAGGAAGTCAGGGAAGACGCCCCAGCTGTTGAGCCCGCCGATGAAGTAGGAAGCCTCCTCCACGGTGGAGAGAACCCCCGAGCCCCTTATCTCGCCCACCTCCACCTCCAGGCCGGTGAAGGGAGGTATGCAGAGGGCCACGTCGCGTGTGAACATGAGGTTCCTGTAGTCAGGATTATGCGAGGCGTCGATCGCGACGGACGTCCATCCCATCCTTATCGCGTCGGGAATGGAGGAGAGCGCCTCATCCCTGTCGGCTGCGGACTTCACGGCATAGTGGTCCATGTGGAGGGCGAAAACGACTCCGTCGCACAGCCCGGCCGAGAACCACTCGGCGAAGCGCGGCAGGTTGGCGAAGTTCACTCCGCAGTATCTGGCCTCGGACTTGGCGAGCTCCAGCATCACGAAGGAATCGGCGTCCCTGGCCGCCTGCAGGATGCCCAGAGCGCTCAGGGGATTCCTGATGTTCGCCGCCATGACTATCGCGCCCCACTCCCTCGCGACGGCCGCGATGTCGCGTCCGCTCACGAGGGCGCACCTGCTGCCCGGCAGGGCAATCTGGACGTTCAGGGGCCTCAGCCCCAGGAACTCCTCGTAGTCCTTTCCACTGATCATCATCGAGTCCTCCGGCTGTTCGACCTGGCTTGACCCGCACGATTGGCTCGATAATATGCGCGCATCCGCATGCGGGAGGTAATGTGCCGCCATCTGGGAGATCCTGGAAAACCGCCGTTTCAGCTGCCGCGGCTGTGGCATGCATCTCGCTGCTCGTGGTGGAGAAGGGCCTGGGCGAGCGCAATGCACAGGCCGGCTACGGCCTGGTCGTGGTTCTGCAGACGCTACTGCTCCTGCTTCCCGACCGGAGGAGCCTGAGCGCCAGGCTTCTCTCCGACGGATGGACCACCACGGTGCTGGCTTCGATGGCCGTGACCGCGGGCGTCTCCCTCGCCGCCGGCGGCGGCTGGGCCGTTCCGGTGATCGTCGAGACCGCGGCTCTTCTCGTTTCATCCGGAATGCTGCTGAGGCACGCGGGCAGGCTGCTCGTCAGGCACGTTCCCGCATGGGCCATTCTGCCAGTCTCTATAGCCGTCGTGATGGCGGCGGGAGCCGCGCTCCTCATGCTGCCGAACGCGGTCGAGAGCGGCCATCGCCTTACCTTCATGGACTCGGTGTTCACCGCCGCCTCGGCGACATGCGTCACCGGACTCTCGGTGATAGACCCGGGAGAGACCCTGTCAGTCTTCGGAGAGGTCGTGATGCTCCTCCTCATCCAGATCGGCGGCCTCGGACTCATGAGCTTCGCGGCCTTCTTCGCGCTCTTCTTCGGACAGAGGGTCGGGCTCAAGGAGAGCATCTCGATCAGCAAGGCCATGGACGCGGAGTTCCTGAGCAGCCTCAGGAGCCTCATCATGTCCTTCATGATCTGGACCTTCATGATAGAGGCGTCAGGCGCCATCCTGCTCTATACGACCTGGCAGTCGGTACCGGCGATGGCCGGCAGGTCGGGGCTCGATCTGGCATGGCTTGCGGTATTCCACAGCGTCTCCGCCTTCTGCAACGCAGGATTCGGGCTCCTTCCGGACAACATCGAGAGCCTTTCCTCGTCACCTGCAACCTGCTTCACCATGGGCTCGCTGATAGTGCTCGGAGGACTGGGCTTCGGAACCCTCACCGCGATGTCCGCAAGAGTCTTCTCCCTCATAAGGGGAGAGCGCGGCCGCGCTGCCCCGCTCCAGGCCAGGCTGGCATCGAGGATGACCCTGCTCCTGATCGGGGGATCCATGGCCCTCGTCATGGCGTCGGAATGGTCGAGGAGCAGCTTCTCCGGCATGACCGCGATACAGAAGGTCGCGAACTCTTTCCTTATGGCGGTCACTCCCAGGACGGCCGGCTTCGATACCGTCCCGATCCGTTCGCTGAGTCCGCTGGTTCAGCTCGTCTTCGTGGCCCTGATGTTCATCGGAGCCTCCCCGGGCGGGACCGGCGGGGGAGTCAAGACCACCACCATCGGGCTTCTCGCGCACGGGGGGGTCTCGCTTCTCAGGCATCGCCCCTCTCCCGAGATCATGCACAGAAGGATCCCGGCTCTCGACCTCCAGCGCGCCGCAGTGCTTCTCGCGGCCGCTCTCGGGGTCTGCATCGCGGCATCGGCCGCTCTGGTCGCTTCGGAGGTCGGGCAGGCCGCTTCCGGATGCCGGGGCATTTTCGACTACGTCTTCGAAACAGTGAGCGCCTTCGGGACTGTCGGGCTGTCGCTGGGGGTCACCCCGGAGTTGACCACCACCGGGCGCTGGATAATCATCGCGACGATGTTCGCGGGCCGGGTGGGTCCGGCCACTCTGGCGATGCTGACTGCGAAGCCCAGGTCGCTTGATTACAGCTATCCTGAAGCGAGGGTCGGCATAGGCTAGGGGGAGGGAAATGTCGGGCGGCAGCCAGAGATTCGCGGTCATAGGACTCGGCAACTTCGGCTTCAGCCTCGCCTCCAGCCTGGCGCGGCTCGGGGCGGAGGTTCTCGCCGTCGACAGCGACCAGAAGAAGATAGACGAACTGAGCGAGAAGGTGGCCCTCGCGGTCGCCTTCGACTGCACGGACGAACAGCTCCTGCGCGCGAACGGCATAGACAAGGTGGACGTGGCCGTCGTGGCGATAGGCTCGGACTTCGGGACCAGCGTTCTCGTGACCCGCATGATGCGGGACATGGGCATAGAGGTCCATGCCAGGGCCACCACCGACAGGGAGTCGCGCATCCTGAGGGCGGTGGGGGCGAATCACATCTACATGCCCGAGAGGGATCACGGCGACAGGGTCGCCCGGATGCTCATCCACAGGAACGTCGAGGCCTACGTCCCTCTGGCCGGCGGAATCGACTTCGTGCAGGTCAAGCCCATCCCGGGAATGCTGGGCAGGACCATCCGCGACATGGACATCAGGGCGGTGTTCGGCCTGAACATCGCCTACATCGGCCGGGTGTCGAAGGACGGAGTCCGCACCTACCGCATCCCCTCACCCGATGACGTGGTCGAGATGGGGGACGACATCTTCCTCCTGGGGACGCAGGAGAACATCGAGAACTTCCTCAGGAGCGCCGAGAAGGACTAGTTCAGGGAGCCTTCGAACAGCGGCGCCAGCCCCGCGGTCGAGAGGGCCAGTTTCTTCTCCTTGTTCACGCTTCCGAAGAGCTTCATGCAGCTCTCCGGCGAAGGATGCTTCCTGGCGAGGGACTTCACCAGCGCCGAGAACGCGGCCGGCATCTTGTCCGTCTCTACGGGGAGGGCTTCGAGGAACATCCCGTCCTCCGGATCGTAGGACAGCGACCCGAAGCAGACCTCCTTCGACTTCATGGCTGTGAACACCGTCGTGGCGATTCTCTTGCACTCGGGCCAGGTGGGCGATGCCGCCTCGAGCCATACGTTGAAGGCCGATACTATGAGCTGGGCCTCGGCGATGCCCACCTGAGACAGCTGGCCTGTGGGTCCGGGATAGTAGTCGGCGAGGGAGGATTCGTCGAGCTGTTCCGAAAAGAGCTGCTGTATGGCCTTCCCCGTGACTGCGGAACCCGGCCCGAACGCCGAGTTGATCCTGCCCTCTTCGATGGGGATGAGCGTGGCCGTGCCGCCGGTCCTCAGCTTGAGAAGCCCCGATTCGCCCAGCTTCCTCACGGACTTGAGGACCGACATGATGTCCCCCCTGCCGTTCTCGAGGTCCTGCAGGACGGGATCCTCGGTCCAGCATCGAAGAAGCAGGGGAAGGGTTCCGTCCTCGACGAAGCGGTAGGTTAGCGTCAGCTCCCTGTTGTCCCTGCGGAGCCAGGTGATGAAGGCGTTGACGCTCGGTCCCGAATAGCCGACGATCCGGTAGGGCCTGCCGTTGCGCAGGATGAGATACGCCACCGGTTCGTTGAGGGCGTCGATCTGCCAGTATGCATCCCCCGCGAGGGATCTGTGGTCGAGGGCTCCCTTGACCAGCTCGTCGAGGTTGACGAACTGCAGGGGGACCTTCTCCAGGAAGGTCCGCGAGTACGGGAGGATCTCCCTGGATACGATCCCGCTCACCTGATGATCCTCGCCATCCTGCCGATCCGCGGAAGGCCCCCGTTCCCGTCCCACGACCAGTATGTCACCAGAGCCGGCCCCTTCACGAGATCCATGTCCAGGGGCCCCCAGATCCTGCTGTCGCTGGAATGGTCGCGGTTGTCCCCCATCATGAAGATGTGATGCTCCGGGACGACGTATGCAAGGCTTCCGTCCTCGAGCCTCACGACTCCCTCCGAGATCCTGTCAAGCTCCAGGTCCGCCACCCTGCCCCGGATCATGGCGAGCCCCTCCGGCCAGGAGTCGTCGATGATTCCCGGATCACCGTGCGACTGCGTGCAGGACGCCCATTCCGAGGGCTCGCCGTTGACGAAGAGGGTGTCGGATCTTACCTGGACGGTGTCGCCCTCGAGAGCGACGATCCTCTTTATGAAATCCCTGGAGGGGTCGAGGGGGTAGCGGAAGACCGCGACCTCTCCCCGCTCGAAGCTGCCGGTGGCAGGCATCAGCAGCCCGTGCGCGCCGCCCCTGAACCCGTGCAGCAGAGGTTCCGACCTGTCGGTCCACGGGATGATCTGGCCGTGGACGGCCTTGAGAACGAGGAGATGGTCTCCGATCAGGAGTGTCCGCTCCATGCTCTGCGAGGGTATTCTGAAAGCCTCGATCACGAACGGCCGCAGAAAGCCGAAGAAGATGACCAGAGCCAGGGCTATCTGCAGAATCCAGTCCTTTATCTTCGCTGTCGTGGCGTACCCCCGTTCCTTCCGTTCAGCCCGCTATCAATGCAGACGACCGGTCATATCGTCAACGACCCTCCGCAGTTGACAAGCCGCTTCCAGGCGGGCAGAATGGCGTGAAGGGGTCGTTAGATGCTTTCTGACGGTTTGTTCTCCTGGCTCGATGGGCTAGATATCGGCGGCTTCCCCGCAGGGCGAGCGGCGCTCGCAATCGCGGTGCTCGCCGCATCCCTCGGAGCGGGCCGCCTGCTCACCGGCGCGCTCCGCCGCCTCGGTGGAAGGCTCGGGGGATTCTCCCGCCCGGCGTGCGCAAGGACGGCCCGTCCGGCGGGCGCCCTCGTCTCCCTGGAGGGCGCCTACGCTTCCGTGAGGATCCTCCCCCTCGGGGGAACGGCCGTCGCATGGGCCGACAGGCTGCTCCTGACATTCACCGTCGCGGGCATCACGTGGCTTGTTCTCGAGATCCTGAACGCAGCCTCCGACAATCTCCTGGAAAGCTCGGGCGGCCGCGGCTCCGGCCTGGACAACAGGGTCCTCCCCCTCTTCAGGACAGCCGCCAGGATCCTCGTAGTCGCGATTGCGGTGATCTTCCTGATGCAGAGTCTCGGCTATCCGGTGGGGGGGATCATCGCCGGGCTGGGCATCGGGGGTCTCGCAGTGGCTCTCGCCGCCCAGGACACGCTTGCCGGTGTATTCGCGACAGTTGCGATCTTCCTCGACAGGCCGTTCGCCTCGGGCGACTACATCCAGTCGGGAGACGTGCAGGGGACGGTTGAGGAGATCGGCCTCCGCTCGACCAGGATCAGGACGCCGGAGAAGACTCTCGTCAGCATACCGAACAGAATCCTCGTCGGGCAGAGCCTAGACAACTGGTCGCAGAGGGATGCGAGAAGGACGGTCATCACTCTGGGCATGCTTCAGGGTTCGGAGATCGAGCGCGTCGAGGCGCTTATGGCGGCCCTGCGGGTATCCCTCGAGGCCTCAAGGGACGTGGAGCGGGGAACATGGTCGGTTCACGTCTCCGGGTTCGGCGAATGCTCGCTCGACCTGGAGATCATCGCCTTCCTGAAGACTGGAGACTACCGGGAGTGGCTGGAGAAACGAAGCAGACTGACACTGGAGGTCCTGTCGATCCTGAGATCGTCGGGGTTGAGCCTCGCCTATCCCACG
>JAAYTY010000133.1 GCA_012523605.1 Candidatus Fermentibacterota bacterium
AGCGCGCGCGAAGGCCGAGCTCCTGGAAGAGCCCGCACTCGGCGGGCTCTGCATCGTACCGCCGGGCTGGAGCGCGCTCGAGAGGGTCGCATCGGCCAGGTCGCTGAGGATCTGGAGAGTGGGGCCCGGAGGGGATTCGTGGCTCGAGTCGTCGTCCTCCGGCTACACGGCGATGCCCTGGGGCGAGCCGATACGTCTTCGCGCCCGGGGAAGGCACTTCGCGGAGGATGCCCTTGCCGCGCTGTCGGTTGCGGTTGCGCTGGGGGCCGGCGTGCGCGAGGCGGTCGAAGCCATGAGCTCCTTCGAGGGGCTCGCGGGCCGGGGCCGCCGGCTGGTCTCCGGCCCCCTGACCGTCATAGACGAGAGCTACAACGCCAACCCCGACTCCATGCGGGCATGCCTCGAGTCCCTCGCGCGCGAGGATGGAAGGCGCATCGCGGTGCTCGGGGACATGCTGGAGCTGGGAGCAGGCTCGGGCGTCATGCACGAAGAGGTGATCCGGCTGGCCTCCGGCCTCGGACTGGATCTCGTCGTGCTCGTGGGCGCCGAGTTCGCTGCCGCGGCCGGCCGTCCCGGCAGGGGAGTCGTCTCCGTTGGATCCTGGGAGGAGGCCCTGGCCGTGATCGAGCGTGAAGCCGGTCGGGAGGCGACCGTTCTGGTCAAGGGAAGCCATGCCATGAGACTGGACATGATCGTGGAACGGCTCCGGGGGGGCGCCTGATGCTGTACTGGCTCCTCTATCCGTTGAGAGACGCCGTGTCACTGTTCAATCTGTTCGGATACATAACGTTCAGAGCCGCGTACGCGACCGTGACTGCGCTTCTGATCTCCTTTCTCTTCGGCCCCGCGATCATCCGGTACCTGGCCAGGAAACAGATCGGTCAGCACGTCAGGGAGGACGGGCCGAAGAGCCATCTCTCGAAGGAGGGCACACCCACCATGGGCGGGCTCCTGATCCTCCTCTCGGTGCTCGTGCCCGTCCTTCTCTGGGGAAGGCTGGACAACAGGTATCTGCAGATAGTCCTGGGAGTCACGATATGGATGGGCCTCATCGGCCTCCTGGACGACTACCTCAAGGTGGTGAGGAAGTGCTCGAAGGGGCTTGTCGGCCGCTACAAGCTGGCGGGCCAGTTCACGCTGGGCATCGCCGTGGGCCTCTGGCTCTTCCTCGCACCCCTCATGCCGGGGGGAGATCCCGGACAGAGGCTCGTTCCCTCGGTGAGAACCGTCGATCTCGAGGCTGGAGAGACCTCCATATCGGGTACAGAGACCACCCTTCCGTTCTGGAAGGAGGTGAGGCTGGACCTGGGCATCCTGTACGTCGCGCTCGTCGCGCTGGTCCTCGCGGGAACGTCGAACGCGGTCAACCTCACCGACGGGCTGGACGGCCTCGCGACAGGCACGAGCCTCGTCTCGGTCCTGGCCTTCGGGATCATGGCATACCTCCTGGGACACGCCAACTTCGCCCGATACCTCCAGTTCCCGTTCCTGTCCGGGGCCGGCGAGATAGCGGTCTTCGCCGGCGCCACCGCCGGGGCGTGCCTGGGCTTCCTGTGGTTCAACTGCCCTCCCGCCTCCGTCTTCATGGGTGACACCGGATCGCTCGCCCTCGGCGGCGCGATAGGCTCCATGGCGGTGGTTACGAGGTGCGAGTTCCTGCTCCTAATCGTGGGCGGGATCTTCGTCGCCGAAGTGATGAGCGTCACACTGCAGGTGGGGCACTACAGGAGGACAGGGAGGAGGATCTTCAGGATGGCCCCCATCCATCATCACTTCGAACTGCTGGGATGGCCGGAGAGCAAGGTCGTGATCCGCTTCTGGATAGTAGCCGCGCTGCTGGGGCTTCTGGGCCTCAGCACGCTGAAGATAAGGTAGGCGGCTGTGGGATCTTACTGGACCAGCGGCAACGGCAGGAGGGTCGGCGTGGCGGGCCTGGGCAGGAGCGGCCGCGCCGCAGCGAGGCTCCTGTCCGAGAAAGGCTTCATCGTGACCGGCTTCGACGACGATCCCTCGGTGGAAGAGTGCGGATTCTGCGCCTCTCACAGGCTGGGCGGGGGGGACGAGCCTCTTGCCGCCGTGACATCCCTGGAGGGGCTGATACTCAGCCCGGGGGTGCCTCCCTCGTCTCCGATACCTTCCGCCGCCAGGGCCGCAGGGGTGCCCGTGATAGGCGAGATCGAGCTGGCTTGGAGGAATGCCATGGCGCCCGTCCTTGCGGTAACCGGCTCGAACGGCAAGACGACCACGGCGGAATGGCTGGGCCACGTTCTGCGCACCGCCGGATTGAAGGCGGTGGTGGCCGGCAACGTGGGATACCCGTTCTCCAGCGCCGTTCTCGATCACCCCGATCCCGACTGGTACGTTGTCGAAGTCAGCAGCTACCAGCTCGAGACCACCAAGGATTTCAGGCCTGCGGGCGCGGCCGTGCTCAACCTGACCCCCGACCACCTGCTGAGGCACGGCTCGATGGAGAAGTACAGGGCCGCTAAGGCCAGGATCTTCGCAAATCAGCACTCGGAGGACCTGGCGGTCATCAACATGGACGACCCGGAATCGGTGCCGCTGATGGGCCTGTCCCGGGGTGTCGAGTGCTACTTCAGCATCGAGAGGCAGGTGCCTTCCGGCGCCGATGCGGCCGGGGGTGCGGTATGCATGGTGTTCGACGGCACCAGGACCGAGGTCATGAAGGCTCGCGACCTGTCACTGCCCGGCGCGCACAACCTGGCCAACGCCCTGGCGGTGGCTTGCCTGGCCTCCAGGGCCGGTGTGCCTCCCGAGGCGCTGGCGGCCGGCCTGTCGAGCTTCGGGGGCGTTCCCCACAGGATCGAGAAGGTCCGCACCCTGCGCGGAGTGGACTGGATCAACGATTCGAAGAGCACGAACCAGGACTCCCTCCGGGTGGCCCTCCTCTCCTTCGACAGGCCGATCGTACTCATCGCCGGAGGGCTCTCGAAGAAGACGGCCTATGAAGACCTCAGGAGTCTGATCTCCGGCAGGGTGAAGCAGATCGTGCTGATCGGAAGCGCCTCGGCCGAGCTGGAGGAGGCCTGGCGCGGCGCCGCGCCCTGCCTGCATGCCGGAACGATGGAGGAGGCCGTCAGGATCTGCCGCGAGACGGCGGTGGAGGGCGACATAGTCCTGCTCTCGCCGGCCTGCGCGAGCTTCGACCAGTATCGGGACTTCGAGGAGAGGGGACGCCATTTCCGCTCACTCGTGGAGGCGATGGAGCCGTGAGGGCCAGGCTCTGCGCCGAAGGGAGGCTGCTGATGTTCCTGACAGCGGCGCTCCTGGTGGCGGGGGCCATGGCGGTCTACTCGGCCAGCGGCTTCGCCTCGATGCGGTACTTCGGTAACAGCCACCACTACTTCGCCGGGCACCTCCTCCGCACCCTCGTGGGAATCCTTCTGGGCGTCTGCGCATGGAAGATCGGCCCCGGATTCTGGAAGGCCGTCGCTCTCCCGCTCTACCTTCTCTCGCTGGCTCTGGTCCTGGTCACGATCATTCCATCCTGTCCCATAGCGCCTTCGATCAACGGTTCCAGCCGGTGGATCGTGGCCGGGCCCGTGAAGATCATGCCCTCGGAGCTCGTGAGATTCTCCTTCGTCATCCTGGTAGCCACGCTCGTTACGAGGGGCTCCGTCTCTCCCAGGACCCTCAGGGGGGTCGCGATCATCTCGTTCCTAGGTTCGGTGCCCGCCGCGATGTACCTGCTCCAGCCCGACTACGCCGGAGCGGCTTTCCTCGTGGGTACGGTTCTGGTGATGCTCTACATCTCCGAGGCCAGGTTCTCCCACCTCCTGCTGCTGGTGGCCGCCGCCGCGGTCCTGCTGGGAGTCTTCGTCGTCAGCACGCCGTACAGGGCGGACAGGGTCAGGGGATGGCTGAACCAGGGCCAGGAGGTCAACGGGGACAACTTCCAGCCCGAGCAGTCCTGCATCGCGCTGGGCAGCGGCGGGATCCTCGGCAGGGGGCTGGGAAGGGGCAGGCAGCAGCGTGGCTTCCTGCCCGAGGCGTTTACGGACTTCATCTTCGCGGTGATCGGCGAGGAGACCGGGTTCGCCGGGTCCATCGCCGTCCTGCTGGCCTTCTTCGCCCTGTTCTCGTGCGCCTGGAGGATATCCGCCAAGGCGGACGACGCCTTCGGATCGCTTGTCGCCGGGGGGCTCACCGCATCCATCATGGGCGCCTTCCTGATCCACGTCGGCGTCTGCCTGAGGCTGCTGCCCGCCACGGGAATGACCCTGCCCCTGGTGTCCTGGGGGGGTACGAGCATGATGACCACGCTGGTCTCCCTCGGCGTGATCGCTCGTGTCGCGACTGGAGTCAGGCGATGAGCAGGATACTCATCGCCGGAGGAGGGACTGGCGGCCACATCGCTCCGGCGATCGCGGTCGCCGAGGCTCTCCTGGCGGTCGAACCTTCGGTGAGCGTGTCATTCGTGCGCACCCCCAGGCCGGTCGATGGAATCATGTACGCCCCATTCGGAGGATCGGCGAGGATTCTCGACTCTCCCAGGGTCGACAGGGGTCCGCTGTCGGCTCCGCTTCTGCCCTTCACCGCCTCCAGGGCTCTGGCGAAGGCTCTCGGGATCATCAGGGATGTGCGTCCAGACGCGATCTTCGTCACGGGGGGATACGCCTCCTTCTTCTGCGCCGCGGCCGGATGGCTTCGCAGGATACCCGTCCTCCTGCACGAATCCAACGCCCTTCCGGGCAGGGCAAACAGGGCGGCGTCGAGATTCGCCCGCCGGGTGCTCGTGGGTTTCGAGTGTGCGGCGGCCTGGTTCGGGCGCAAGGCCGTGGTAGCCGGGAATCCCGTGCGGACCTCCCTGGCCAGGATCGCAAGAGCCGAGGCCAGGACATCCCTCGGTCTGGCCCCGCATTCGCCGGTCGTCCTGGTGCTGGGCGGCAGCCAGGGGGCCCGGGCGCTGAACGACATCGCGCTCGCGGCACCCGAGGGGATTCAGGTGGCTCTCCAGTGCGGGGAGAGGGATTTCGAGAGGGTCGCCGCCGCATCCTCCGGAAGGCGGGGCTTTCACGTCACCGCGTTCGAGCCCGACCCGTCGGTCCTCTACTCCGCCGCCGATTTCGCGGTGGCGAGAGCCGGGGCCATGACCATGACCGAGCTCAGCCACTACGCCATACCCTGCGTGCTCGTTCCCTATCCCCTGGCGGCAGGTGACCACCAGACGCCCAACGCCATGGCAGCAGCCGCTACAGGGGGGGCGCTGGCCGTCCAGGAGAGGGACGCTGATGCCGGTTCGCTCTGGAACAGGATAGCGTCCATCCTCTCCGATGCAGAGCTTCTGTCGTCGATGTCGGCGGCCATCTCCAGGCTGTTCCGTCCGGGTTCCGCCGAAGCCGTCGCCCGAATGATCCTGACCGAGGCGGGGTGGGGGGCTTCCTCGTGAGAGTGCACCTGATGGGGGTCTCCGGATCCGGGATGAGCGGAATGGCGCTCTGGTACCGTTCGGCCGGGCACTCCGTGAGCGGCTGCGACAGGGAGCCTCACGACATCTCGGCGCTCGAGAGGGCCGGCATCGAGGTCTTCACCGGCCACGATCCGGCTCACTCCGAAGGGGCTGACCTGCTCGTACACACCGCCGCGATAGCGGCCTCCCATCCCGAGATCGAGAGGGCTCGCTCGTCGGGCAGGAGGGTTCTCCGCAGGAGCGAAGCGCTCGCGGAGCTGTGCGCGGGGCATTCGGTCCTCGCAGTGGCGGGGGCTCACGGCAAGACAACCACCACCGCCATGACGGGGTGGGCGCTCCAGCAGGCTGGTCTCGATCCCACGGTGCTGGCGGGGGGCGTCCTGCGCGTCTGGGGATCGGGCTTCAGGCCCGGCGGCCGTCTCGGCGTGGTGGAGGCCGACGAATACGACAGGACCTTCCTCAGACTGCCGCACAGGCATGCCGCTGTGACCTCCTTCGATGCCGAGCACCTCGAGTGCTACGGCTCCATCGAAAACCTGCTATCCGCATTCCAGGTGTTCCTGGAGCTCTGCGAGCCCGGAGGCGGAGTAGTGGTTCCGGTCGAATGCCCCGAGCTGGCATGCTGGGCCGCCAGGATCGGCAGGAAGGTGCTGCGCGCAGGCCCCGGCGGTGATTTCGACTGCAGGAGCATCTCGGCCGGCGGATGGGGCGAGAGGTTCCTCCTGGGGGGCGAGGAAGGCTTCCTGCCCATGCCCGGTCTCGAGAATCTAAGGAACGCATCCACCTGCATCGCCCTCCTGGAGCTGGCTGGAGTGCCGCCCCTCGTCGCCATGAGGGCTCTGGAGAGCTATCCGGGAGTGGCCAGGAGATTGGAGCGGATCGGCTCCTGGAAGGGCGGTATCGTCATTTCCGACTATGCCCACCACCCCCGCGAGATCGAGGCCACTCTGTCGGCGGTCAGAAGAGCTGTCCCCGGAAGGATCATCGCCGTGTTCGAGCCGCACCTCTACTCCCGCACGGCCAGCCTTGCAACACGGATGGGCGAGGCGCTCTGCGCTGCCGACGAGGCTGTCGTGCTCCCGATCTTCGCCGCTAGGGAGGAGCCCGTCGAGGGAGTTGACTCCTCGCTCGTGGCCGAAGCGGCGGCGGAATACGGATGCG
>JAAYTY010000014.1 GCA_012523605.1 Candidatus Fermentibacterota bacterium
AGCCCTCCCGGAATATGCCTTCAGGCGGTCCGCCGAAGGCTTCGAGGTCGTGAGGATGAGCGGCGGCAGGGCCGCGATCGTCCCTGTCGAGACGGGGATCGGAAGCGGAGGCATCGTGGAGGTCGTCTCGGGACTCGAGCCCGGCGACACCGTGATAGTGCAGGGGCAGTTCCTCGTCGCCGACGGCGATCCGGTCAGGATCGCCTCCCCCGAGCGGTGATCCGGGCCTCCTTCCCCGGACGGGGCGGGCTCGCCGCCGCATGCGCTCTCATCGCGTTCGATGCCGCCTGCGGATCGGGGGAGCCGCCGAGGCTTCCCCCCGGCCAGACAGCCATAGAAGGGTTTCCGGTCTATTCCGCCCTCGGCGGAGTGGACATGGATACAGCCGAGTGGAGCCTCCACATCCGGGGCCTCGTGGATCACGACACGACTCTGTCATGGGAGGAGTTCCTCTCCCTCGGCCCCGTGACCGACACTCTGGACTTCCACTGCGTCACGGGGTGGTCCCGCCTCGGTGACGAGTGGACCGGGATACCGGCGGAAGCGGTCATCGAGCTCGCCGGGCCGGACAGCTCCGTCGTGTCGGTCATGGTCCACTGCGCCGACGGCTACACTACGAACGTCCCGATCGAATACTTCTCGAGCGACGGAGTCATGCTGGCCTTCCTGTTCGAGGGCGAGCCGCTGGCGCCGGAGCACGGCTTCCCCGTCAGGCTGGTCGTTCCGGGCCTCTATGCCTACAAGTCGGCCAAGTGGGTCATCGGGCTGGAGTTCCTCGGGGAGGACCGGCCGGGCTTCTGGGAACAGCGGGGTTACGATGACAGGGGCGATCCCTGGCTGGAGGAGAGGCTGGATTGAGCCCGGGTTTCCGGATCAGGAATCCCCGGCCTTGCCGTCCTCCCGCGGCTTCTCCTCGCGTTCCCAGCGCTCCTTGAAATCCTCCCATTCCCTCGTCGCGATCGCCGCGAGGGGAACCCCCAGGAGGATTCCGGGAATGCCCAGGAGCTTTCCGAAAACGCCCATGCTGACGATCACCGCTACGGGGTGAAGACCCACTCGGGGGCTGAGTATCCTCGGCTGGAGGATGTTCCCCTCGAAGACGTTGATCAATGCGAGACCCAGCCCGAGAAGCAGGACCGAGCCGATGGCCGCTCCCGTTGAGAGCGCAACTACCAGCGTCACCGCCGTGCTGACCCAGAAACCGATCACGGGCACGATGTTCAGCACAGCGGCCAGCAGGGCGAGCACCAGGGCGAGTCTGACGCGGAATGCCAGCAGGAGGGCCAGCGTGAGCACGAAAACGACGCTGCTCGTGATGAAGTAGCCGCCCAGGAACCTCCTCAGGGTCACGCTGTGCCTTCCTGCGCGCGATTCGGCGAAGATCCTGAACCTCGCAGGGAGGATCCGGTGGGAGAAGTCCGAGAGGAGCCGGTTGAAGTCCTTTACGCAGTAGTAGAAGATGATAAGGGTCATAAGGATTCCGAGAGCCCCGGTGGCGGCGAAGGCGAGTGTCCTGTCGAGCTCTTGCGAAAGCCGGGGTATCTTCGCCACGAACTGCTCCACGGTCACCGCGATGTTTTCCGCGGCGTTCGACAGCAGCTCGTTCTGCGCCCATGACGGAGGGATGGCCTGCCTTATGGCCTCCCCGGCTCCGGAAGTGAGCCTCGCGAGCTCCTCGGACTGACTTATCAACGCACTCCCGATCTCCGCGCCCAGGAAGCCCAGGAATCCGAAGAGCAGGACCGTCACGAGCAGGCTGGCGAAAGCCCTGCCCAGCCTCAGGGGGCGCCATCCGCCGGTGTTTCCGCAGAGCCATTCCACCACGGGCTTGAAGATGTACGCGAGGGTGAGGGCGATCAGGAGAGGGGCCAGGATTCCGCGGAGCAGCCAGAGCAGCCAGAGAAAGGCGAGCCCCAGCACAGTGTAGAGGAGCCTCCTCACCCAGTCGATCCGTCTTGCGGGCCAGAGGAAGAACCCGAGCGTTCCGAAGATCACGAGAGGATGCCATATCCCGGAGATCTCGTACAGGAAGAGCCCGAAAAGGAGGACGGCGGGGACGAAGGCTATCCAGGCCGTCCCTGATGCCTGACCGCTCTTCTGCTCGTGATCGGGATCACCCTGTGCCATCCGCCCTCCCTCCTCTTCGAGTAGCCCGCCTGGAGCATGACCGTTTCCTCGATCGGGTCGCCCTCGATCAGTATCGCGGAAAAGCCCTCCCGGACGGCGGCCTCCCCGACCGCCTCCAGCGCGAGCCATCCGCTCGCGCCGGAAGATACCACCAGCCCGGTCACCGAGGCCAGGGAGCCGGAGCCTTGCAATTCGAATCCGCATGTCTCGGTGCCTCCGGAGGTCGCCGTGAAGCGGCCGCCCGTGGTGCGGACGATCGTGAACGATGGTCCGGCTCCCCTTCCCGCAGCCCTTCTGACGAGGATGGCCGCCAAGACCATAGAGACCGCCGGCACCCCCCAGAGCACAGCCGGGCCCGGATCCAGCCATGCGGCCAGGACGGCCCCGACGGCGGCGGCGGCCAGCATGACGCAGGCGGCGATTCTAGTCAGGCCGGCGGGCAGGGAGGGCAGACCCGGAACGTTGCCGCCTCCTGCCAGCATGAGCACCGCGACTGCAGCCTGGCCCAGGGGCGGCGCCATTCCTCGGATCCCCAGACTGGCGAGGAGATGCGCGGCTGTCGTCACACCGGCGAAGAGAAGGCCCTCCGCGAAAGGCCCGGGCCTCAGATTGCCCGTCGTGACGAGAAGAATCGCGGTTCCAGCAACGCCGGCTCCCGCCGTGAGGGCGGCCGAGAGCAGGGGATCTCCCGCGAGGTCCGCGGCAAGGAACACAGCCATGACCACCGCCGCCGCGGCGATCTCCACGCGCGGGTTTTGCCGGCCCTGCCGCACGTTCTTATTGTACGAAGTCACTGACGATCCCTTCAGCCGGAGGCTCCTTCTGGTCAGCATAGCTGCGGTGATCCCTGCGCGCAACTCCGAGAGATGGATACGGAGGTGCCTCGCCTCGCTCTCCGGGGGCTCGGACAGGCCGGACGAGATGATAGTCGTGGACGACGCGTCAACCGATGGAACCGGCCGAGAGGCGCGGGAGTCGGGAGCCAGGGTGATAGAACTGGATGTCAGACAGGGCCCGGCGCGGGCCCGGAACGCAGGCGCCGCGGCTGCTTCTGCCGAGGTCATACTGTTCGTCGATTCCGACGTGCTGGTTCCCCCCGGGCTGGTGGAGCGGATGAGGCTCGCCTTCGAGGATCCTTCGGTCGCCGCGGTACAGACCATCTACACCGCTTCCTGCCCGGCAACCGATCTCGTGTCCTCCTATCAGAACTTCTACTACCACCTGGCGCTGGCTTCGATCAGGGGCGCGCGGTCTGCGGTGTTCGCGACATGGTGCGCGGCTGTGAGGAAGGACGTCTTCGAGTCCCTCGGCGGCTTCAACGAGGACATACCCGACCCGACGGTGGAGGACGAGGAGCTGGGCTATGCCATATCCGACGCGGGATATGCGATACTGCTCGAGAGGGACCTGCAGGTCACGCACCTGGCCTGCTACACGATTGCCGCCTTCGCGAGGAGGAGGTTCCGGATGGCCGCATCCCAGGCGCGGAGCGCCTGGCGTTCGGTGAAGAACAGGCTCCTCCTGCGGTATGTTAATCTCAGGGACACAGGCACGCACCACAGCAGGCTGACCGTTCTGGCGATACTCTGCATGCTGGCCGCCCAGGCATTCCTGATCGTCTGGACAGCCTCCCTTATCGCGGGAAGCGAACGGCCGGCTTTGCTGCAGGCGGCTGTCGTCATGTCCTCCGCGGCGCTATTCCTGTGTTCACGGTTTCTGCGCAAGAGCGTTAACTCGCTTGGAGTGAACATACTTGCGCCGTTCGCCGCCCTGTGCCTTCTTGATCTCCTCGTGCTGGGCTGGGGAATCATCTGGGGTACATTGGGTTTCCTGGCAAGGAGAAGGTACTAGGAGACTGCCCGGGGGTGAGCCTCTGGCGGGGGACGCCGGCCGGTGATCTTCCCTGCATATCGCTGTCGCCGGGTGAGCCGTTTCAGGAACGGCTAGGCGAAGGGCTGTAGGCCGGGTCCGCGACCGACGTCAGGCGGACCTCCGCCGCCCGATGCCGGCCTATATCCTTCCGGTGACGTATTTCATGAGCGTATGCAGGACCGAGAGCCCGTAAGGGATCGGCTTGAGGCTCGAGTAGCCCTTTCCGTGGATGGTGGGGATGGGCACCTCCCTGATGTCCAGCCGAGCCCTGATGGCACCCACCAGCATCTCGCTGTCGAAGTTGAAAGTATCGGAGTACCTCGTGAACGGAATCCGCTCCAGCGCGCAGCGGGTGTACGCCTTGTAGCCGCTGTGGTAGGAGGTGAGCTTCTGCCGGAACACCAGGTTTTCCAGGGCGTTGAGCCATATCGTGCCGTAGTAGCGCGCCGGGGACATGCCCCCCTGCCTCATGTCTCCGTACATCGTCCTGCTTCCGCCTACGACGTCGGCCCCCTCCTCCATCGGTTTCAGCATTTCGCAAAGGTGCCCCGGAGGGTACTGGCCGTCGGAGTGGAGCATCACCGCGGCGTCCATGCCGTTCTCGAGCGCCCATGCCATCGCGGTCTTCTGGGCGGCTCCGTAGCCTCTGTTGCGCTCGTGGCTGATCGCGAGAATCGCGGGGAACTTCGCGGCGAGACCTCCCGCGACCGAAGCCGTACCGTCCGTCGAGCCGTCGTCCACGACCAGCAGGCGGCTGATGCATGCCCATGCCTCGTCCGGAATGGCGCGGACCACACCCTCCAGCGATCGGGCGGCGTTGTAGGCCGGCATGTAGCAGAGCACCCTCGATTCACCGAGCCTGAAGCCCTTCACCTGGAATCCTCCTCCGGGAACGACTCCCCCGGGGCTCTCACGCTCCTCACCGGCGCGAGCCTCGCGGCTCTGTCGGGGGTCCATTCCTCTATGTGTCCCTCGACCCCGTCGAACCAGTAAAGATAGGGGTTCCTCCCGGGGAGGGCAGCCATCAGTTCCATGTCCTCCGCCGGTTCCTGATGTGCGCAGAAGACCAGTTCGCCGTCGAGGAAGGGGGATGTGGCGTTCAGACCGCTTACGATGTTCGGGTAGCCGTGCTCGCTGGCCTGCATGAAGACAAGAGCGGGAACCGTGCAGTGCTCACGCGCAAGGTCGATGGGATCCCTGTCGACCGCCATCCACCTCCCGGCCCTCAGGCCGATCTGGGAGGGCAGGTAGAAGAGCGCCGAAATAGCGAACAGCCCTGCCGTCGCGAGGAAAACGAAGCTTCCGCCCCTCTCCCCCAGCCTGCGCCTGGCCTCACCGGCCATCTCTCCCAGACCCGCCGCGGTGAGTGCGCACATGACGGGCAGAAGAGTGAAGTAGTGCCTCGGGCCGTAGTCCACGGACGCGGAGTAGTGGAACCAGAGGAGGAAGGCGAACCCGGCTGCCAGCCCCCAGCCCCACAGCCTTTCCGGGAACCGCCTGCCGCGCGCGAGGGCCCAGAAGGCGGGAACGAGGGAGATCAGCGGCCAGCCCAGAAGCGAGTTCGACGCCGCACCGGCCTGACGCGCGAGATTGATGAGACCTCGCAGAGGCGTGTGCGCGTGATCTCCGTACTCGGGGAACCACGCCTTGTCGGGACAGAACCCGAGGAGGCTGCCGCCCCTCGCGAGGTTGTAGGATGCCGTGAACGGGTCTCCCGTATAGGCGGCGTTGGTGAGCAGGAGGAGGGCCGCCGCCGGAATCGCGCCGGCGGCCGTCAGAGCCATGAGGCGCAGCCTGGACTGTCCGCCGTGGAACCAGAGAGCGAGCAGGACGAACGGGATCCAGGCGATGTCGGGATAGGGCTTGGCATTCACCGCGAGGCCCAGAAGGAAGCCGCCGGGAAGGCAGAGCGCCGGTTTCCGCATGCTGACGGCCGAAGTCACGAGCAGGGCTCCGTACACGACGAACAGCAGGGTCGTGTTGTGGGCCATTCTCGTCGCGCTCATGAGAAGGAAGAAGGGCGAAGCGGCCATGACCAGGGAGGCCTTCCGGGCGGCCCGGCCGCCGGCGAGCAGCGACAGCAGGACGAAGGTTCCCGTGATCGAGAGCGCTCCCTCCAGCGGACCCATGAGGGAGTGCTGGCCGGTGGACGTGAAAGGGACCATCAGGAAAGCGTGGAGGGGTGTGTACATCGTGAACCAGCGCCCGTCATCGAGTATCAGGTGACGGAAGGGGAAGAACCTGCCGGGATCGGCCACGGGCGGCGCCGGAGCCCACAGGCGTCCCCTCTCCAGTATCCGCGACTGGAAGAGATAGGCCGTCTCGTCCCCGCCCCTCGGGATGTTCTCGAGCGGCACGAGGGCGGTCCATGCCGAGAAGGCGAAGACCCATGCCGCCAGCGCCGTCACGAACACGGTGGAGGAGGGACGGGAGATCATCCTCGAAACGGCGAGGCCGAGATCCCCCCTGATCCAGCCCGAAGCCGTCCGGGCCGCGAGGAGGACCGCCGGGACGAGCGTGCAGAGCTGGAGCAGCTTCAGCATCGGGCCGTCGTGCATTCCGTCCGAGGCCGGGAAGTAGGCGGCCGCCAGCGCCGCGGCCACGGCCAGCGCCGCAGGACCGCGCCTCATCAGTAGCGTCTGCCGGCCAGGACCGCGGCCATGGCGGATGCTGCGGCGGGGACCACCAGAGCGAGATCAGGTATCCCCACGAAGCAGGCGCGGAGGCCCCTCAGCCCCCCCGCCGCGACGGAAGAGACCCAGAAGCGCGCCTGGGACATCACGAAAGCTGCGGCTCCTGCGGCGAGGACGGCCGGCCCCGCCGGATGCGCGAAGGACAATGCGGCGCCTGCTACGGCAAGCCACACCGAGCCCGCTCCGACAGCTACGGACACCATCTCCGCCGCGCCGGCCATCGAGAGGGAGAGACTGCCGTGCCCGCGGTCGCGCCTCGCCATGTACATCGTCTTGGCCCTGATCATCCGCCAGTCGTACTTCATGAGCCCGGGGAAGTCGTACTCCCTGAGATGGAAGACTTCCAGCCCCTTCAGGAGCAGTATCCGCCCACCGGCCGCTGTCAGCCTTGCTGCGAAATCCGCGTCCTCCACGGTCGCGCCGGCTATCCTCTCGTCGAAGCCGCCCAGTCTCTCGAAGAGGTCCCTTCTCACTGCGAAGAAGAAGGTGCCGCACCCGGGGATGTACCGGGTGCGGATCCTGCGTGTGAAGGTGTAGTGGTAGTAGAAGTTCTTGTAGAAGGTCGATGCGCTCCGCCCGGGGGCGCGGGAGGCATAGACGGCCTGGATGGCGTCGGCTTCCCTCATGCCCTCCTCCAGGGCCGCCCTCCAGCCTGGGGGAGCCACGGCATCGCTGTCCACGAAGAGTATCCAGCCGCCCCCGCACCTGGCTGCGCCGGAGTTCCTCGTGCCCGCGGCACCGGGCGGCCTGTCGCTGGCCGCCACCTCGACTCCCAGGGATGCACAGACGGCAGGGGAGCCGTCGGAGGACCTGTCGTCCACCGCGAGTATCCTGTCTCCGGGCCGGAGCTCGGGAAGGAGCGCTCCGACCGCCTCGGCAATGGTTCCGGCGGAGTTGTGCAGGGGGATGACTATGCCGAGCACTGCCTGGTCGGCTTCCGCCATCTCGAAGCCAGCTCATCGACCAGCATCTGCAGCAGGCTCTGTGCGCCGTGGAAGACGGCTCTGAGCTGGAACGGGGACATGATGTTCGTGAACCTGTAGAGCAGGAAGGAAGGCCTCATGAAATACTTCGTGTAGGCCCGGCGGCGGAGGCTGGTGATCTGTTCCGCGCTCATTGTGAACGGGACGAAGCAGGGAGATTCGAGGAGCATGCCCTGATCCGCGAGACGGTCGGACATCCTTCCGAAGAGGCCCTTCTCCACACCCTTGTAGAGCGGCGTGCCGGGAAAGGGCGTGATGGGGAAGAATTCGACGGTGAAGGATCGGAGGGATTTGGCGAACCTGATCGTCTCGAGCCCCTCCTCGTACGTCTCCCCGGGGATGCCGAAGATGTAGGTCGTGTGCGTTTTGATGCCGGCGGCATGCGCCATGCGCACGGCCAGCCGGATGCGCTCGACCTTCTCCCGCTTGAGCAGGGTGTCGAGATTCTTCTGGACACCGCTCTCCACCCCGAAGTTGATGCACCAGCAGCCGGCGCGGGCCATGGCCCTGAGTATCCGAGGATCGACCGCGTCGGCTCTGCACGAGCACCACCAGCGAACCTTCAGCCCCCGCCTCGCTATCTCGTCACAGATGGCGTAGGTGTGCGCATGGCTATAGGTGAAGTGCTCGTCCCAGAACTTGATCTCCCTGGCCCCGTACTGGCGGACGTACTTCTCCATCTCGTCCACCACAAGCTTCGGGTCGCGCAGCCTGATGCGCCTGCCGTACATCTTGTAGCAGTATAGACATCCGCCGGTGCAGCCCCTGCTCGCAAGCATCTGCACCACGGGGACCGTGGATACCTGCTCGAAGCTGGGGAAGTACTTCTCCATCTCCGAAAGCTCGACGGCTGGAAAGGGAAGGGCGTCCAGATCCTCGATCACAGGCCTGGGGGGATTGATGACGATCCCGCCGTCGCGCCTGCGCCAGGCGAGCCCCTCGATTCCGCCGAAGTCGCGGCTCCCACTGGAGAACTCCCTCATCAGCTCCGTGGTCGTGTACTCGCCCTCGCCCACAACGACGGCATCGAGGGCCGGGCAGTCCTTCATGAGAACCTCGGGCATGGCCGATGCACCGTGCCCGCCGATGAAGGACAGCCCTTCCGGACAGGCCTTCCTGAACGCCTCTATGAACGGCTTTGCGGTGTCCCAAAGGATGGATATGACATAGAGCCCCGCCGCATCTGCCCGGAACTCGAGCACGCGGCGGAGCATCTCTTCGTTCGAGTAGAAGTAGCCCTCGAGGAAGAGGATCTCGTGACCGGCCTTCCGCAGAGCCGCGGCGACGTACTGCATGCCGGGGGTAGGCCAGCAGCCGGCGATGCCCCTGGTGTCACGAGCCCTGATGTACTCCTTGCCCCAGTGAGGGACGACAAGAGCTATTCGCAAGAGGGAACACTCCGGTTTCAGGCCTGCCCGGGGGGCGCGGCCTCCCCGGAAGCCTCGAAGAACAACTCGCCTCCGGCCGCCCTCAGCCTGACAGCCTGCCCGGGCAGAACGGACCCCTCCAGCACCCTGCGGGCAAGCTCGTTCTGTACCTGCTTCTGTATCAGGCGCTTGAGTGGCCTCGCGCCATAGACAGGATCATACCCGAGGTCCGCGAGCAGGTCAAGCGCGTCGCTGTCGGCATCCACGCGCATGCCGGACCCCGCCAGCAGCTCGTTCAGCCTCTCGATCTGGAGCGCCACGATCCTCCTGATGTCCTCCCTCCCCAGCGGGCGGAAGACTATCACGTCGTCGATCCTGTTCAAGAATTCCGGCCTGAACAGCGACTCCAGCTCCCGCCGGGCCCTGGCCGCCATAGCGGCGTAGTCGGAGGTTCCTGCCATGGCGGCGATCCAGTCGCTCCCGAGGTTGCTGGTCATTATCAGCACGCAGTTCCTGAAGTCCACGGTCCGTCCCTGCCCGTCCGTGAGCCGGACTTCGTCGAGGATCTGGAGAAAGATGTTGAACACGTCAGGATGAGCCTTCTCCAGTTCGTCGAGCAGGATCACCGAATAGGGCTTCCTTCTCACCGCCTCGGTCAGGTACCCGCCTTCCTCGAAGCCGACGTATCCGGGAGGGGCTCCGATGAGCCTCGAGACGGAGTGCTTCTCCATGAACTCGCTCATGTCCAGCCTCACCATGGCCGAGTCGCTGTCGAACAGGAACCCGGCGAGGGCCCTCGCGAGCTCGGTCTTGCCGACTCCCGTAGGGCCCATGAAGATGAAGCTGCCCAAGGGCCTGGAAGGATCCTGCACTCCGGCCCGGGCTCGCCTGACGGCCTCGGAGACGGCGGACACCGCCTCGTCCTGGCCCACCACCCTCCTGTGGAGTTCCTCTTCCATCCTCAGGAGCCTCGCCTTCTCGCTCTCCAGAATCCTGCTGACGGGCACGCCCGTCCATCTGGAGACGATCTCGGCTATGTGCTCTGGAGTGACCTCCTCGTCCAGCAGCTGGCCGGAAGCCCTCGCTTCTGCGAGCTTATCCCGCACCGCCGCCGCCTCCCGCTCGAGCTCCCTGAGCTTTCCGTAGCGTATCTCGGCGGCCTTCTGCAGATCGCCCGACCTCTGGGCCTGCGCCTCCTCGGCCTTGAGCTCCTCCCCTCTCCTCGCAAGCGAGGAGGACTTCTCCACGAGCTCCTTCTCGGCCCGCCACCTCTTCTCGAGGCTGTCGCGCCTCTCCGCGAGAGAGGCCAGCTCCTCCTCGATCACGGCCTGCCTCTGCTTCGAAGCCCTGTCCTTCTCGCGCCTGAGCCCCTCGCGCTCGATCTGGAGCTGAAGCATCCTTCTGGAAACCTCGTCGAGCTCGGCCGGCCTGCTGTCGATCTCGATCCTGAGCCAGCTCGCGGCCTCGTCCACGAGATCTATCGCCTTGTCGGGAAGGAACCTGCCGGACACGTACCTGTCCGAGAGAGTGGCGGCCGAAACGAGGGCGGCATCCTGTATTCTTATGCCGTGATGAGTCTCGTACCGCTCCCTTAGACCTCTGAGAATGCTTATGGTCTCCTCCACTCCCGGGGGATCGACCATCACCGGCTGGAACCGTCTCTCCAACGCCGCGTCCTTTTCGATGTGCTTCCTGTACTCGTCGAGCGTCGTCGCGCCGATGCAGTGCAGATCGCCTCGCGCGAGGGCGGGTTTGAGCATGTTCCCGGCGTCCACGGCGCCCTCCGCCGCCCCCGCTCCCACGAGGGTGTGGAGTTCGTCTATGAAGAGGATGATACCTCCATCCGATGATGTTATCTCGTTAAGGACGGACTTGAGCCTCTCCTCGAACTCGCCTCTGTACTTGGCTCCGGCGACCAGTGCTCCCATGTCGAGCGCCAGCAGGCGCCTGTCCTTCAGATTCTCGGGAACGTCGCCCGCCGCGATCCTCCCGGCGAGGCCCTCGACGATGGCGGTCTTGCCGACGCCAGGCTCCCCGAGAAGGACGGGGTTGTTCTTCCTCCTCCTTCCCAGCACCTGCATCACGCGCCTTATCTCCTCGTCCCTCCCGATTACAGGGTCCAGCTTCTGCTGTCTCGCGAGGAGAGTCAGGTCGCGGGTGTAGCGGGACAAGGAGTCGTAGTTCTCCTCGGCGCTCTCGGACGAGGCTCTCGAAGAGCCCCTCACCTCCGCCAGAGCCCTGAGAAAGTCGTCGGGCGACACCCCGGCATCCCTGGCAAGCGAAGCCGAAGTCTCGTCCTCCTCGATCAGAGCGAGGAACAGATGCTCCACCGCCGTGAAGTCGTCCCTGAGGCGTGCGGCTTCGGCCTCCGCCCTGGACAGGACCTTCTGCATTCTCGAAGAGAGGGCGGGCTCGGAGCCTCCCGCGGATCTCGGGAGCGTCCTGAGAGCCTGCCTGGTCGCATCGAGCAGAGCCGTCCTGTCGGCCCCCATCCTGGACAGCGCCGATGCCACCACTCCCTCTGTGTCCGAGAGCAGGGCCGCCAGAAGGTGCAGGGGAACGACTTCGGGATTGCCCGAATCCCTTGCGCCTGCCGCCGCGGACTGCAGTGCATCCCTGGCCTTTATCGTCATTCTGTCCAGCTTCATGGCTCCAACCCTTCCTTCCGGACAGATCCTCCCGATCCAATGCCTTCATTCCCGGCGTCGTCCGTTCAGCAATCCGGAGTAGCAAGATGCCGGCCACTCTCCGGATGCCGAAAAACACGTCCATGTCGTTTCATGGCATGAACATAAGGGATTGCATGGCATGGGCGCATCCCTCATCGGACCCTCCTGTCCGCGCCATTCTGGCCGCGGCTTCTTTACCGCGATGCCGTTCTTCACTAGCATATCTTTTCTTCGATGGAGAAAACGGAGGTTCGCATGGTCCGTGTCGGCGTCATCGGGCTGGGTTACTGGGGGCCGAACCTGGTGCGGAACCTCGCCGCCAACGGCAGATGCGGCAGGATCGTGATATGCGACAGGAACCCGGCCAGGCTCGAGCTGATAGGCGGCAGGTTTCCCGGCCTGGACAGGACGACGTGCTGTCAGGACCTCATCAACGATCCCGAGATAGACGCGCTGGTCATCGCCACGGAGGTGCTGTCGCACTACCCCCTCGCGAAGACGGCCCTCCTTGCGGGCAAGCATGTCTTCGTCGAGAAGCCCTTCGCATCCAGCGTGGCCGAGGCCGAGGAGCTGGTCGAGCTGGGCGGAAGGTCCGGCCTGGTCACCATGGTGGGCCACACCTTCCTCTACTCCCCGCCCGTTCTAAAGACGAAGGAGATCATAGACTCCGGCGAGCTCGGCGACATCCAGTTCCTCACCTCGACCAGGGTCAACCTGGGCCTCCATCAGAAGGATGTTTCGGTAGTCTGGGACCTCGCTCCACACGACTTTTCGATGCTCTTCTACTGGCTGGGCAGGGAGCCCGACTTCATCAGGGCCTTCGGAAGCGATTTCGTCCTCGAGGGCATCCCCGACGTCGCGTTCATCGACCTGGGCTTTCCCGGCGGCGTCATCGCGAATGTCCAGCTCTCCTGGCTCTCACCATCGAAGCTCAGGAAGACGGTCATCGTCGGCAGCAGGAAGATGCTCGTCTACGACGACACCGAGCCCGACGAGAAGATCAAGATATACGACAAGCGCGTCGACGTTATCGAACCGATGACCTTCGGCGAGTACCAGCTCAGCTACAGGTCCGGCGACATCCTCTCGCCGAAGCTCGACTCCTTCGAACCCCTGGCGGCCGAGATGGAGGACTTCCTGAGGTGCGTCGAGACCGGCGACACGCCGAGGTCCAGCGGTTACGGAGGTCTGGCCGTCGTGAAAGCGCTCGAGAAGGCCGACAGGAGCCTGTCGGAATCCATCTGGCGCAGGGACTGAGGTATCCCGACTTGCCCCAGACCGGCCAGCCGGCCTTTCTGCTCCAGGCTACGGACATGAGGCCTCTTCGGGAATCCCGGCACCAGGTTGATATCGCCGTGCTGGGCGGCTCCGCCCTCGCCCTGGCCGGCGACGGAACCGGCTTCGTGAACAGGTTCGCCAGGATGCTCGCGGGGCTCGAGAAGCCCTGGTGCGGCCGGATACGCCTCGGCAGGAACGGGGTCAGCGCCTTCGACAGGGCGTCGAGGAGGATAGTGGGGTTCGTTCCGGAGCGTCTCGAGGCCGCCCCGGGAATGACACCGCGGGGATATCTCACGCTCCTTTCCGCCGCAGCGGGGGTCGGGGGCGGAAAGGCGCTCGGAGCTCCGCAGGAGACGCTGAAGTGGTTCGGGATCGACCAGTACTCGGGTACACCGGTCGAGAATCTGCCCGGTGATGTGAGGTATGCCGTGGGTTTCGCGGGGGCATTGCTCCACAACCCCTCCGTGGTGATAGCCCAGGGTCCGGTTCCCGAGCTCGTCTTCCGCCAGCTGGAGGATCTGAAGTCCGTCGAAAAGGCGCTCGTCCTCTGCTGTGATGGAGTCGCCGGCATCCCTCCCTGCTCGGACAGGATCGCCCTCTGCTCGGAGTCGGATCTGGTCAGGACGGTTCCGGCCGGGGAGCTCGCGAGGCTCTGCTCGTCGTCCTCCGAGATCAGGGTCTCCTTCCATCCCCCGCTCCAGAGGAGGCTGATGGAGGAGATTCCGGGGCTGGTCGCCCTCAACTCGATCGAGGGAGGCTGGGCTCTCAGGCACTCCAGCCCGGCTGCCGCCATCGGGGCTATTTCGGCCCTGGCTCGCGCGAACTCCAGGATGATCAGCTCCTTTTCCATAAGGCATCCCGCCATAGCAACGCTCATCAGGCTCTCGGAAGAGGATCTCGAGCCCGGACAGCCCGACCTCTTCGGCCGCGTGGAGGAGCCTTGAGGATAGTGCCTCTGGTCTGGCGGAGGATGGCTTCGGCCTGTGTCTCCAGCCCCGCATTCTGGGCAGGCGCGGCGGGGATTCCCCTGCTGTGCGCGCTCCACTGGGGCGGAAACCCTGTCATGGCCGCCGCGGGGGCCCTCGCCTTCTCGGTGTCTTCCTCGGTCTCGCTGTGCTGGGCGGCCGGCCGGGCGAGGAGGGCCTTCGTCGCCGCTCTGGAACCCACCTGCGGAGGGTTAGCGCCCCTGGCGGCGGCCGAACTCTCGCTGCCCGTCCTGCTCGGGGCCGTGCTTTCGCTGGCAGTCATGGCTCTCCTGTCGCACTCCCGCGGCCAGACCCTCCCATGGCAGACATGGCCTGTGGCCGTGATGTCGTCAGCGCTGGCCTCCTCCATCGCCTACCTGGCCGTGCGCCGGAGCGTGTTCCTCGCGGTGATCGCCTTGGCGGCACCCCTGCTCCTGGGATTCGTCCAGGATCCCCCGGGCATCGTGAGACTGGCGGCATGGCCCTCCCACGCCTTCCAGGCGGCATCCCGGGCATCCTCCGAGGGCGGTGGCATGCACCCCGACGCCTTCGTCGCGCTCGATACGGCTCTCGGCTCCGCCGGGTGCGCATTCGCAATTGCACGGATGCACGGAAGGAGGCTGCGCGGGTGATCAGGACGATGAGGCTCTCCGACTATCCCGCGCTGAGGAACCTCTGGGCCGGGTTCCCTGGAACCGCCGTGACGGCCGCCGACGAGCCCGACGGCTTCGCGGCCTTCCTCGAGCGGAACGGACCCCACTGCCTGGTCGCCGTCGAGGACGGACGGCTGGTCGGATCGGTCATGGCGGGGCACGACACCAGGAGAGGTTACATCTATCACCTGGCCGTCTCGACGGACATGCAGGGAAGGGGCACCGGTCGAGCCCTCATGGAGGAGGTCGAGAGAAGCCTGCTGAAGGCCGGCATCGAGAAGATCCACCTTTTCATATATGTCGACAATCCCGCCAGGTGCTTCTACGAGAGGCTGGGCTGGCAGTACAGGACCGACATCGCGGTCATGAGCAAGATCCTGAGAAAGCCAGGTATGGTCTAGACGGGGCCCGCAGACCCCGGAGTCTTCACTCCGCCGACAGTGCCTGCTCCAGACCGGAGAGGACGGCGGGGTCGTATCTCCTGCCCGCCTCGGCCTTCATGGCCTCGAGCACCCAGCCCGGAGGGGCGGCCTGCGCGCGGGTCCGCCTGCAGCTCATCGTGCTGTTCACAAAGCCGTTGACGGTGCTGAGGATCAGGCCCAGTCGGGAGATCTGATCAGTTCCCTCGGGATAGCCGCTTCCATCGAACTCCTCGTGGTGCTCCGCCACCATTCTCGCGGCCGAGTCGATCCCCACGGCCCTGCACAGGTCCGCGCCCTTGACGGGGTGCTTCCTGAACATCGTCTTCTCTTCGGAACTTATGGGTTCGATGGAGTTGATGACCCGCCAGGGTATGAGGAGCTTGCCGATGTCGTGGAGAAGGGCGCCGGCCTCGAGTCTCTCCTTCGTCACGGCCCTGTTCAGCCCGTCATCGGCCAGCACCCGCCCGGCGGCAGCAACGGACAGCTCCATGACGCGCTTCGAATGATCGTCCTGCAGGTACTCGTCCCGCGAATCGGATATCGCCACCGCGGAGGCGAGCAGGTCCATCCCCTCGCCGGTGAAGAAGACGGCCCTGGCTTCGGAAGCCGGCTCGAGGGTCTGCCCGAGATTCAGCAGCTTCTCGATCTCCCTGAACTGACGGATCGAATGGAGGCTGAATCCGAGGCGCGATACGGCGTCGAACCCTTCCCTGCACCATGCCAGAAGAGCCTTCCGGTCTCCGTTGAGGACCGCGAGTTCGGCTCTCATCCTGCAGTGCTCGAGTATGGCCCCGAGCCCGCAGTTGCCGAGGTCGGCCGATTCCAGAATCGCCCCGGCCGGCTCCGTCTGCCCGCGGCTCAACCTCACAGATGCACGCATGGAGGAGGCGCACAGCCTCTCGTCCGGGCCGGGCAGCTCACCGCACTGGTCGAGGAACTCCTCCGCCCTCGAGAGGAAGAACTCCCGCCTCCTCTCGTCGTCAGTTCCGGCAGCGATTCCCACATAGGCGCGCGCGAGCTGGAGCTTCGGGCACGATACGCCCCCCAGCTCTTCGCGCGTCAGCCTCTCCGATAGATGCGAGAACACTGACGCGGCTTCGTGGAAGTCGGATGAGGCCAGGTGGAGCTCTCCCGAGATGGCCTCCAGCGCCGGGAGGCTGCCGCCCCCGTTCATCATCATGGCCTGGTCCATCAGGTCCCGGGCGAGGTGCAGGTTCTCTTCGTCTATGGCGAGGCGGGATGCCGCCTCCAGGAAGCGGGCACCCTCGGCGGCTCCGGCACACCTGTTGGCGGCCCATGCGCACTTCGCGAGGATGTTGATGGCCTGGATAGTGAACCCCGAGCGCGCAAGCCCGCCTGCGGCCCTGGACACGAGGTCGAAACCGGGAGCTTCGTCGAACCTGGCCCTCTTGAAATCCTCCATGATGCCTTCGACGGCCTGGACGTGCTCCACGAAGGCGTGGAGATCCAGCTTCCTGATGTCCCCGCCCGACAGCGAAGCTATCCTCTCAAGAAGGAACACTGGTGATCGAATACCCGGTTTGTCCATGTGACAGGCCCCTCCAGCCCCGCCATATTCTGCACGGTGCCCGCGCCGGGTCAAGACCAGACTCCAGCGCGGCTCGTCATTTGACAGGGGAGGGAGGTGATCGATCCCAATATGCGCAGGAACCCGATCTGTCCCTGCACCAAGAAGTGCGAGCTGCACGGCGAATGCGATGCCTGCATGCAGGCCCATTTCTCGTCCGGTACGAGAACCGCCTGCGGCAGAACCGCGGACGGCGGAAAGGCAGGTCCGGCGGCGGGCGGGGCTTCCTTCGAGAAGGCTGTTTTCCGGCTTCTCGAGTACACGCCCTGCGCCGGTTGAGCGGGCAAGCTTCCGCCGGACAGGCTGTCCGGAATGCTCGACATGATGCCCAGGATCGATTCCCCCGACCTGATAGTTGGAATCGAGTCCATGGACGATGCCGGCGTGTTCCGCCTGTCGGACGACTATGCCCTGGTGCAGACCGTCGATTTCTTCGCGCCCGCGGTCAACGATCCGCTCGTCAGCGGGAGGATAGCGGCGGCCAACTGCATGTCCGACATCTGGGCGATGGGCGGCAGACCGATCACGGCGATGAACCTGCTCGCCTTCCCCGCCGCCAAGCTTCCCGTCGAGGCGGTTTCGCTGCTCCTCACCGGCGCCGGCGAGAAGCTCGTGGAGGCCGGGACAGTCCTGGTCGGGGGGCATTCCGCCGACCAGAAGGACATCCTGTTCGGCATGAGCGTCACCGGCCTCATCCACCCCTCCAGGGCCAGACGGAACTCGACTGCGAGGGCGGGCGACCTCATAGTCCTGACCAAGCCGGTCGGATCCGGCATCCTCTGCACCGCACTCAAGGACAGGCTCGTCGATGACGGCTTCCTGGCGGAGGCTGCATCGCACATGGAGCGGCTCAACATGTACGCATCAGGTGTTCTCTCGGGCTTCGACGTGAGTGCGATGACCGACGTGACCGGCTTCGGAGTCGCCGGGCACGCAATCGCGATGGCCCGCTCCTCCGGCACGACCCTGGAGATAGACACTTCGATGGTCCCGCTCATGGCCGGCGCTCTGGAGCTCGCCTCCCGTTACCTGCCGGGAGGCACCGGGCGCAACTTCGAGTACTGCTCCTCCTCGGTCGAGACCGCTCCCGGGATGGATGAGAGGATGATCGCGCTGATGATGGATTCCCAGACGTCCGGGGGGCTCATGGCGTGCGTGAGGCAGGAGCAGGCCGCCGATGCGGTTGCGGCCCTGCAGGATGCGGGAGACATGCGTGCGTCCGTCATCGGCAGGGTGCTGGCCCCGGGCGAGGGGAAACCGGTCAGACTGCTCTAGGAGGACCCCCTGCCTCTGCGAACGGGCCGTCCTGCGTGGATGCAGCCGGAGCCCGGAGGCCGCTCCGGCTCGGATGATCCTGTTGCTATGCATATAAATGCCAAGGTCTTTCGGCGCCGAGGTTGACCTCCGACGGGCTGAACGCTAGATTGGCGCGCACCGGTGCCGAGGTAGCTCAGATGGTAGAGCAACGGACTGAAAATCCGTGTGTCGACGGTTCGATTCCGCCCCTCGGCACCAGGTTGCGTCTTCATGGCCGGATTCACGGCCTTCTCATCGGAATGCCGCCGCTCCAGCCCTCACCTACCTTTCCAGCAGCTCCAGGAGGCTGGAAAGCGTCAGTTCGCGCCTGATCCCGAAGCGGGTTATCGCGAAGTCGTAGCGGACCGGATCGTCCGGTCTGAGCTTTCCGAAACCCTCGGTGATCTCCAGCACGGTTCTCATGTCGCCCTGCTCCCTGGAAGTCATGCCCAGCGCCCGTCCGGCGCGGTGCATGTGCACATCCAGCGGAACGAGCAGATCGGCCGGAGAGAGGCAGGTCCACCCTCCCGGATCCACCTCGTCACGGCGCACCATCCATCGGAGGAAGAGATTCAACCTCTTGCACGCGCTCCCGCACGAAGGCATCGGAAGAAGGGTGCACCTTCCGGAAGATGCCCTCGACAACACCTCCCGGGCGAAAGACTCCATAGCCTCCACGGCGCTCCGGGCGCCGGCGAACATGCACTGCACACTGCCCCCGCCCTCGGCCTGCAGAGAGGACACTGCCGAGAGGAAGGCCGCCAACTCCCCGCCCGTGGTGAATCTGTGTCTGAAGTCTCCCAGCAGTGCGGACAGCCTCTGGCGGCTCGTATCGGACAGGAATGCGGAAGGGGCGGGTCCCAGAACGTCCAGAACCCGCCCCACGCTCTTTACGATCTGCTCCACCCTGCCGTAGGCCAGCCCCGAGGCCACCAGGCCGGCGATCTCCCTGTCGGCCGGGTTGTCGTAGGAATAGAGGAACTCCAGCGGATCCGGCTTTACCAGCTCTCTTACGTTGTAGCAGGCATAAAGCCTCTCCAGGGAATCCGCGAGAGGCATCACGCCCCGAGGCGATCCGGCTACAGGCCCTTCCTCTCCGCGACGGCTGCAGGAATCGTGTCGAGCCTGCGCTCCGTCCCGGCTACCCTCTCCTCCCCGCCCGCCGCTTCGAGGACGGGGATGCCGGTCTCCGTGCGACCGGACGAGAGGACCGGCGCCACGGTCTTCTTCGCGGCTCACTCCTTCGAGAAATCGCCCTTGCCTGCCCCGCAGACGGGGCATGTCCAGTCTTCCGGAAGCTTGTCGAACGGCGTTCCCGGGGCTATGCCGCCGTCGGGATCGCCGGCTGCGGGATCGTACACCCATCCGCACACGTCGCAGACGTATCTGTCCATTCTAGACGCCCCCTTTCCCAGAAAGCCCCCATTCGCCGTCGGGCGCCACACGGTCCATCGCCGACCGGAACGCCTCCATCACGGCCGAGATCTCGTCCCTGCCGGCGCTGGTGAGGAGCACGATCCTGATCCAGCCCTCCTCCACCCTGTTCGCCGGCCTGCAGCACTCGTACTCCTCCACCATAGCCGGGGCGTCCAGGGGATGGCAGCGTACGTCCATGAGCAGGGATTCGCCCGCCTCTTCCATCTCCGCTATCACGGTGTCCATGAAGGAGAGCCTCAGGTCACCGTCGCAGGCGATCTCCTCCAGCGAGGCCAGATGCCGGAGCACGTCTGCAAGAGCCCTGTTCATGTCCCGCTCCCGGAGTCTGCGGGCGCACCGGGAGTGCGCCCGCAGATCATCGAACCGTCAGTGGATCACCCTCAGCCAGTCGGCCAGGAGGAACTGCACCCTTCCGATGAGGAGGCTTATACGCCCCATCACGGTGAAGCCGAATGTAGCCCCGAAGCCGATCATGATCAGCCAGATCCCCACCCTGGAGCCGAGGCCGAAGAACGGCCCCTTGTGCGGCTTCGAGAAGAAGAAGTAGATGAGGGCGGCAAGAGTTCCCAGGACGATGACCGCCGTTCCGAGGGCCACATCCCAGGGTGTGCCCGGGGTGAAGACGGGGATTACGGTGGAGTGGATCTGTCTGAGGACAAGCGCCTGCATGTCCAGGGGGAAGGACACGCCCATGCCCGTGCCGAGCAGGAAGCCGATCGGGTAGCGCGAGAGCCACGCCACCTTCGGGAAGAACCTGGTGATGTAGAGAAGGCCGAGCGTTGCGGGAATGATCAGAAGCCACTCCTGCCCCGCCGCCAGCGGCTGTACGAGTCTCGGATAGAGAATCCGCTGCCAGGTGAGCACTATGGAGTAGCCGAGCGAGACTCCGACTACCAGATGTTCGGCGAGCCTGTAGAGCGGATTCTCCCTGTAGAGGAACGAGTAGATCGCCAGCGTGAACAGCGCCGCGACCCAGACCCCCGCGGTCTCGTAGAAAGTCATGCCCTACCTCCTCGCCTTCAGCGCCGTCTTCCTGTGGAAGCCTCCGGCGAAGAAGGCGATGTTGCCGAGGATCACCAGCAGGATGATCACGATGTGGGCCAGAGACTGGACGTCCATCCCGCGATACGCGTTCCCGGTGGCCTGAGTGTAGCCTCCTTCGGTCTCCAGGACCTCGTACTCGGCCGCCCCCCTCAGCCCGCCCATCATCCCCACGATCTGGCCGGACTGGATGTAGGGGAAGTAGTCGGTGGCCATGACCGCGGTCACGCCGAAGGCGACCGGCAGCCCGACCTTGGCGTTTCCGTAGATGACACACCACATGCATGCGCTGGAGCCGGCGAGTGTGACAGCCAGGTCCACATCGCGGAGATTCTTATGTGCATGCAGCATGGGCATTTCCGGAACCGGGTTGCCCGACACGTCGGTGGGGTACTGCGCCGCGATGGAGCTTCCCATGCCGAGAATGACGAGGCTGAAGAGGGGCTGGTATCCCAGATGGGCGAAGTCAACGCCTTCGAAGACCCACCCGAGCGCACCTTCGGGAAGCGCGTTCCCGGCCGCCTCCCAGGCGGCCTCCAGGCTGTCCCTCCCGGCATGGCCTGCGGCCCGGAAGGGCTCCCAGTCGGCCCACCTCACCAGCGCGAAATTGCCCGGAGTCCTGGTGTCGAACACGCTTGCCAGCCCCTGGCCGGCCAGACCCTGGCCCAGCGGAGAGACGGCGGTAACGAACACGGGCACGTGTCTGGAGAAGGCATGCCGCAGCACGGCGATGCCCATGGGCTGGTTCTCGGCCTCGGTGCCCGGGTCGAAGTCCCATCCCACGAAGACGGCGTCATCCGCCTCGAGAGTGTCGATGAGCGAATAGACGCTCCTGACCTCGTCGGTCGGGACGACCGGGAGGCCCATCCGGATGAAGAACGGGACGATCACCACGACGCCGATCATGAGGAAGATCCAGCGCCTGTCTATGTTCAGCATCTTCTCCCAGGTGTTCGCGTTCATGCCGCTCACCTGCCCGCTCCGCCGAGCCAGCCGCGCTCGACGCCGAAGATGATCTTGAGGCAGGTCGCGAGCATGCCGAAGCCCACTCCGAGCTCGATGGCGCGCTTCGCGGCCAGGTTGGGATACCTGAGTATCCACTGCCCGGTGTCGGGGAGCCAGCGCCCGAGCAGGTCGCCCACAGGCACCTGTCCCAGCATCACTATGACTGCGGCCAGGAGCAGGACGGTCGCGAGCAGCGACTTGGCTCTGAAGGCTCTGAAGGCCGCGCTGGCGATGTAGAATGCCAGCATGCTGAACATGGTCGCCTGGATGGGCACCTGGACTCTGGTGTACATGAAGTCGAAGAAACCGGGGAACTCGGAGCCGCCTCCGAGTGACGCCGGAACGAAGAAGGCGAAGATCGGCATGAGATATATGGGCACGAGCACCGCGATGCTGAACGGCCAGTTCTTCTCCCTGGCCCGGAGCTTGTGGTAGTGCAGCCTGGTGATGCTCCCCACTCCCAGTATGAGCGCGAAGCCCGACACAACAGGCGCCCATGAGGTGTAGTAGTCGAAAACATCCTGCGACACCTGGTGAGGGATGAAGTACTGGATGATCATGATCACCCCGCCAACCAGGGCCAGCATCAGTGGCACTGTTCTCTTCATTGCAGCACCTCCGTTCCCCGCGTCACTCGAGCGTGCCGACGTCCACCAGGCCGCGCAGCTTCTCGAGCAGCGACCTGGCGGGATCGGAGTACGCGCCGGTGATGGCGTCTGCGATGGAGAGAACGATGCCGAGCGTGATCATCGTCATGACGATGGCCTTGCAGGCATCCTGGCCCTTGACCGCCCCCACCTGCTTGGGTTCCCGGCCCAGGTAGGCGCTGGCTGCATAGAGCTCCTCCCCTATGAGGGTGTAGTCACAGGTCGTGATGAAGAACGGGAGCTGGGTGATCGCATCGGTGCCGGCTATCTGGATCG
>JAAYTY010000134.1 GCA_012523605.1 Candidatus Fermentibacterota bacterium
CCCGCAGAAGGGATATCGGGAGGCTCGAGGCGTCGCTCGCGGCGGGGACTGAGGCCAGGCTCTCCCGGGCATCCTCGGTTCTCGCTTATGTCGCGAACCGTCTGGGTTCCATGCAGGATCCGGGAAGGCTAGAGGCCAGGAGGATCTGTGTCGAGGCTCTTTCCTCGGCTCTGCCGCAGGCGACGGAAGGAAGTCTCGACAGGCTCAGGATGAGGCTGGGCCTCCTCGAAGGCAACATCGACGCGAGGAGTCCCCGGAGGATGATGGCCCTCGGCTGGGCCCTGGTGAGGGATTCCCGTGGTGTTCTCTTGAGAAGCAGGTCTGGAGCTTCCGTCGGCGACCCGCTGACAGTGCTCATATCGGATGGTTCTCTCGGCGTAAGGGTCGAGAGTATTGCAGAACGGGAGACGTGATGGGCAGGAGGAAAGCGCCCACCTTCGAGGAGAGGATGGAGGAGCTCTCGGGCATCGTGGACTCCATCGGCAGGGACGACTGCCCGGTGGACGAGCTCGACGAACGCGTGAAGCGCGCGGCATTTCTGATCCGGACTCTCAGGTCGAGACTCGAGACGACAGAGGTGTCGGTGCGCGAGATCCTCGGCGGTCTGTCCGGGGAGACCGGCGGAGCCGCCTGCTCCGGGAGCATCCAGCACGTCGGCATGAACGAAGCGGACCGTGCGACGCCCTTCGATGCCTCCGAGGAGGACGAGGAGGAGGAAGAGGACTGAACCGCCCTCCGCAGCCCAGTATTCTCCTGACGGCCTCCAGAGCGAGTTCCGGTGCCGGGCCGGCCGGATCGAACAGGACTTCCGAGCCGTCGGAGAGCGGAGCGAACCTCGCGTGGTCGGCAATCCTGAAGAGCGCTACGACCGGAACGCCTGCCGCGGATGCCACGTGCATCGGTCCGTTGTCCGGCGTTACCAGGACCGAGAGGCGGGCGAGTCTGGAGGCCAGGTCGCGGACCTCCGGCCTCGGGGCGATCTCACAGCCCTCCGTAGCAATCCTGGCGGCCAGGCGCCCTTCATCTCCGGTCCCCCAGTAGATCTCGACCGGCGCCGTGCGGGCCAGCAGGCGGCACAGCACCGACAGCTTCTCCTCCGGATACGCCTTTCCCCTGCTGGCGCCCACATGGATTCCGACGATCCCGCTCCGTTCGCGAACCGGCCCAGGGTCGAGCCGCGGCCTGCTCCAGGCCGGCCAGTCGCTCCATACGCTTCCCAGTGAATGGAGGCTTCTGCTCTCGTGGTTCCCGCGGGAGGGCATGGGCGCGAGATGCGTATGCCAGGCTCCCCAGCCTGTGGATGGGAAGCCGATTCTGGCCCCCGCTCCGGACAGGGCCGCCGAAATCGCGCCGGACAGCGAGAAGGAGAAGGGATGGCTGGCGTCGACGGCCGCTTCGAATCCCCTGCTCTTCAGCCGGGAGGCGAACCGGACGAACATCAGGGGGTCTCTTGCCATCGAAGCCTTCTCGGCACGAATGATCTCCCACTCCCTTCCCGCGAGCACGTCGGAGAACCTGTCGCTGGCGAGCAGTGCCAGGTGCGCCCGGGGAAACCTCTCAGCCAGGCTCCTGAGCAGAGGTTCGATCAGCACCAGATTTCCCAGTCTCGAGTCGGGGCGGACGACCAGTATCGAGGAGGGATCGCCGGGCAGAGGTCCGGAAGGGGCCGCCAGGAGCCGTGAGAGCAGGCGCGAGACCAGCCTGCGGACCGGCCTTCTCCTCGCACGGGGCGCATCGGGTGTCATCTGCAACCACCCTCGTCTGCGGGGGGCCTGGACTTGTCGTCGGCGATGACGCCGGCGGAGCGCGCGAAATGCGTCCACCCGTCGCCGGAGATCACGAATGCCCTTACGAAGAGTCCCGGCTCGAGTTGCTCGCCGTCGAACACAACCATGCGGTTGCCCGCGGTCCGGCCGGCCGACTGGCCGGGTCTGGAGCCGCGGCCGGTCACTAGAACCGGCATCGTCCTTCCCGCCAGTTCCGCCGAACGCTCCCTGGTGATCCCCGCCTGGAGAGTCTGCAGAACGCCGAGCCGCGAGAGCCTCACCCCGACGGGCACGCCGTCCGGCAGTCCGGCCGCCGCCGTGCCCCTGCGCTCGGAGTATCTGAACAGGAAGGCGTAGTCGTAGCGCACCTCGGAAAGAAGCGAGACCGTGTCCTCGAAATCGGCTTCCGTCTCGCCTGGGAAGCCTGCGATGACGTCCGTCGAGAGAACGACTCCCGGCAGGGCCGAACGGAGCCTCCGCACCAGATCGAGATACTCCTCCCTGCCGTATCCCCTGTTCATCAGGCCCAGAACCCTGCTGCTTCCGGACTGGACGGGCAGGTGAACCTGCCGGCAGACATTGGGATGACACGCGATGACTTCGATGAGCTCGTCGGAGAAGTCCCTCGGATGGCTCGTCACGAATCGCACCCAGGCCGGAGCCGCTGCATCCGCAACCTCCGCCAGGAGGTTCG
>JAAYTY010000135.1 GCA_012523605.1 Candidatus Fermentibacterota bacterium
AGGTCGTGCATGTCGTCGGAACCACCGCATCCACCTCGACCGTGCCGCCCAGGGCGGCCGTGGCGAAGGGAACCAGCACCTCCACCTGCGGGGAGGAGCGGGGTTCCTGGCGCCTGTCGCGGTTGAATCCGAACAGCGATCCCCCGAAGAGGGAGCTGAGGAGGTCGTCCAGACCTTCGGAACCGGCACCGGGATCGAATCCCCCCCCGGACATTCCATCGAAGGAGAAACCGCCCCGCCTCAGTGCGTCGTACCTTGCGCGCTTCTCGGGATCGCTAAGTATCTCGTAGGCCTCGGAGATCTCCTTGAACTTCTCCTCGGAGCTCTTCCTCCCCTGGTTGGCGTCGGGATGGTGCTTCTTGGCGAGAGCACGATAGGCCTTCTTGATGTCCGCGATCGACGCGTTCTCGGGAACGCCGAGCACGGCATAGAGATCCCTGTCCACGGCCTGGGTCAGCCCTCCTGCGGGAGCGCCTGCCCGCCTTCCGCGAGACCCGTGTCGCTCTCACCGCCGTGGGGGGCGCGGCCGACCTTCACCAGCGCGGGTCTCAGGACCTCCTTGTTGTAGGTGTATCCCCGCCTGAACACCTCCAGGACCACGTCCTGCACAGCGCCGGGGAGATCCTCGGCGACTACGGCCTCGTGCAGGTGCGGATCGAATGGCATCATCGGCTCGAGATCCATGGCTTCGAGTCCATCCTTGCCGAGGATCGCAGCCATGTGGCTTGCGGTCTGGAAGATGCCGGGAAGTATCTCCGAGGGCTGGCTGCCGGATTCGAAGTGCTTCCTCGCCCTGTCGAAATCGTCCAGAATCACCAGCATATCGGCGATCAGATCCTTCTTGCCCTGCGAGCAGAGCCTGTGGAAATCCCGGGCCTGCCTCTTCCTGTAGTTGTCGAACTCGGCCTGAAGCCTCAGAACCTGTTCGCGGAGGGCGTCACGAACCGACGCCTCGCCCTCGGTCTCCGCAGACTCCGCCGACTCCCCGGCCGTCTCCTCGCCCGGCCCTTCGCCGAGATCCTCTTCCGCCGTCTCCATCGCCTCGCGTTCTTCCACGGCAGGCAGGCTGACGATTCCGGCCGGGGTGTCTTCTTCGCCCCGGGCCGGTTCTCCGGCCGGAACAGGCGGCGAGGGCCTCCGGCCGCCGTATTGCGCCCGTCTGGGCTCGGAGCTGCGCCTCCTGGGGTCGCCGGGCTTCGGCGCCACTAGTCGACCTCCTTGAAGTCGGCGTCGACGGTGCGGTCGTCACCCTTTTCCTGCGCTCCGCTCCCGCCGGGCCCGGTGTCGCCGCCGGAGCCCTGGGGCCCTTTCCGGGCATGGGCGCCGTGGAGGGCGGCGCCGGCTTCGTTCCATGCGTCACGCATGCGTCCGAGCGCCGAGGCGATCTCGTCATCGTCGTTCTTCTCGAGAGCGGACCTCGTCGCCGCCACGGCATCGTCAAGCCTGGCCTTCAGCGCCGGGTCGAGCTTGTCGCCGTACTCCTTGAGGTTCTTTTCTATCTCGTAGGCGAGCGAGTCGGCCTGATTGCGTCGCTCGGCCCTCTCGCGCCGTTCCTCGTCGTCTCTCGAATGGCTCTCCGCCTCGCCGACCATGCGCTGGATCTCGGCCTCGCTCAGACCGCTGGAGGATTCTATCCGGATCTTCTGCTCCTTGCCGGTGGCCATGTCCTTCGCGGTGACATGGACGATCCCGTTGGCGTCTATGTCGAAGGTGACCTCGATCTGGGGCATGCCCCTGGGCGCGGGCGGTATGCCGTCCAGTATGAAGCGGCCGAGGGTCCTGTTGTCGGCGGCCATCTTGCGCTCGCCCTGCAGGACGTGTATCTCGACCGCAGTCTGGCCGTCCGCGGCTGTGCTGAAGATCTGGCTCTTTCTCGTGGGGATGGTCGTGTTTCGCTCGATTATCCCCGTGGAGATGCCTCCCAGCGTCTCTATCCCCAGGGTCAGCGGAGTTACGTCCAGAAGCAGGACGTCACGAACGTCCCCTGTGATGACGCCCGCCTGGATGGCCGCTCCCACGGCCACAACCTCGTCGGGGTTGACACCCTTGTGCGGCTCGCGGCCGAAGATGCCGGCGGCCATCTTCTGGACCATGGGCATTCTGGTCTGCCCGCCGACGAGGATGACCTCGTCGATCTTCTCCGGCCCGATGCCGGCGTCGCGGAGCGCGTCCATGCAAGGCCGCCTCGTCCTCTCCACGAGATCGTCCACAAGCTGCTCGAGCTTCGCCCTGGTGAGCTTCATGTTCAGGTGGAGAGGCCCCGAGGCGTTGGCGGTGATGAACGGGAGGTTGATGTCGCTGGACTGGGTTGTGGAGAGCTCGCACTTGGCGCGTTCGGCCGCCTCCTTGAGCCTCTGGAGGGCCATGGCGTCCTTGGAGAGGTCCACTCCGTTCTCCCTGCGGAACTCCTCGAGCAGCCAGTCTATGATCTTCTGGTCGAAGTCGTCGCCGCCCAGGTGGGTGTCGCCGTTCGTCGACTTGACCTCGAACACCCCCTCGGCGATCTCGAGGATGGAGATATCGAAGGTTCCGCCGCCGAGGTCGTACACGGCCACGGTTTTGCTTCCGCCTTTCTTGTCCATCCCGTAGGCCAGCGATGCTGCGGTGGGTTCGTTGACTATCCGGAGCACCTCCAGCCCCGCTATCCTTCCCGCATCCTTGGTGGCCTGACGCTGGCTGTCGTTGAAGTAGGCGGGAACCGTGATCACCGCCTGAGTCACCTTGTCTCCGAGGTAGTCCTCGGCGGTCTGCTTCATCTTCTGCAGGATCATCGCCGATATCTCGGGGGGCGTGTATTTCCTGCCCTGGACCTCCACTATGGCGTCTCCGTTGCGGCCTTCGGACACCCTGTAGGGCACCTTGGCTATCTCGGAGCCCACCTCGCTGTACTTCCGTCCCATGAATCGCTTGATCGAGAAGACCGTGTTGGTGGGATTGGCTATGGCCTGCCTTTTCGCGACAATGCCGATGTGCCTCTCGCCGGAATCGGCGAAGGCCACGACCGAAGGAGTCGTTCTCGAGCCCTCCGAATTGGGGATGACCACCGGCTCCCCACCCTCCAGCACCGCGACGCAGGAGTTCGTGGTTCCCAGATCGATTCCTATTACCTTACCCACGGCTGTTTCCTTCCTGGGATTGCTCCGTCATCCCGGCCCGACCAGGGGCGCCTGTGCCGCTACCCGGTTGGGAGTCTTCCTCTATCCATTCGACTGTAGTCCCGGGCTTCACGGGAACATGGATGCGGAGGAAACCGTCGGCGAGCCTGGCTGACACCCGGTCCGCGTCGATTCCGGAAGGGAGCCGTATTATGCGTACGAAGCCGCCCTTCCTCCTCTCCTCCAGTATCCTGCGACCGCACTCGCCCGCTCCCGGGGAGCCGGGACAGCTCAGGGACAGCGTTTCGCCGTGGAGCTCGAGGTCGAGCTCCTCAAGGCGCCTGCCCGGCACCTGGGCGACTATCACGAGTTCGCCGTCCCGCTCATAGACATCCACAGGGGGATGCGGGGCACAGCCCGGAGCATGGACCGGGCATCCCCTCATACGGAATACCGCCTGGCAGTGTGTCAGCATATCAACCCCCTGGTGTTACGGCATTCGGGCGAGCAAGAGGCTTGCCAGAAGCTCCCTGCAGCGAAATGCGATGCTCGGCATGGGATTAGCTCCTACAGGACCCGGGGCGGCATATGCCGCGGCATGCGTCCGAGGCAATAGTGGCGCAGGAGCGACCTGTTTCGTGTCTCATGCCTGCCGCTCCGCCGGGAGTATATTCCTTGTTTGCCCCGGCCTCCGGGAGGATGGGATGGCGGTGGATGCGATAGTCGTCAGGGGGGCCCGAGAACACAACCTCAAGGGCATAGACGTCGTCATTCCGCGCCGAAGGCTGGTCGTACTCACCGGCGTATCCGGCTCCGGCAAGAGCTCCTTCGCCTTCGACACCCTGTACGCGGAGGGGCAGAGGCGCTATGTGGAGAGCCTGTCGGCGTATGCCAGGCAGTTCCTCGGACAGCTCGAGAAGCCACTCTACGAGAGCATAGAGGGCCTCTCCCCGGCCATCTCCATCGAGCAGAAGACGGTCAGCCACAATCCCAGATCCACTGTAGGAACGGTTACGGAGATAGCGGACTACCTCAGGGTGCTCTACGCCCGGGTAGGCGAGCCGCACTGCCCCTCCTGCGGAAGGCTGGTCAGCAGCCAGTCCGCCCAGCAGATAGTCGACAGGCTCGCCGCCCTGCCGGAGGGTTCGCGCATTCTCGTGACAGCGCCGCTCGTCAGAAACCGCAAAGGCGCCTATGCCGACCTGTTCACCGATCTCCGCAGGAAGGGTTATGTCCGCGTTCTGATCGACGGGAAGGTGCTCCAGCTCGACGAAGACATTCGCCTCGAGGAGAAGCGGAAGCACGACATACACGTGGTGGTCGACCGGCTGGTGGTCAGACCGGGCATGGAGAGCAGTATGACCGACTCGGTCGAGACCGCTCTGAGGGAGGGCTCCGGCACCATGGCCTCGGTCGACGCCGACAGCATGGAAGTGACTTTCTTCAGCGAGCAGAACGCCTGCCTCTACTGCGGCATTTCCCTGCCGGACATGACTGTACAGCTCTTCAGCTTCAACAGCCCCCTGGGCATGTGCCCTGCCTGCTCGGGGCTGGGCTTCGAACTCAGGGTGGACCCGGAGCTGGTGGTGCCCAGACCGGCTCTCTCGATCAAGGACGGCGCCGTGGCGCCCTGGGGCGAGCCCAGGGGATGGGCGGCCTCGGCCGCGGAGGCTCTGGCGAAGGAATACGGCTTCTCGCTCGGCATGCCCTGGAAGAGGCTTTCGAAGGAAAGCCAGGACGCGATCCTGTACGGGTCGGGGGACAGGAGGATCAGGTACACCTGGTCTGGCGACACCGGACAGGGACACTGGGAGGGGCCCTGGGAGGGAGTGATCCCCAGGATAGAGCGGCTCTACATCACCACCTCCAGCGAGGACTCCCGGCAGGGCTACGAGAGGTTCTTCAGGAAGACGCCCTGCTCCGCCTGCGGAGGGACGCGGCTGAGGGCCGAGGCGAGGGCGGTCACGGTGGGCGGCAGGGGGATCCACGAGCTGAGCTCGATGACCGTTCGCGAGGCCGCGGAGTTCTTCGAGCATCTGGAACTGGACCCGTTCAGGGAGTCCGTGGCGGGGGAACTCCTGAAGGAGATAAGGCAGAGGCTGGGCTTCCTGAGGGACGTGGGGCTCCATTATCTGACTCTTGACAGGGCCGCTCCCACCCTCTCAGGCGGCGAGGCGCAGAGGATCAGGCTCGCGAGCCAGATCGGAAGCGGTCTCACGGGAGTGCTGTACGTGCTGGACGAGCCGACGATAGGCCTCCACCAGCGTGACAACGACAGGCTCATACGCACGCTGGAGCAGCTTCGCGACATAGGCAACACGGTCCTGGTGGTCGAGCACGACAGGGAGACGATCCTGAGGGCCGACCACGTGGTGGACTTCGGACCCGGGGCGGGCGTGGAGGGCGGCAGGATAGTGGCTTGCGGGACGCCCCGGGAGATCGAGGAATGCGAAAACTCCCTGACAGGGAGGTACCTGAGCGGGCGGGAGCGCATACTAAGGACGAGAAAGGGGCGGGGAAGGCCGAAGGGCTTTCTCGAGCTGTCGGGGGCGAGGCTCCACAACCTGAAGGGCGTCAGCGTGAGGATACCGCTCGGAAGGCTGGTCTGCGTCACGGGAGTGTCGGGTTCCGGAAAGAGCTCTCTGGTCGCCCAGACGCTCTATCCGGCGCTCGCCCAGATGGTGAACGGCGCCTCCATTGTGCCGGGCCCGTACAAGTCCCTCGAAGGCGTCGAACTCGTGGACAAGGTTCTGAATATCAGCCAGGATCCGATTGGAAGGACCCCCAGATCCAATCCGGCCACCTATACCAAGCTGTTCGACCTGGTGAGAGGAGTCTTCGCGGAGCTCCCACAGGCGAAGGTCCGGGGCTACAAGCCCGGAAGGTTCAGTTTCAACGTGCGGGGCGGGCGGTGCGAGGACTGCGAGGGGGCGGGGGTGAAGCGGATAGAGATGCCCTTCCTGCCCGATGTCTTCGTGGAATGCGAGACATGCAGGGGGCGCCGGTTCAACAGGGAGACGCTCAGGGTCACGTTCAAGGGCCACGACATCGCCCAGGTGCTCGATCTCACGGTGAAACAGGCCATGGACCTGTTCGAGCGCATACCTTCGGTGACCAGGATCCTGAAGGTGCTCGACGACGTGGGGCTCGGCTACATCCGCCTCGGGCAGCCGGCGCCTACGCTCTCGGGCGGCGAGGCACAGCGCATAAAGCTGGCGCGAGAGCTCGCACGACCCGGATCCTCGCACACTCTCTACATCCTCGACGAGCCGACCACAGGGCTCCACTTCCACGACGTGAAGAAGCTCCTGCACGTCCTCGACAGACTGGTCGGCGCGGGCAACTCCGTCATCGTGATCGAGCACAACCTCGACGTCATCAAGAACGCCGACTGGATCATCGACCTCGGTCCGGAGGGAGGCGAGGAGGGGGGGCGCATCATCGCCGAGGGCACCCCCGAGGAAGTGGCCGCCACACCGTCCTCCTTCACCGGCCGCTACCTCCGTGCCGAGCTGGAATCGGTATCAGGTTAAAGAAACTTAAGAAACCCGTAATCGCAAGACAGTACAAGGTTTATAAAAAAGGTGATTGCTCAAGGTTTGGCACCATGATTAGGATGGTGCCATGCGTCTGGAAGCCTATGAATCGCTGATCAGCAGTCCTGCAAGTGCTCGAAAGTACCTGCTGGGATTCTGCTGGAAAAACCATCAGCGCCACTGTCCTCGCTGCAGGACTCGAAAGCTCTATCGACTCGCCGACGGAAGACGACGGTGCAGCAAGTGCGGCTTCACCTTCCACGACTTCTCCGGACGCTGGATCAACA
>JAAYTY010000015.1 GCA_012523605.1 Candidatus Fermentibacterota bacterium
AGAGGCCTGCCGGTGGCCGAATCGGTGACAGTGACCGTCATCGGCGTTCCGAGCAGGGAGTTCACCGACCCGGTCTGTCTGTCACCGGAGATGTCGATTCTCACTCCGTCTGCCAGCACGACGGTGGCTGCAGCCAAGAGGGCGAGCAGAACGCGCAATGTCCACCTCCCGCAGAAGAGGTAAAGATAGCCCCGGGTGCGGCGGTGTGCCAGCGGGGTTGTCCCGGAGCGGCGGGCAGTGCTAGTTTTCGTGGCATGAGAAGGGTCATGAGCACATTGTCCGCCCTTGTGGAGAGCCTGAGACCCCGGTCGTGGACTAAGAATCTCTTCATTTTCGCCGGAGTCCTCTTCGGGCGTCAGTGGAGCCCTGAAGCCATCGGGATCACTGCTCTGGGCGCGCTTGGATTCAGCCTGCTGGCTGGATCGGTCTATCTGGTCAACGACATCGCCGACCGCGCAAGGGACGCGCAGCACCCGGACAAGCGCAGCCGGCCCCTGGCATCGGGCAGGCTTTCGCCGGCGGCGGCCTGGCTCTCGGCATTCGTCCTCGCCTCGGGCACCCTGTCCGCGGCCTGGCTCTCAGCCCCGAGGTTCGCCCTCGTGTGCTCAGGGTACATGCTCATGCAGACCGCCTACTCCTTCAGGCTCAAGCACGTCGTCATCCTGGACTCGCTGGTGATCGCGATGGGGTTCGTGCTCCGCGCCCTAGCCGGGGTCGAGCTGGCACAGGACTGCGGTTTCGCCGTGGAGATCTCCCCCTGGCTGCTCCTCTGCACGTTCTTCCTTGCGGTCTTCATAGCGTTCTCCAAGCGCAGGAGCGAGGTCGTGACTCTGGGGGAGGCGGCGGGCGAGCACAGGGCAATACTCCGGGACTACTCCCCCCACCTGCTCGACGAGATGATTGGCATCGCCACGGCGGCCAGCATCATGAGCTTCGCGGTCTATACCGTGAGCGAGAGGACCGCCGAGATGGTCTCGCCCATGCTCTGGACGACCATCCCGTTCGTTGTGTACGGGATCTTCAGGTACCTCTTCCTCGTCCACCGGAGGGGACTTGGAGGCAGTCCCGACAGGATTCTCCTCTCGGACAGGCCCCTGCTGTTCAACATCCTGCTGTGGATCCTGTCAGTGATGGCCGTTCTGAGGTATTTCCCTGCGAAAGGCAACGCTTGACACTGGAGGGCCGCGCGGAGGCCAAGATCAACCTCGGGCTCCGGATCCTCGAGAGGCGCCCCGACGGATACCACTCCATCCGAAGCGTATTCCATACCGTATCGCTACATGACAGCGTCGCCGTCACCTGTACTCCGGGTTCGCGTCGGATCACCATAGATGTCTCGGGCCTGGACATCCCGGGAGAGCCCTCGGAGAATCTCGCCTGCCGGGCGGCGGAGGAGTTCCTGGCCGAGTCGGGGCTGAAACGTGATGTGTACATCTCGATCGAAAAGCGGATACCCGTCGCGGCCGGGCTGGGGGGCGGAAGCAGCGACGCGGCATGCGTCCTGAGGCTTTTGCGACGAGCCACGGGAGTGGACCCAGGGCTGGAGAAGGTCGCCCTGCGGGTCGGCAGCGACGTGCCCTTCCTTCTCGGAGGAGGTGCGGCCCTGGTAGAGGGGCGGGGCGAGCTGATCCGCCGGATGGCCTCGGGCGACTTCTGGGCGGTCATCCTGAACCCCGGCATCAGGGTCTCGACTGCAGAGGCGTACGAGGCCTGGGACAGGCGCTACTGCGGCTTGACAACACGCCCGGCGGGTTGCGATGATCGGTGTCCGGAACTTGCGTGGCATGAGGGTAGACCTTTTCCCGTAAGCCTCTGCAACGACTTCCTGCCTCTGCTCTTGGAGAGGCACCCTGCGGCGATGGAGCTGCTGGGCCAGCTCGAGAATTCCTGCCCCGCCTGGGGGCTCTCGGGATCGGGCCCGAGCTTCTTCGGCCTGTTCAGGTCGGCTTCCGAGGCCGAGGCCTTCGGGCTCAGCGTGCCCCGGAGCCTCTCGCCGGCAGTCTGCAGGGCGACGGGCGGCGTTGGGGCGTCGTCAAACTGGTAAGACGCAGGACTTTGGATCCTGTTTTGGAGGTTCGAGTCCTCCCGCCCCAGCCAGGCTCAACCAACCCAGGGAGAGGATATAGTAATGCCCATCGAGCTGACCGTTGAGAAAAGGGCGTCCAGGGGCTCCGCGGAGTCCCGCAGGATGCGACGCGAAGGTCTGGTTCCCGCCGTGATCTACGGAAGAGGCGGCAGGGAGGAGGCGCTGGCGGTCAGGGAGGCCGTCTTCATGAAGACGATAGGCCATTCCTCACCCGGCATCGTCACGCTGAACGGTCTCGGAAAGCCCGTCTCCGTGCTGGTCAAGGAGGTCCAGTGGAACTTTCTGACCGACAGGCCGCTGCACGTGGACTTCTACCGCGTGGCACTCGACCAGATCGTCTCGGTGAGGGTTCCCATACACCTGTCGGGCAATCCCAAGGGAGTCCTGTTCGGCGGCGTGCTCGACCAGCTCATGCACGATCTGCCGATAAAGGTCAGGGCTGCGGACATCCCCGCATCCATCCCGGTGGACGTCTCCTCCCTCGACATCGGCGACGCACTCCATGTTTCCGATCTGGTTCTCCCCGCCGGTGTGACCGCCGACGTCCCCGGCGAGCAGCCCGTCGTCCACGTCGTAGCCCCGACCGTCGAAAAGGTCAAGGTCGAGGAGGGCGAAGCAGAGGCTGCGGAAGGCGCAGCCGCCGAAGGAGAGGCCGAGGAGGGCGAGGCCACCGAGGGAGCGAAGCCGGGAGCCCCCGCCGGGAAGAAGCCTTCCGAGAAGAAGGAAGGCAGGGAGTAGAGGGACTTGCCGGGGTTCCGCCTCGCGGTCTGTCTCGGGAATCCCGGGCCGAAATACCAGCTCACCTGGCACAACGCCGGCTTCTGGGTGGCCGATGTGCTCGCCCGTGAGGCCGGCGTGTCTTTCACCGAGGCGGGGCTCTTCTCTGCCGTGACCCTGCCATGCGGGCTCGAGGTAGCCAAGCCGTCCACGTGGATGAACGAGAGCGGCCGGGCTGCCTCGACTCTTCTCCGGCTGCGCGACCTCGCCCCGGAGGAACTCCTTCTGGTCTGCGACGACGTGAACCTCCCCGTCGGCAGGATCAGGCTCAGGACGGGCGGTTCTGCCGGCGGTCAGAAGGGGCTGGCCAGTGTGATCGCCTCGCTGGGCACGGACTGCTTCCCGCGCCTCAGGCTCGGCATCGGGCCGGCTCCAGCGGGAGAGCCGCTGGAGGACTATGTCCTCTCGCGGGTTCCGGGGAGCCTGCAGGAGGAGGCTTCGCTGATGGCCCACAGGGCGGCGGACTGCGTGATGAAGGCATGGTCGGAGGGCATACCGGCCGCCCAGGAGGCATACAACAGGCCGTCCCCCGGAGACGCATCAGGCGATCTCTGAAGCAGTGTTCTCGAATGCGCAGGGGCCGGCGGAGCATTCCGCCGGCCCCTTTCGTCAGGGAGCGGAGAACTTCCCTGTCGGAGCCTACCGGGCAAATGCGCCGGCCTGAGTCACCAGATTGCCGATGAACCCGGCCAGGTCCGCACCGGCGAATCTCGACGAGCCCCTCATTGCGGTTCCATCGGTGAAGTCGACCATGCCGAAGACCCAGGCCGCGCTCCCTGCCAGGGCTTCGAGCCCGGCCATCTCCTCCGGCGCGAAGGAGGCGATCATCCGCATATATCCGCCCATTTCGAAGGCGAATACGGCATCCGTCCCGGATCCGGCCGACGCGAAGTAGTCCATTTCCGAGACCGTGCCGCCCTCGATCGTGCCTGAAAGGATGCCAGGGATCAAGAGCGGATGGGGCGCCATCTCCATGACGACATTCCCTTCCGTGACGGTGAGCCATGCCGTGAAGGTCATCGACTGGGTCTCAAGGTCCGGGGAGCCGGTCGGTGCCATGGCTGATGGATCGATCGTCATCGAGTAGGTGATGTAGTCCACGCCGCCGATCTCCTTCTCGGCCGGAGGCGTAATGGTGAAGCCCTGGACAGGACCCATTCCGGCCAGGAACTCCTGCGAGAATGCCAGGGAACTCTCCACCCAGGCGCGGATCTGCTCCAGACCGACGCCCTCGGGCAGTTCGTACACGGCGACCATGTGCAAAGGCATGTCGGAGTAGACCGCGAACGCCGTATTTGCGGTCATCTCCGCGGTCATGTCGACGAATTCCGGGCCGGGGCCGGCTCCGAGAGCCCCGAAGACCGCGTTCATGGCGTCCCGGGACATGTCGGGCGGAATCGACATCCTGCCGGCCAGGGCGACATTCCCGGCGGGCAGCATGCCGGTGTAGTCGGCGACCTCGCCGGGAACGTAGGAGGCGAGCTTCGATCCAGGGACGAACTCGACGACCTGAGTGGCCTCGACGTCCACCGGTCCGAAGGAGATTGTGTATTCGAACGAGGCGGTCTGCGTGAGGAGGGTTTCGAAGAAGTCGAAGTAAAGGCCGAGAACGGGCTCCAGGCCGGGGGATTCCTCGCTAACCCCGGAGATGATCTCGTCGCGGTGCATGGACATCTGGGATGCGGCCATGGGGCCGATCATGGAGACATCCGCCTTCATCCACAGTGAGCCCTGGGGTGCTTCGACGGCTGCGTGGGGAGCCCTGCCCTCGAGCCTGTCGATCATCGCCTGGATCTCGCCGACGGAGGCCGCGGCGAGCGCGACGCCTCTGTAAGTGGCCACGGTGAGGACCATGTCGCCCGTGTCGATCGTCTTCACGACGGCGCCTTCGATGGGATCGGCTTCGACCCACTCGGCGCCGAGTTCCGCGGTATAGGACCAGAAGGCATCGGGATCGGAGAGCTGGACGGCCGCACCGATCGTCTGTGGATTCACGCCTTCGGCATACAACACAGTGGATCCATGGACGTCGATTCCGGTCCTCGCGGCGAGAGAGTCGAAGTTCTCGCATTCGAGCTCTGCGAGGATCCAGCTTGCCGCCAGGTTCGGACCTGCGATGGGAACGCCCTGCTCGATGTATCCGTCGATGTCCGTGATCACGGCGGCGGGGTCCGTCACGACGATCCGGATAAGCCCGGTCTCGGGCATGGCATCCAGCGCCGAGACGGGCGGCTTCTGGCCGCAGGCCATTGTCATCAATACAGCTACGATTACGAAGAACAGCCTCTTCATGAGAACCCTCCCTGTAATGCGGGTTGAATACGAAGCCGGATTCGGGAAAACTATACGCTGGAGGCCGGGTTTGTCAAAAGCGGGATGCAGGTATAGAATAGCTTCCATGAAGAACCAGCCCGATCTCTTCGCCGCGAACGACGACCATCACGAGCCCGGTGTTGTCAGGGTGCTGTACATTGATACCGAGACCACGGGCAGCGACCCATCTTCAGCCGACGTCTGCGAGATAGGCGCGGTTCTCGCCCCGTACGAAGGGTTGAAGCCGGCCGGCGGCGCCCGCGAGGAGTTCGAGAGCCTCGTGAAACCTTCCGAACCCATCCCTCCCGAGGCCTCGGCCGTCCACCACATCACCGACTCCATGGTGAGCGAAGCCCCCCTCCTGGGTCAGATCGAGCGGAAGCTGTCGGATCTGGCGGGGAAGGCCGATCTGGTCTGCGCCCACAACGCCCCCTTCGACCTCCCGATTCTCAGGAGGCTCTTGCCCTCTGTCTTCGGGCGATTCGGCGAAGATGTCGTGCTGGACAGCCTCAGGCTCGCAAAGCACGTGTGGCCCGACATTCCCTCGCATGCGCTCCAGGTCCTCCGCTACAGGTTCGACCTGGGGCAGGGCATCGCCGGCGACGCCCACAGGGCGCTGTTCGATGCTCACCTCGTCAGGAGGCTGGTTGAGCTGGTGATCGCCTCCGCCCGGACAGGCTGCTCGAACTGGCGGGAGCTTCTGGAATACACCAGGTCGCCGCTCGAGATACAGACCTTCGGATTCGGCAAGTACAGGGGCAGCCTCGTCGAGGACGTGATCGCTCAGGATGCCGACTACGTGAGATGGCTGCTGCAGCAGAAATGGGTGCCGATCGAGCAGCCCGACCTCTACTACACCCTCCTCAGGAAGACCGGCCCGCAGGCCCACGGCGGGAAGTGATGCAGACTTCCTTTCCCGACAGCTACGTCGTCGAGGGCGGACATCCGCTCTCGGGGGTTCTGAAGCCCTCGGGAAGCAAGAATGCGGCCCTTCCCGAGATCGCCGCAGCCCTCCTCTCCGACCGTCCGGTTGTCATAGACAACCTCCCGGCGCTCAGGGACACTGCCGCCATGCTCGCCCTGATCGAGAGCGTCGGAGCTTCGGTGAGGCGTCTGTCGGATCATGAGGTGGAGATACACGCAGGAACCCTCGAGCCCGGGGGGCTCGATCTCGACCTTTGCAGGAGAATACGCGCCTCCATCCTCCTCGCAGGCCCCCTTCTCGCGAGATGCGGCCGCCTCGTGCTCCCTCCGCCGGGCGGCGACGTCATCGGCCGGAGGAGGCTCGACACCCATTTCCTCGCGCTGGAGGCCATGGGCGCGCGCGCTCGCGAGGATGGCGGCGGATACAGCTTCGAGTGCCCGGACGGCCTCCGCGGAACCTACATACTCCTGGACGAGCCGTCGGTCACTGCGACCGAGAACGCGATGATGGCAGCATCCTCTGCCTCCGGGACCACGGTGCTCTACAACGCGGCGTGCGAGCCCAATGTTCAGGATCTGGCGGCGATGCTCGGCTCCATGGGCGCGTCCGTCGAGGGAGCCGGCACCAACAGGATAGTCATCAACGGCTTGGGCGGGCCGCTCGGCAGCCCCCGCCATGAAGTGGCTCCGGACCACATAGAGATCGGCTCGTTCATCGGGCTTGCCGCCGTCTGCGGGGGCGAGGTGCGAATCACCGGCGTTCCATGGGACATCGTTGCCCCCACGATGTCGGGTCTGAGCCGCTTCGGCATCGAGGTGCGCCGCGAGGGCGGAGATCTCGTCGTTCCGGGCGGACAGGCGCTCGAGGTCCAGTACGACAGGGGCGGGGCGATTCCGACGGTTTACGACGGCCCGTGGCCCGGCTTCTCACCCGACCTGACCAGCACGGCCGTAGTAGTCGCGACCCAGTCGAGGGGCACGACCCTCGTCTTCGAGAAGATGTTCGAGAGCAGGCTGTTCTTCGTGGACAAGCTCGTCGCGATGGGGGCTTCCATAATCCTCTGCGATCCTCACAGGGTGGTGGTTTCGGGCCCGTCGAGGCTGCACGGAACCGAGGTTTCGAGCCCGGACATACGAGCGGGGATGGCTCTCCTCACTGCGGCGCTCTGCGCGGATGGAACGAGCGTGATACGGAATGTCCATCAGATCGAGCGGGGCTATCAGGATCTGGTAGCCCGCCTCGGCGCGCTCGGGGCGGTCATCGAGGGTTCCGGGCAGGGCCGGGAGGATGTGGAACGGGGGGGCGGATGAGGCTGCGGATTCCAGTTCTGGTCACTGGCGCAATGCTCTTCACGGCTTCCTGCGGCGACGATCCGGAAGGCTATCCGACCTGGCCCGACGGCGCGTCCTACTGGGTGGGCTGGTCGTCCTCTCCGGATACCGCGACTGCCTGGAGTCCCACCGGAAACGTCGCGCTCTTCTGCACTCCGAACACCGGTTCCCCGTGCATTTTCTCCTACGACGCATCGGGAGCCGCCCCCCACCAGATGACCTTTTCGTCGCTCAACGAATCGACGGGGCCGACAGGCTGCTGGGACGGCGATTCCGGGAAGATAGTATACACAGCCGTGAGGGACGACGGCACCGCCGAGATCCGCTGGATACCCGGCAGCTCCTACAGCGTCCACCTGGTGCTGTACGACAGCCTTCCGCACATGACGCCCACCTGGACTCCCGCAGGGGACACCGTGCTGTACTGCACGCTGATCGACGGCAGATGGGGACTGTGGAAGACCCCGGCCGAACCGGATTCGGCATCTTCACCGGTTCAGTTCTTCACGCCAAGCTACGACTGCGTGAGGCCCTCCTACTCCCCCGACGGCTCGACCCTGATGTTCCAGGCGAACGAGACCGGTGACTGGGATGTGATGATCATGCCGGCGGACGGCGGCGGCGAACCCACCCCTGCAGCAGGCAGTGCGGCTCAGGAAGTCCACCCTTCCTGGGGGCCCGGCGACGGCTGGTTCGTCTTTGCTTCGGACCTCACCGGCGATTTCGAGATCTATGCCGGAAAAGTCGGTTCGGACACTCTCGTCAGGCTGACCGAAGATTCCGGAGCGGACCTGTATCCGGCATGGAATCCCCAGAACGGCTATGTGATCTTCTCTAGCGACCGCGCCTCGGGCGCAGGCGGGTTCGACCTGTTCTGGACTCCGGAGCCATAGGGCCGCCCGGAGCGCAGAGGGCGTCTTCCGGGCCGGATTGAGTCCTGCCGTGAATCCGTCGAGCGGCAGCCGGGATCTCCTTCCCGTAGGGCCGGCGCTGGTGACGCGGCGAGCCGTGATGTCTAGGCGTCGTTGAAGTGACGCTCGAAGAGCGATGCCGCGACCTCGTCCAGCTCCGGGCACGAGCCGGCGGAGCATCTCCTCAGGACAGACCAGGCTCCCTGCTGTGTGAGCCCCAGGAACCTCCCGGCGTCGGCGGTGCTGATCCCCGCGCGCGAGAACACCATGCACAGGACCATTCTGGCATTCACCGCACTCTTTCTCTGCGACCTGCTCCGGAGCACGCTCAGGGGAATGTCGAATGTCTCGGCCACCTCCCTCGCGGCGGCCTTCATCGCTTCGTGCTCGGTTCCACGGGATCTTCGGCTGCGCAGCCTGCCCTTCATGCCGTCGGCCACCGACCGGGCGAACTCCTTGCTTCCGAGCACGGCGCCGGAGTAATCGTAGCGCCTGTCGTCCCGGGGCATGCACTTCGTTTCGCACATGCCGTCCCTGTCGACGAGATACAGACCGTGCTCGAAATCGTGCCGCCATCTCTGTTCGACTCCGTCGGCGATGAAGCCCACGTAGTTGGCCAGAGCGACGCTCTCGCTGTCGCCGAACAGCGCCAGCACTCCGTTCCTGTCTATCAGGCCGTTCGCGCCGACCGGGTGCATCACCTCGCGGTGGCCCCCCCAGCGGTAGGCTCCTATCCGCTGAGGAGTGCTCAATCCCTTCCTCACCGGGTTGAGGTGGATGTAGCGCACCAGTTCGGCCAGGTAGGAGTCATCCTGTACCAGGATCGACTTGAACCGGCCCATGAATACGTGTCCGGCGCGCCCGTGTATCTGGTTGTAGTCCATGCAGAAGCCGGTCAGGAGTCGGCTCATGACCTTGGAGAGCTGAACCTCCCCGACCTGCACCAGCAGGTGGAAGTGTGTGGGCATGATCACCCATGCCAGCACTCTCGTTTCGGTCTTCCTGAGGCAGTAGTGCATCCTGAGCAGGAGGTTGAAGGAGTCGTTCTCGCTCCGGAAGACCTCCTCGCCTCCTGTTCCGCGCGACATCACATGATGGTAGGAACCCGGTGCGTCGAGCCTGGGGCCTCTGGGCATCTGCCACCTCCTGTAAAACCAGGAGTATAGCCGATTATTACCAAGATTCAACCCGTGTCGGACTGAAGAAGGCAAATCGAAGTCATCTAATTGTTCTGCAAGATGTTGCAGGGAGTGTTTTGAACGATTTGGGGCTGACCCCATCCCTCCCGGAGAGGCGGGGCAGGAGCCCCGCCTCCGGGTGGGATTCGCGAGAGGAGCTTGCTAGCTCAGCATGTCCTCGATGACCTGAAGGAGCAGGGGCAGGAAGTCGTCCCTCGTGGGCATGAGCCCGAGGCCGAAGCCCTCGCTCGTGCAGTCGAACCAGGCGAACCTGAACGCCTCCTCCATGAAGGCCATCGCCGCGGCGGTGCCCTTGAGCTGTACCATGCTCAGGTCTATCACGCCGTCATGGGCCGTCCCGGCGCCGAAGTCGTAGGAGTCCGTGCTGCGGTCGAGAACCCATACGGCGGCGTTCGCGAGCAGGGGATCCCCGTTGCCGCCCCGCGCGTGCTGGAAGAGGGCCCAGCCCGCGAAGGCGTCATAGGTGTCCTGCGTGAAGCCGCCGGGCGTCATCGTGGCGTAGTCGTAGCTCATCTCGTTGTCCGCGCAGATCCATGTGCGGATGTAGATGTCTCCGACATGGACCCTCAGATAGCTGCCCTCGAGATAGACCCAGTAGTCCCCCGCTCCGTCGGGCACGATGCTGTCCACCGGGCAGTTCTCCTGCGAGAAGCCGTTGACGGCGTTCAGCATGGCAACCACTCCGGGAGCGTCCGTGTGGAACCTGTAGGTGAAATCGATGCCGCCGTAGAACGGGCCGTAGTCGTTTTCCGTGCCCGACGGGTTGAAGATCCCGGCGCCGTACAGGTAGTCGCCTATGATCTCGGGGGTGATGATCACAGTATCCTGGGGATCGGGGACCGGAGGCCAGTTGTACAGGGTGTCGCCCAGCATGCCCAGAACCTCGTACACCGAGTCGGGCAGTACCGGGTTCACGCACTCGAAGACGGTCCAGAGGGTGTCCTGGACCTTCGTCTCGCTCCTCAGCACGATGGGGGCGTGCCCTGCGCTGAGCTGTGCGGCCATGTAGAAGTAGTTGTCGGCGATCACCCAGTAGTCGCCCTGGCTGATGGAGGTCCACCCGGCGCCCAGGTAGCCGCCGGGATAAGAGACGTCGGCTTCGATGGCGGCCTGGAAGTATTCCATGGCCTGCTCGAAGTCGCCGTCGGCGTATGCCGCCCAGCCGGAGTCCGCGTAGCCCTCGGCGGTTATGGGATCGGGGATGTCCGAGGGGAGCTGGTCCCCGCATCCCGCGAGCAGCACCAGTCCGGCCAGGGTCGGGAGCAGCGCTCTAAGTGCCTTCATGTCCTTCCCTCCCTTCCTTCTCACTCGGCCACGCGGATCATCTTCTGCACCGCGCTCCGGCCCGAGGCCTCGAGCCTGCAGAAGTAGATTCCCGCGCCGACCGGGTTGCCGGAGTCGTCCCTGCCGTCCCAGACCACCGTGTGGGATGCCGCCGGCAGATCATCGTCGGCCAGCGTCCTGACCACGCGGCCCGCCATGTCGAACACGCGCAGAGTCGCCCTGCCGGCTGAAGGCATGGAGAAGCTGATCACTGTTTCCGCCGAGAACGGGTTGGGTGCGTTGCCCGCGAGCGTGAGCACCGCGGGCAGGGCCGGCGAGGAGACGCCGGGAGCCGTGCCGTACACGTAGATGCCGCCCTCGCTCACGGCCGCGCACATCCGCCCGCTCTGCCAGTAGCTGTCCATCCGGGTCCAGCCCTCGCCGTTCCAGCGGTACACGGCGCCGTCCCTGCCCGATGCCGGGAAGGAGATGGTGCCGCATACCTCGCTGATGCTCACGGGGCCTTCGGCGATCCCGCTCATCGCCGGCGCGACCGCGTCTATGGGCAGGCTGCTGGCGATGGAGAGGCCCAGCAGGTCGGTCTGCATCAGACAGACTGTCTGGCCGGGGGCCGCGGCCCCGGCGGGCACGTCCAGCCTGGCGTTGGAGACCTCGAGGGCCATTCCCGCGCCCTCGGCGTAGCCCACGGCTAGTTCGCGGGATGTCTCTATCGGAAGGCCGGTGGAGTCGAAGCCCGCGACATTCATCGTGTAGCTGCCGGCTTCCCAGGCCTTGAATCTGGAGTACCAGACGGTCTCCTCGAATGAGAGCATGGAGATCAGGGCAGTGCTGTCGGCTGTGGAGGCTGTGAAGATCGGGCCGTACCAGTCGAAGCCCTCGATGTAGCCGGTTTCGGTGTTGTAGGGCGTGCTGTAGATGTCCACATACTGCGGGTTGGCGAGGTTCTGGAGCATCGCAACGAGAACCGCCGGGCTCTCGGTGTCCTGCGAGAGGACGTACCTCAGCTCGGCCTGGCCGCCGATGTTGTTGTTGGTGACGGCCAGGAAGTTCGTGCCGCCTCCGGCGAGATCGAAGCTGCCGTTGTAGTACTCGTCGAGATCGACGAACTCGACTCCCGCCAGCGCGTCGCCGGCTGCGTTGAGGCTCGCCACGCCGATCGTCCAGGCACCGTCTATCGGGTTGCCCGAGCCGCCCGCGCCGTCGTTGAACATGCCGTTGAAGTACACCGTGGCATTGCCGCTGTAGTCGCCCGTGAACTTGCAGTACTGACACGAGAATGCGGGTGCCGTCATTCCGTTGGCCTCGTCGGCGATCCAGATCGGAATCGGGTATGCCGAGAACTTGCCGGTGAATGCGGCATCCTTGGAGCTGTGGGAGAACTGGTAGGTCTCCCCGTCCAGGAAGGCATACGTGTAGATGCCGCCGTAGAGCGGGCTGCGAAGCTCGTTGACGACGTTGGTTATCAGCCAGTCGTTGTAGAGAGGGAACACGTTGGTCTCGATCGCCAGGCTGTCGGGCACGGAGGCGTCGATGGCCCTTGCGATGCCCAGCATCCCGGTCGTGTCCGACTGGGCTATGTCGGAGAGCACCCCGGGCACCCTCTGGTCGAGATACATGAACCAGAGGAACTCCTGGCCCATGTTCGCGGCGAAGTCGTTGGCCTTGAGGCCCTGGCCGCCCGAACTCCAGTAGGTCAGTTCGATGTTTGCGGCTGTCTCGAACTTCGTCATGTTGCCCTGCACGCCCATCTTGTTGGGGCCCACGGCAACATAGGTGAGACCGTAGCACATGTACTGGGCGACCTGGCCGAGGCCGCGGCTCACCCAGAGCTCCTCTGCGGGCACCAGGCCGTGCCTTATGAGCATCGCCAGCCCCGACGGGATGTACCACAGCCTGAGCTGCTTGGCGACGGTCTGGTTTGTCTTGAATGGGCCGACGTTCATGTAGATGATGTCGTGGTTGTTGAACGAGCCCGAGCCGTCGAAGTCCGCGGGCTCTATGTGGGCGAGCCTGCCGACGCGGCTGGGACCTCCGGTCTGGTTCTGGTACCAGTCCGGTATGTCGGCCAGGACGATCCAGATCCTGGGATCGTCATCCGTATCGGGCACCGGGCCGAATTCGGAGGTCACGGTGCCGTAGACGTCCACGCCTGCGCCCTCGAAGTGGGCGGCACGGGTGTCTATCTCGGCCTGGAGGATCAGGTCTCCCCAGATCTGCTCCCCCTCCTCCTCGTCAACCCAGCTCGAGTCCTGCACCAGCCAGTAGGCGTGTTCGGTGACCGCCGCGCAGTAGAAGTCCTGTTCCTCGACGGGGTCGGGGAACTCGCTGACGTCGGGCACCAGGAGGGTGACGACGTCACCGACTTCAGGACCCTGGGCGGCGGCGAGCCCCACACCGAGGGCCGGCAACAGGAACGCCGCCAGGGACACCAGAAGGCCTGTCCGGCGGGATCCCGTCATTGCTGTCATGCTCAACCTCCTCAGGACCAGCGGCACGCGGGCGCCGCTGCCGGAACTCCATGCCGCGGATCGGGTCCGACGGCATTGCGACAACCACTGGAAAAAAGGCATCCGACTTCGATGCGCTCCGAGGGAGCGCTGCCGTCGCTCAGGCCGCCGTCATCCATCGTCGGGACGCGGATCGGCCGGAGCATCTGCTCCCAGTTGGGGTACGAGACCTCCCCTTCGATCGTGGAGTAGATCTGCATATAGCTTCCGTTGGCGTTCCTGTCGACGAAGACGAAGTACTGGTTCCCGGCCTGGTAGTAGTACCAGATCTCGTACGGGAACCCGTCGACCTGGAACGGGACGCTCTCCACCTCGTCGGGGGGGCCGTAGATTATGAACACCCTCCCGCGGTCGGTGCGCCATCCCTCGGTGAACTGCGTGGAATACCTCTCGGCACCCGTGACTCGCTCCTCGAAGTCCTCCCGCCCGGGCGTAGAAGCCCAGTAGGAATCGTAGAACCTCTCCTTCGCCTCCCGGCTCGTCAGCCTGTTGAACATGCTCCGCTGATCGGAGGGGAGCACGAGGGGGAACTGCTCGAGATACCTGTCCGCAGAGACTGGGGTTTCGTCGGGAGCGGCCGCAGCCGTCTCCCTCGCTATCATCACCGGCTTGCGGACGGTCG
>JAAYTY010000136.1 GCA_012523605.1 Candidatus Fermentibacterota bacterium
CACCTACTCGCAGAGTTCGCCGCAGTCCGTCGAGATCATGGTGACCACGGACATCGTCCAGCAGTTCGACGTCACGGAGGGGGCGTGGGTCATCACGGCCCATCAGTACATCCCTTCCGGCTCCAGCGGCAAGACCTACTTCATCCTCCTCAACATCTACAACCCGGGCCCAACGTCGGACGACTGGTCCCTGGACATGGAGTTCGACTGCGACCTCGGGCTCATGCGCATCCTCGAGGGGAGCGGAGCCGCCTACATCGTGTACGACCAGTGGGTCGAGATAAGGGTGGAGTTCGACCTACTCGCCTGCACCCAGCAGGTGTACTACAACGGCGTGTTCATCGAGTCACTTCCCTGGCAGACCTCGGGAGTGAACGAGCTCGCGGCGCTGGACCTCTTTTCCGACACCGGCAGTTCGGTGTACTACGACGACATCACCCTGGAGCAGTGGATCGGCCTCGCACCGACAACATGGGGGCAGATCAAGACGCTGATGGAGTAGAGGGCGGATCCCGCCGAAGCGGAAGGGAGCCGGGGTCGCCCGGCTCCCTTTCTTTTCACGCCCCGGAACTCCAGCGACGCGATCCGCGGAGAGCGTGCACCGGAGAAGCGCTTTCAGCCGCCCCGCGATCGGCGCTAGATGTCCGTGTACTCGGCGGCTTCCTTTATGAGAGCGTTGGTCGAGGGGTCCTCATCGGTGCTGAGAATCGACATCGCCTCGGAGAGGCGTTCGCTGAGCGCTCCCATGGAGTCGGAGAACCTGTTGAGGACCGCCTCGTCCCGCATTCTCTGCATCTTCTCTAGGCGGGCCTTCTCCCTCCTCGCCTCCTCCTCTGCGATCCTGTCCCCGTATCTCTCCTTCGTGAGCTTCTCCAGATACGCCTTGCCCGAGCTGTCGGGGAAGAGGTAATAGAGGAGCCTCTCCTGCTCTGATTCCGCGATCTTGAAGTCCGTGCCGGGCAGAGCGGGGATGCTCCTGTCGAAGCCGGAGGGGTCGTACCTCCTCTCCTCCCTGTGACCGCAGACCCTGAGCCTGTACTCCGGGTCTATGGGAAAGGGGGTCTCCCCGTATCGCCCGGCTATCAGGTTTATATACTGGATGGGGTCGGCCTCCTTGCCCAGGGCGACGAAGTACGCCTTCACTCCGACTATCTGCGACGTGGGAGTGACGAGCGGCACCCAGCCCGCCATCTCGCGCACTTCGCGGACGGCTTCCAGGGCGCGCTCCATGTATTCCGACTTCCCGTCCTTCGCGAGCTGGTTCTTGAAGTTGCTGTACATCCCGCCGGGGATCTGCGATTTCCTCACGGCCTCGTTCGGCGGAGGGAAGCCGCACAGCTCCTCCATGCGGTGCACGGATTCGAGGGCGGAGTCGATCCTCCCCGCGGCCAGCGCATCCAGCGTGCTCTCCGCCAGCGGGGCGAGGGCATCCCTGCCCGGCCAGATCGAGCGGTGAACCTTCGGGAGGGAGAACTTCTCCTCGCACTCCGCCACCGTCTTCGCCAGCTTCGCATGAACGGGTTCGAGCCTCGCGGGAGAGAGGTCCAGCCCGGTGTCCAGCCCGAGGATCTCCGCGAACAGCGACATGATCTCGATGGAGGGATGCGACGATCCCCCCGCGAAGGGAAGGAAGCATGTGTCGATCTTGTCCACTCCGGCCAGCATGGCGACGAGGGCGCAGATGTGCCCGTATCCCGGCGTGCAGTGCGTGTGGCTGACGACGGGCACCTTCAGGCGCGCCTTGAGAGCGGTGTACAGCGCCCATGCGGACACGGGATCCTTGAGGCCCGCCATGTCCTTGTCCGCGATGAGGTCGGCTCCGGCGGCCTCCAGTTCGAGGGCTTTCGAGACGAAGTATTCGGTATTGTAGGGTTTTCCGGTGCTGTAGCAGACCGCCCCCTCGAAGATTCCCCCGGCCTTCCTGACGCCCTCCAGCGCCGCCATGTAGTTCGGGATGTAGTTGAGGGCGTCGAAGATGCGCATCACTGTGGTTCCGGCTTCCACCGCCGCCCTGTTGAAGTCGCTGACGATGTCATCGGGATAAGGGTCGTAGCCGAAGAGGTTCTGCCCGCGCGAGAGGGTTCTCAATCCGCACCCGTAGGGCCGGGCCAGCTCGGACATCCTGTGCAGCCTGTCGAAGGGGTTCTCGTACAGGAAGCGCATCGCGCTGTCCAGCGTAGCGCCTCCCCAGACCTCCATCGTCTTCACGCCGGTGTCGAGTATGTGCGGCATGACATCGAGTATCTGGTCCGTGGACATCCTCGTCGCGAGGAGGGACTGCTGTCCGTCGCGCAGGGAAAGGTCCACGAACTCGACGGCCCCGCGGTTCTGCAGGGTCATCTTCGGATGGTTCTGTTGCTGACCGAATAGTTTCTTGAACATGTACCGACTCCACTCCGGATTGTCCCGATCCGGCTCCAACCGGACTGCCCGTTAACATGCATCCGGGCGGCTGTCCCGCCAACCGATCCGCGGGGACGGGATCTTTTCAGGCGGCTCCCCGGCAATTCCTTCCGAGCGCATTGCCCGTGAGGGTGAAGGGGGTATATTGGCGAACGTCGTGGAGGTCGCCCGGATGGTTCTCAGATGCGCTCTCTGCTGAAATCGTTTCCTGCACTGAGAGACCGCAGACAGCCGATGTTCCTGGTCTTTGCGGTCACGGCAAGGTGCAGCGCAAGGTGCTCGTTCTGCTTCTACGCCGACAGGGTAGCGACATCCGATTCGGACACCGAGCTGCGCTTGGACGAGATCCGGGAGTTGTCTGGCAGATGTGGACGGATTCCGTACCTCCTGATCTCTGGCGGAGAGCCCGTTCTGAGGGAGGATCTCGAAGAGCTGGTATCACTTTTCGTCGAGAACGCGGGAGCCTCCTTCGTCACGATCCCGACCAACGGACTCCATCCCGACAGGACCGTCAAGCTCTTCTCCGCCTTGGTCAGGCGCTTTCCGTCGGTCCACTTCAGGGCCGCCTTCAGCATCGATTATCCCGACAAGAGGCACGACGAGGCCCGCGGCGCAGCCGGTTGCCTCGAGCGCCTTCTCGAAGGGGCGGACAGGATCCGTACCCTGCGCGACTCGAACTCGAACCTCACGATGGAGGTGGTGTCCGTCTACGCTCCGTGGAACGCCTCCGGCATGTCCGCACTCAGGGACTGGGTCCGCGAACGGATAGGGCCGGACAACCACGAGCTCCACGCACTGCGACCGGAATGGCCCGCACTTCTCGCCGAGGGTATCGACAGGGACTCGCTGATCGCCGAGCTGGGTGAGTTCAGGAGGATCGGGCGCAGGAAAGAGAGCAGACCCCTGAGCCCGTTCTTCAGAGCGCTCAACGATACCTACCACGAGGTTCTCGGGAGGGTGGCGGCGGGACGCTTCTGCTGCACCTGCAGAGCGGGCGAGAGGATCGTAACGCTTGACGAGACCGGCAGGGTAAGGCTCTGCGAGCTCAGGAGCGAAGTGCTGGGCGATCTGCGCGATTGGGGGTTCGACCTGACGGGTCTTCTCCACGGATCCGAGGCGAGACGGATCGTGAGGGAAATGCAGGATTCCAGATGCATGTGCACGTGGGAGTGCGCTGTCTCTACCAACATTGTCTTCTCGCCCCGCATGTATCCGTGCCTGGCGGCTCGAGTTCTCCGTCACGCCCTGTCGAGACCAGGAGGAATGCGTTGAGAGTGGTGCTGGTCAGGCCCCCGGTGGTCAACCTCAGGAACAGCCCCTTCGGCTCGACTCCGGGCGTACCCTCGAATCTGGCGTATCTCGGGGGCGTCCTGCTCGCCGGGGGACATTCCTACCTGATCGTCGACTCCTATGGGCTGGCTCCACACAGATTCTCTGCATACAAAGGCAGATTCGAGGCCCGGGGGTTGCTTCCCCCGGAGGCGGTTTCGTGCATACCCCCCGACGTGGAGATGATCGGGATCTCGTGCCACTGCACTCTGGAGCACGGGATGACCCTCTGGCTGGTGGCAGAGGCCAAAAAGCGCTTTCCGGACGTGCCGGTGGTGATCGGCGGCTATCACACCACATTCTGCTACGAGCCCTTCCTGGCGGCCGGGGCCGATTACGTGCTCCAGGGTGAAGGGGAGCACAGGCTGCCCATGCTGATCGACCACCTCGAGAGAGGCAGGGAGTTTGCGCTCGATGGCATCCACTCGAAGGGAGGCTGCTCACGGGACCGCATCCCGACAGTAATCCCGATAGAGGATATGCCTTTCGCGGATTTCGACAGCCTGCCCCTCGACGAGTACTGGAGCCTCCACTACGCTCACGGCCCGGTCCAGACCGGGAGATATCTCAGCATGTTCACGAGCAGGGGCTGTCCATACGCATGTGCCTTCTGCCAGACTCCCCGGATGTGGGGCGGCAAGTGGATGGCGAAGAGCCCGCGCCGCGTCGTGGACGAGATGGACTACTACGCACTGAAACACGGCGTAAGAGACTTCCACATCCAGGACGAGAACTTCTCCCTTTCCAGGAGCAGGTCTAGGGAGTTCGCCCTGGAGCTCCTCGCCAGGCGAAGGAGATACACTTACTGCTTCCCTTCCGGGATCAAGGCGGAAACAGTGGGATACGAGGAGCTTGTACTCTGGAGAAGAAGCGGCTGCCGATACTTCGCTCTGTCACCGGAATCGGGCTCGCCGAGGGTGCTGGACCTGATGAACAAGAAGGTCGACCTGGAGCACGTCTTCAGAGTCGTGTCATGGTGCAACGAGCTAGGCATCAGGGTGAACTGCAACTTCGTCCTGGGTTTTCCAGGCGAGGAGTCTGCCGACAGGAAGCTCACCTATCGCTATCTTCGCAGACTCGTGCGGGCGGGGCTGGACGAGGTCGTGACATTCATGCTGACGCCTCTTCCCGAGACGGCGGTCGCCGGGCTCATGCCAGAAGGGCTGGAATACGAGGACATCAATTTCTCCCCGACGTGGAGGGACAACTACGACCTGGTGACACGGGCGAGGCGCTGGATGTATCTGCAGTTCTTCCTGCTCCAGGCTCTTTGGCACCCGGGCAAGCTGATCAGGAACCTGTTCTGTCTTTTCAGAAGGCGATTCACGATGAAAGGCGACATGACAGCCTACAGGTTCCTTGTTGATCTCTGGGACAGGTATCCCCGGAGAATGCTGGGGGAGAGCTCCCGCAAGGCTCCGGTCCTGGAGTGGCGCATTCCCCCGGATGGCACGAGGACATGAGAGTCTGCCTGGTCTATCCCTCTTACGGCTCCGGAAGGCGCTCGCGCTACTTCCCGTTCGGTCTGGCATACGTGGCTGCTTCTCTGAGGGATGCGGGGCACGAAGTCTTCGTCGTGGACATGGAGGGGAACGATCTCGATCCGGACAGGGCGGTGGAGGCCGTCTGCTCCCTGAGGCCCGACATGGTGGGCTTCGGAGGCATGGTCACACGATTCAGGTTCGTGAGGGAAATGGGGCGCGAGCTGAGAAAGCGCCTGCCCGGAGCGTTCCTGATCGCTGGCAACAGCGGGGCGACCACCATCCCGGGGATCTACATCGAATCCTGCGGCCTCGACGCCGTGGTGATCGGGGAGGGCGAGAAGACCTCCTGCGAACTGGCCTCCGCTCTCGAGAGCGGAGCGGAGTGGAGGCATATCCCGGGCCTGGCGTTTCCAGACGGAGTCGGAATCGGGAGGAGCCCTGCGCGCGAGCCGGTCGGCGACCTGGACACCATCCCCTGGCCCGCGTGGGACCTGTTCCCGGTCGAGCGTTACGTCAACAGCTTCGACCACAGGCAGAAGCTGGTCAGGCACCTCGAGGTCGTGGCCAGCAGGGGGTGCCCGTTCGACTGCGTCTATTGCTACAGGATCTACGGCCGCCGGGTGAGGCGGCGTTCCCCGGCCTCGATAGTGGCGGAAGTCGAGGAGCTGGTCCGGAGGTTCGACATCAGGTACACGGGGTTTCCGGACGACCTGTTCACCTCCGACAGGGGTTTCGTGATGGAGTTCTGCAGGCTCTTCCGGGAGAGGCTTCCCGGACTCGGGTGGTCCTGCCTGGGCAGGGTGAACACCGTCGATGCCGAGATGCTGTCGGAAATGCGGAACGCCGGGTGCGACTGGATCTCCTACGGCATCGAGTCCGGAAGCGATGCGATGCTCCGGGCCATGCACAGGGGTGTCACGGCCGAGCAGTGCCTGAATGCGATACTGATGACCAGGAAGGCGGGGATCCATCCGGACGGCAGCTTCATGATAGGTATGTACGGCGAGACGGCGGAGACAGTGAAGGAGACCGTCGTGTTCTGCCGGAAGGCCGATCTGACCGCCCCGATGCTGTTCGTGACCCCCTATCCCGGGACTGCGATCTTCGACAGGGCGGTTTCGGAAGGCAGGATCCCCTCGGTGGAGGATCTCGTATCGAGGATGAACGCGGCAGACGACCTCCTCGTGAACCTCACGGACCTGCCGGACGGGGAGCTCGTGGCGCTGAGGAATCGCGCCCAGAGGCGCATAGGCCTGGGCTATCTTGCGAGGAGGCCTTTCACGAGGATCCCCCGGATGCTCTACAGGCGCTTCCTCCTCAGGGGCTGGAAGGGCGTGGCACGCGATTTTCTCGGATTGATGGGCATCTCCGGCGGCCGCAGGGGTTGTCGGAAACGAGCTTGACCGGCGGCGCCCGCCCTAATAGAAAATCAGTCCTGTTGCCGTACGAGGCATCCGGGGACGGGCGTCGCCGACCCGTTCGGAACAGAGGTGGTGTCATTTGAGCGAGAACAAGGCCCGGGTTGCTGCGCTGGTCCGCCAGGCACGCGACGAGATGCGCGCCGGGAACCGGGATGAAGCCCTGAACCTCCTCAAGAAGGCCATCTCCATGGACCCCGGCAGCACCGCCGTCACGGAGGCCGTCATCGAGATAGAGAAGGAGATGGCCGCAGCGGCAGCATCCGCAGGGCCGCAGAAGCAGGAAGCGCCCGTGAAGTCGTCGGTACAGGCTAAGCCGGCACCACAGCCCACCCCGGCACAGAAGGCCCCAGAGGTGAAGCCACAGCCCACCCCGGCACAGAAGGCTCCAGAGGCGAAGCCACAGCCCACCCCGGCACAGAAGGCTCCAGAGGCGAAGCCACAGCCCACCCCGGCACAGAAGGCTCCCGAGGTGAAACCACAGCCCACCCCGGCACAGAAGGCCCCCGAGGCGAAACCTCAGCCGGCCACTGCGAGGCCCGTGCCCGGAGAGAGGCCTGAAAAGACCGTCCGAGCCGGGGGAGGAACGGCGGTAGCGCCTCCGCAGAGTCCGCCTTCTGCCTCGCGGGAGGATCTCCTGAAGGCTCTGTTCGCGTCATCCGACAAAGCCATGGCGGCCGGCGACGAAGCAGGTGCCATAACAGCCCTCAGAAAGGCGCGTGAGCTGGCCCCGGACAGCCAGGAAGCCGTGTCGAGGCTCAGGAACCTGCAGAAACTGCTCAAGGCGCGTACACTGGTCGGTGTCGCCAGGAGGAAACTGTCGGAAGGCGCACCCGCGGAGGCTCTGGCGAAGCTGAAGGAGGCCTTCGAACTCTGGCCGGCTACGGAAGGCCTCGGCGCTCTTCTCGATGCCCTGGAGGCCGAGGCGGCCAGGATGGAGAAGACCGCGAAGCCGGCTTCGAAGCCCTCCGGGGAGAAGCAGGGGGACGAGGTCGGCACGGAGCCTCGGCCGCACCCTGAAGCCGGGCGGCCGGTGCAGGCTGAGAAAACGCCCAGGCCCGTCCAGCCTGCTCCCAGGCGTGTTCCGCAGAGGTCGGCGAGCCTTTCAGCGGACGATTATGTCCGCAGGGTCCGCGAACAGATACAGATGAGCGCGTTCCCAGCGGCCGCCGAGATCGCGGCTGAGGGACTCGCCCGCTTCCCCGACAATGTCCTGCTCAAGACCTTCGTGGAGAAGTTCTCCCGAATGGGGCTGCTTCCCAAGTAGCTGCGGGCCGCCCGGATACAGCACCCTAAGCCGGCGCTTGCTCTTTCGTAGTGGACAGCCCGTGCAGCGCAGCCCCGGATGCGGGTTTTCAGCCCTTGAAGAAGTCCGGAACGCAGGTCAGGAGTATTCCCAGCACCAGCGCCGCGATTCCGCCTGTGAAGACGATCCCGGAGACGAGCTGTCCGCGCCTGCGCCTGCCGAGCATCACGAATCCGAGAACGGACAGGGCGAAGCCGGCGGCTACCAGCACCAGGTATCCGTAATCCAAGAAAGCCTCCTCCCCGCCTCTAGTCGAGGTCGAGGACCAGGAACCGCGTCCTGCCCTCCCGCCAGACCAGCAGGAGCGCCTCGCTGCCCGAAGCTGCTACCAGTCGGCGCACTTCGTCAACCTCGGACACGGGGGTCCTGTCCACTTCGACTATCACGTCTCCCTGAGCGAGACCTGCTTCGGCCGCTCTCCCGGCAGGTTCGACTCCGGTCACGAGAACGCCGTAACCGCCCTCGTAGCCAAGGGATGCGGCGGTCCTGCCGTCCAGGTTGCGCAGGGTCCATCCTGGATTGGAACCCCCGGTGGCTGCCGTTTCCGTCTCGTTCGGGCCGTCTCCAGGAGCCAGGCCGAGCTCCGCCTCGACGGTGAGAGTCCTTCCCTCCCGGAGAACCGAAAGCGTGACTTTCGTTCCAGGATCCATCGCCGCAATCCTGTTCCGGAACCATGAGGCGGATGTGACCTGCTGACCGTCGATCGCGGTGATGACATCGCCGGTCCTGAGGCCGCAGTCCTCGGCCGGGCTCCCCTCCTCCACGTCCGAGACCAGCACGGAACCCATAGGGGCCGAGAACTCTCCCGCCAGCCCGCTGTTGACCTCCTGGAGCATGATCCCCAGCCAGCCCCGGGAGACGTATCCCTGTCCGATCAGATCGTCCATGACGATCCTCGCGAGGTTCACCGGAATGGCGAATCCCACGCCCTCGTATCCGCCGGACCTGCTGGCGATGGCGGTGTTGATGCCGACGAGGCGGCCCTCGAGATCCACGAGCGCTCCCCCGCTGTTGCCCGGGTTGATCGCCGCATCGGTCTGGATGTAGTTCTCGAAATCGGCAAGCCCCACGCCGGAGCGCCCCAGGTAGCTCACGATGCCCTGCGTCACCGTCTGGGTGAGCGCGAAGGGGGATCCGACGGCGAGGACTATCTCGCCGACGTGCAGGCTGTCGCTGTCTCCTATCTGCACGGGGGTCAGGGAGTCGGCTTCGATCTTCACGACCGCGATGTCGGAGCGATCGTCGCCGCCCACCAGGGTCGCGGGGAAGGTGCTCCCGTCCTGAAGGATCACCTCGAGCTGGTCGGCCCCGCTGACGACGTGGTTGTTGGTGACGATGTAGCCATCACCGGTCACGATCACTCCGCTGCCGAGACCCTCCCTCACGTACTCCTGCTCGTGCGGCTGGCCGAACCACTGCCACGGATCGCCCCCGAACGGCGAGATGAGCGGGGGAAACGACGGAGTGGTGATCCTCATAGTCGTGCGGGAAGTGATGGTTACGACGGAGGGGCCCACCTTGCCTGCGATCTCGGAGAAAGCCCTGCCCAGCGCGGCCGGGTCGAAGACCTCTACATAGACGGTCTCCGGAGCAGCGGGGGCAGCAGTCCCCCCGGTGTCGCCGGCGGGGGAGGCACAAGCCTGCGAAACCGGCAGAATCGCCGCCACGGCGAAGAACAATGTCCTGGACATCCGAAAACCTCCGGGATAATCGGGATGATGCGGACTGCCGAAGCCCTAACTCCTGCCATGTTTTCTACTCTCGATGGCCCGCAGCTGTTCCCAGAGGGCTTTCTCCTCCGCCCCCGGATCTGCGGGGATCGTCACGTCCACGGTGACCAGCTGGTCGCCCCGCCCGTGCGGGCCACGGATCCCCCTGCCCTTCACGCGAAAGACCGTGCCCGGCTGGGTTCCGGGCGGGATCCTGAGCTGAATCCTGCCATCGAGGGTCCTGAGCATGACATTCGTACCGAGCACGGCCTTCACGGCGGAGATGCTGATTCTGCAGAGGACATCCGCTCCGTCCCTTGTCAGGAAGCGATCCGAAGCGACTCTGATACGCACAATGACACCGTGTCCATCCACGCCAGGGGCTCTCAGGAGCATCCCCTCCTCCGCCCCGGGCGGCACGGTCACCGCGAGTCTCTCGGTCCGGGAAACGGTCCCCGAGCCTCCGCAGGTTGTGCAGGGCGACTTATAGGTCCTGCCGGAGCCCTTGCAGACAGGACATGTATGCATTGTCGAGAAGGCTCCCCGCCCGGTGGTCCTGCTGCCTGTTCCCTTGCAGGACCTGCACTGCTCCTCGCC
>JAAYTY010000016.1 GCA_012523605.1 Candidatus Fermentibacterota bacterium
CGACTCGTCGCTCGAGAAGCATGTCCCGGTGATATCCAGGATTGCCGACGGATACCTGGTGAAGGTGGGAAGCGTTCCCCACCCGATGCTCGACGCCCACTTCATCGAGTGGATCGAGTTCTCGGCCGACGGGAGATCCTGCAAGGCCTTCCTCTCGCCCGGAGACCCTCCCGAGGCCTTCTTCCCCGGTCCCGTTGCGGCCGTCACGAGCGCCCGCGAGTTCTGCAACATCCATGGTCTCTGGAAGGGGTAGATGATGATCTCGAAGAAGATCCAGGACGAGTTCAACGCCCAGATCGGCGAGGAGATGTTCTCCGCGCACCTGTACCTTTCGATGTCGGCATGGTTCGAGAGCGTCAATCTCCGCGGCTTCGCCAACTGGATGAGGGTGCAGGCCGGGGAGGAGAGCGCTCACGCCATGAAGTTCTTCGGGTTCATCTGCGAAAGGGGCGGCAGGGTCGAGCTGGGAGCTGTCGCCAAGCACCAGGCCGAGTGGAAGACGCCCCTCGAGGCCTTCGAAGCCGCCTTCGCCCACGAACAGCACATCACCTCCAGGATAGATTCTCTCATGACCCTGGCGGTGTCGGAGAAGGACTACGCCTCCCAGAGCTTCCTGAAGTGGTTCGTCGACGAACAGGTCGAGGAGGAGGCCCACGCCGACGAGATCGTCCAGAAGCTCAAGATGACGGGCGGCGCCACGGGCGGGCTCTACATCATCGACAGGGAGCTGGCAGGCAGGAAGTAGCCTGAGGCGTACACCAGCTCGTGCAGGCGGCTCCGCGCCGCGGAGGCAAGATGGCGGATTCTTGCGTTCGCGAGAGGTTCATGAAGGATAGGGATCTCCTCAACGGCATCGTTCTGGAGAACGCAGACCATGTTCTGAAGAGGCTTTACAGTCTCGATTCGGCGGCATTCCGCGACGGAGGCCGGCTGGGTGCCGAGACGAAGGAGCTCGTGGCTCTGGCTGTCTCGCTCGCCCTGCGGTGCGACGACTGCGTGACGTACCATCTCGCGAGGTGCGCCGACCTGGGGGTACCCACGCCCCAATTGGCCGAGGCCATGGGTATCGCCTCGCTCATCGGCGGAACGATCACGATACCCCATGTCAGGCGCGCCTTCGCCGCATGGATGGAAATGAAGCAGAAGAGTCCCGGGGCCGATTTCGACTCCGTCCTCGAGAATCTGCGCGAAGTCGTCAGGGAGGGCGGCGCCCCGGAGGGAGTCCTCGCCGCGGCGGCCGGGCTGATGAAGGACTCGATCCCCGGATACGACTGGGTGGGCTTCTACCTCTGCGACCCGGTGACGCCGGGAACCCTGGTCCTCGGCCCGTTCTCCGGCGCCCCCACGGAACACGTGAGGATAGGATTCGGCCGCGGAGTCTGCGGACGGGCGGCGGAGCTCGGGCGCACGCTCGTCGTGGACGACGTGACAAGGGAATCCGAATACCTCGCCTGCAGCCCCGAAGTGAAGTCGGAGGCGGTGGTGCCGGTTTTCTCGGCAAACGGAACCGTCGTCGGAGAGCTCGACATCGATTCGCACGAGCGGGCGGCCTTCACTCAGGCCGACCGCGATTTCCTGGAAAAGGCCGCCGCGGCGCTCTCGCCCTTCGTCGAGGCCGCGGCGGCTGCACTGCAGGGCGGAGGAGGCGCATGAGCGGGACCTGGAAGGCAGTCGAGCTGATGGAGGGCTTCTACTGGGTCGGAGCCGTGGACTGGGATCTGAGAGACTTCCACGGATACTCAACCCACAGGGGGACCACCTACAACGCCTTCCTGCTCGAGGGAAGGGAGAACATTCTCTTCGACACCGTGAAGGCTCCCTTCTTCGATCAGATGATTGAGCGCATCGCTTCCGTGATCGATCCCTCTTCGGTCTCCGTCATAGTCTCGAACCATTCCGAGATGGACCACTCCGGGAGCCTTCCCGCCGCGGTGGCCGCGATGAAACCGGGCAGGGTGATCGCATCCGCCGCGGGGGCCAGGAACCTCTCGATGCAGCTCGGCTTCGAAGGAGTCGAGGTGGCGGCCGACGGTTCCAGGACGGCGGCCGGCGACACGGAACTCGTCTTCATGGAGACGAAGATGCTCCACTGGCCGGACAGCATGTTCACTTACATCCCGTCCCGGAAGCTCCTGATCTCGCAGGATGCCTTCGGGATGCACCTCGCCACGACCAGGCTGTTCGCCGACGCGAACGAAGAGAGCGTGCTCCTCGAAGAAGCCGGCCGCTACTATGCCAACATCCTGATGCCCTACTCCCAGCTCGTAGAAAGGCTCCTCGCGAAGGTCGCCTCGGCCGGTCTGGATATCGAGATGATCGCCCCCGACCACGGGCCCCTCTGGAGGTCGGGCACACCGACCGGACCCGGGTGGATCACGGGGCTCTATGCCCGCTGGGCGGCGCAGGCGCCGGGGCGCAAGGTCGTCATCGCCTACGACTCCATGTGGCGGGCCACAGAGAGGATGGCCCACGCAGTGGCCGAAGGAGCGGCGGAAGGAGGAGCGGTCCCCGTCGTCTGCGGCCTCCGCTCCAGCCATCGCAGCGACGTCGCCGCCGAACTGCTCGACGCTGGGGCCCTTCTCCTCGGGTCGCCCACGCTGAACGGTGACGTCTTCCCCACCGTAGCGGATCTGGTGTGCTACCTCGGAGGGCTGAAGAGGCGCAACCTCACGGGCGGAGCCTTCGGATCCTACGGATGGAGCGGGGAATCCGTGCGCAGGCTCGAAGAGGCTCTGACCGGCATGAAGGTCCGGATGCTCGGCACGGTTGCATGCCAGTTCGGGCCTGATGCCGGAGCGCTGTCCAGGTGCCGAGACCTCGGCGGAGCGGCGGCCGCTTCCATCTCCGGGCCGGC
>JAAYTY010000017.1 GCA_012523605.1 Candidatus Fermentibacterota bacterium
ATCATCGACGGGGCAATGGATACCGAGTCATAGCTGCCGAGATCCGACTGACCCGTCAGGAGATTGAAGAAGGAGGCCATGTCGCTGCACAGGCTGTCGTTCGAGGTCATCAGCCCTATGTCCGAGTAGACCTTCGCGGTCCTGTCGTTGTAGTTGCCGGTCGAGAGATGGACCCGCCTCCTGATCGCTCCGTGTTCACGTGATACTACGAGCAGCGCCTTGGCATGCGTCTTCAGCCCCGCCACGCCGTAGATAACCTGGCAGCCGGCATCCTCAAGCCTTCTCGCCCAGTTCGCATTGCGCTCCTCGTCGAACCTCGCCCGAAGCTCCACCAGCACGGTCACGGCCTTCCCGTTCATGGCAGCCTGTTCGAGAAGCCTGATGACGGGAGAATCGCCGCTGGTCCTGTAGAGGGTCTGCTTGATTGCGAGGACCGACGGGTCGGCGGATGCCCATTCGAGGAACTCGATCACCGGATCGAACGACTCGTATGGATGGATCATGATCAGCTCGCGCCTGTCGATCGCATCCCTGGGATTCATGCCGGAAGGGATTCCGACCGGCCTCACGGGCGGCCATGGCTCGAATCTGAGTTCGTCGAAACCCTCGATGGAACAGATCTCCGAAAGACACCCGAGATCGAGGAACGACGGGCATTCGAATACCATGCAGCCGTCAGCCGATCCGGAAGCCTGCTTGATCCTTTCGAGGAGCGATTCGGATATCCCGGCCGACAGCTCGACACGGACCGGCCTGCGTCTGCGCCTGGACAGAACAGCCCTCTCGATCTCCTGGAGAAGATCGGTGACTTCGTCGTCATGCACCGCGACATCGGCGTCCCGCGTTATCCTGAAACACGCCGACTCGACGAGTTCCAACCCCGGACAGAGGAATCCGTGGCTGTCCGCAACCATGTCCTCGAGCAGCGCGAAAGCCCCTGCTTCACCGGGAATGCGGATCAATCGCGGGATCTGGGCGGGCAGGGGAACGAGTACGACATCCTCCTCGGAATCATCCCGTTCCATCCCGAGGCGCAACGCCACATGAATCGTCAAGCCCTGCAGGATGGGAGGGGGATCCAGTCTTCCCATCGCGAGTGGAGTGAGTATCGGCGCGATCTCCGCCCTGAAAGATTCCCGGAGTCTCTTCCTCTGATCGGGTGACCATCGGTCCCGGGGGACGATCCGTATCCGGCAGCCGGACAGCTTCTCCAGGATGGAGCGGCATGCCGCGGCCTGGCGCGCGATGGCGGCCGCAACCCTTTTTCTTGCCTCGGCCAGGACTTCATCGGGAGGCATTCCCGATGAATCAGCCGCGGTGAGTCCCGCTTCGAGCCTCTGGATGAGGCCAGCAACGCGGATCATGAAGAATTCGTCCAGGTTCCTGGAACTGATGGAGAGGAACCTGAGACGCTCCAGAAGCGGAACTTCCTCGTTCTCGGCTTCGGCCAGCACGCGGCCGTTGAAGTCGAGCCAGCTCAAATCCCTGTTGATCAGGGCGCCCGGGTCGGGCTTATCCATTCCGGTCCTTTCGCGCATGACGTCAAGGCTGACCTGCCGGGTAAGATGCTCGACGGCCTCGAAGCTCTTTTCCTCGTTCACCGGTGGAATCTCGTCCGAGGATGACGTGAATCTGATTCTCATGCCGAAGACGTTTTCGAACAGGTCCCCGACTGCCGTGACGGCCCTGTTCTCGAGAGAAAGGTCCGAAGCCCCTTCCACAAGCACGTAGAGAGTATCCCCCCGCCGGTGGAAGGTCGTTTCCCTGATCGCCGCGAGCTTCAGCCTGTCGAACGAGTCGGCCACTCTCAGGATCGCGGCCAGCTTGCTGATCGTCACGCGCCGGTCCCTGTGCAGAGACATGTATTCGGGGTGATTCGCGAGCGGGGCGCTTCTCCTGTGGTAGCGGGCAACAAGCGCGACATTCAGCAGCTACTCCCTGGACAAGCCGAAGACCTCGCTGTTGGCGATGAGATAGAAGCTGTGCTTGTGGTGGGATCTGTTGTCGACGAATCTCCCCGCTTCGTGCAGGATCGCCGCCGTCTGGAGCTGCAGCCGCTCTCTCGGCCCGAGCCCGTGATCCTGCATGAGTTCGTCGAACAGCTTCAAGGCGAAACCCTTGACTATCTCGGCATGCGTTGGGTCCACATGATATCGTTCCGCAAGGAG
>JAAYTY010000137.1 GCA_012523605.1 Candidatus Fermentibacterota bacterium
CCTGGCCAGGGCCATGGCCCTCGACCCCGAAGTGCTTTTCTTCGACGAGCCTTCCGCCGGGCTCGACCCCGTGACCTCGGCCGGCTTGGACGAACTGATACTGAGGATCAACAGGCAGTCGGGCACCACGATGGTGATCGTCACGCATGAGCTGGCGAGCATCTTTGCCATTTCAGACCGGGTTGTTATGCTTGACGAGACAGCGAAGGGGATCGTCGCGGAGGGAACCGCGCGTTCTCTCTCGGAGAATCCTCCCGATCCCAGGGTGGAGGCGTTCTTCCGGCGCTCGGGCGCCATTGCCGAGGAAGGCGGTCTGTAGCCGTGTCCTTGGAGGCCAGCAGGTTCAGGCTGGGGCTGTTCTTCACGCTGGGAACAGTGCTCTTCGTGGCGATGATGGTCTGGCTCACCGGCTGGTTCCGCAACCCCGACACCAGACCCTATGTCTGCTACTTCTCCGAGTCGGTCCAGGGCCTCGAGACCGGAAGCTCGGTGCGGTACAGGGGAGTTCCGGTGGGAACGGTCGAGAGGATCGCCGTGGCTCCCGACGGACGCCTGGTGGAAGTCGTCATGGATATCGAGTCCGACTTCCCCGTGAGGGAGGACGTCGTTGCGAGGCTCGATCTCGTGGGCATTACCGGTCTGAAGGCGATCAACCTCAGAATCCTCGGACCTGGCGAGACCGCCTCGTCCGTCGTCCACGACTTCGAGCCGCCCTGCACCGAGATCCCAGTGATGAAGTCGTCCATGGAGAATCTCGAGGTCGGCCTCGAAAGGCTGGTCGAGATAGTCACCGTGATAGATTTCGAGGGCATATCCTCTCAGACGGTCCAGCTCCTGCAGAGCCTCAACGAGATCATGGACAGCGACAGCCTGTCCATGCTCATCTCCTCCCTGGCCAGGACCTCCAGCAGGATAGACACCCTCGTGATGGTCTATACCGATGTGGGGCGCGATCTCCAGGCCATCGCCGACCGCTCCGGCGGAGAGATATCGGGCATGGCCCGCGACCTCCGCAACCTGACCGTCCAGCTCGACCAGCTCCTCGGACTGCTCCAGCCCACCGCCGACGGCCTGGGAGCCCTCCTCGTCCAGACATACAGCCTGATGGACGACATGAGGGCGATGATGGACATGCTGAGGAACCATCCCGAAGAACTCCTCATGCAGAGCGGAGGCGAAGACAGATGGCCGTGAAGGGATTGCTGACGCTCTTTCTGCTGGCCTGCTGTTCGTGCATTTCGGTCTCGCTCGGGGGCCGCTCGAGCCCGGCCGTCGTGTACGAGGTGAACCCTCCTCCGCCCGCGCGCGCGGCGTCCGCTTCCTGCCTTGTACTGAGGATCGCGGATTTCACCGCCAGCCCCGCGTATGACAGGACCGACATGGTGGTGGTGGACTCCACCGGAAGGGTGGTCAGGGCCTCCGGCCACCGCTGGGCTTCCACGCCGGCTTCGCTCCTCGCCGATCTGCTCACCAGGGACTTGATGGCGGAGGGGCGCTTCGAGTCCGTCTATCGAAGGTACACACTCGTCGGCGAGGATGTGCAACTGGATGCGCACGTCAGGGAGTTCGGCTCCCGGTACTCAGGCGGATCGTGGGTGGCCCGCGTGGAAACCGATGTGACCATACTCGACACACGTTCGGGAACCATCGCCTTCCAGGGAACGATAAGACTCGAGGAACCCATGCCTTCAGGGGGATTCGACGAACTCGCAACGACCATGGGGAAGCTGGCGGGAAGATGGTCCTCCGAGGTCAGGGCCGAGCTGGACGGGATCTGCGTCTCGGACTGAGTCGCGCGGACCGGATGTCCGACTGCAGTGCCCGAGCGGATCGGAGCGATGAAGAATGCCTGAAGCCGGGAAGAAGACCCCGGATGAAGCCGTGTCCGAAAGGCCGACTCCGGCGCCGGGCCTCAACAGCTTCGTCCTCCTCGTTCTGGACAGTTGCAGATATGACACTTTCATTGAGGCACGGCCCGAAGCGATGTCCTCCCTGGGTCCCGTCGAGCGGAGGTACAGCTATTCGTCCTGGACGGCGCCCTCGCATTACAACCTCCTCATGGGGCTCATGCCTCACACCAGTCCCCGGCGCACTTTCGCGAGCGACTACTACCGCCGGGACTTCCTGAAGTTCAACGAGAGGCTGGGCTCCGCCGGGATCGAGTTCAGGAGCCTCGTCCCCGGGCTGTACCTGCCGCCGTTCCTGAGGGACAGCCTCGGATACCAGACCACCGCAATGGTCTCTCTGCCGGTTCTGAACAGCAGGACCCCGATCAACAGGGGCTTCGACATCTACAGGCTGATGCCGAAGCACAACGACCTCGCGGCGATGCTCGACCTGATGGTCTTCCCTCCGGGAAGGCCCTGCTTCTACCTGCTGAACGCGGGCGAGACGCACTACCCCTACGCCCTGCCCGACGAGCCCGAGAACCTCTGGCCGAGGATAAGCGGTGTCCACGGCGTCTTCAAGCACCTCGACGACCATGTCGCTGGAACGAGTGCGGAGCAGCCCTCCGGCGGATTCTTCGACGAGGCTCAGATGGCCGAGCTCAGGGCCAGGCAGATCGAGGCCGTGCGCTACCTGGACGGGGTGTTCAGGCGGCTCTGTTCGATAGTGCCCAGAGGAACGTGGATCACGGTGACATCCGATCATGGGGAACTCTTCGGGGAGGACGGCTATTTCGGGCATGGCCCCGTCTTCCACGAGAAGGTGTTCGAGGTGCCCTTCGTAGAGGGCAGGGTATAGTCGTCCGGGACGCCGTCCCGGCATTCAGCCGCATCGGGAGGTGTCGGGCGGGCGGAATGCCCGCCGGATGAGTCATGCAGCAGAAGCGTCACAGGTTCAGGGCCGAGACCAGGCGCGTACTCGACATAGTCGTCAACAGCCTCTACTCGCACCCCGAGATCTTCCTCAGGGAGCTCGTCTCGAACGCCTCCGACGCACTCGACAGGCTACGTTTCGAATCGCTCACGAATCCAGACGTCCTGGAGGACGGCCGCCCCATGGAGATCGTCCTCGAGCCCGACCGGGAACGGGGGACGCTTGCCGTGAGGGACACGGGCATTGGGATGACTCCGGACGAGATCGTCGAAAGCCTCGGAACTATCGCCAGGTCCGGCACCCGGAACTTCCTGGAGTCCTCGTCCACGACCGGGGACGAACAGACGCCCGATCTCATAGGGCAGTTCGGCGTGGGTTTCTACTCCGCCTTCATGGTGGCTTCGCGAGTCGAGGTGAGATCAAGGAGGGCGGGTTCGGGCTCCGTAGGATCGATATGGTCGTCGGATGGATCCGAGACGTTCACGGTGGCCGAGACCCCGATGGATCTGAGGGGCACCGAGGTGATCCTCACGATGAAGGCGGGCATGGAGGAGTATCTCGATCCCGACATTCTCCGATCGCTCGTCGAGAGGTATTCCGATTACATCGTGCATCCGATCGTACTGCAGGTTCCCGGAAGCGACGACAGGCCTGTTCTCAACACACGCGTTCCGATCTGGACCAGGGCCGAGAAGGAGGTGTCCGACGGGGAATACGACGACTTCTACCGGCATCTGGCCCGTGACTTCGATCCTCCGCTCGCGAGGCTGGTCTTCCGCGGCGAGGGGACCGTCGAGTTCCAGTCGCTCGTCTTCATTCCCCGTTCGAAACCCCTTCTGACACTCCTGCCGGACCAGAGGGGAGGGCTCGGGCTCTACTCGCGCAGGGTTATGATCATGCCGGAGTGCCCCGACCTCCTGCCGCCCTATCTGAGGTTCGTGAGAGGCGTGGTCGAATCTCCGGATCTGCCGCTGAACATCTCGCGCGAGACACTGCAGAAGGACGGAACCGCGAAACAGATCAGAAGGGCGCTGACCCGAAGGATCATAGACTGGCTCGAGAGCCTCTCCACGGAAAGCCCGGCGCTCTATTCCTCGTTCTTCTCGGAGTTCGGAGAGCTGATCAAGGAAGGAATCCTCACCGATCCGGAGAACAGGGAGAAGCTGTCCCGGCTCCTCAGGGTATGGACCACTCTCAGCCCCGACGCGCCCGTGAGCCTGTCCACCGTGGCGGGCAGGCTGCCGGAGGGGATGCAGGGCATACCGTACATAACGGGGACCGACCGGGCCAGGATGGCGGCTCATCCCAGCATCGAAGCGGTTCTGAACGCGGGCGGAGAGGTCGTTCTCTTCGACAGCCCGCTGGACCAGCTCATGCTCCAGTTCCTCACGGAATTCGAGGGCAGGAAGCTCCTGCCCCTCGACAGGGAGGGGGGCTGGGAGCCCGGGCTGGACTCCGCGGCCGGCTCTACGGAAGAACTCGAGACGAGGTTCGCTGGGCTCATCGAATATCTCCAGGGAAGGCTGGGGAAGCGTGTCTCGGAGGTCCGGCTCTCCACGAGGCTCAAGGAGAGCCCCTGCGTGCTGATATCCGACAGGGCCGATCCCGGCGAAGCGCTCAGGGCTGTCATGAGAGCCGCGAACCAGGAGGTGCCCGAGTACAGGAGCATTCTGGAGATCAATCCAGGCCACCCCCTTGTCGAGAAAATGGCCGGGCTGTTCGAGCAGGACAGAGCCGGAAGCGAACTGGAGCTCTACGCCGAACTGCTCCTGGACCTGGCCGCGATACTCGGCGGCGGCAGGCCTGACGATCCCTCGAGGTTCGGCAGGGTTCTGACTGAGGTGATTGCCATGAAGAAGGCGAAGAATGAAGCTGGCGGCTAGCCTCGGAGCAGTACTGGCGGCACTGGCCTTCGCCGATGCGGGATACCTGGGCTCGCTGGCGCAGGGGCCCTCGCCAGCCTTGACGAGCGGGGGCGGCACCGGTGTGCGGATGGCGGCGGAAGACGTGTTCATACGGCTCGAATCGTGCTCCACAGCCGTGGTTTCCGCTGCGTTCCTCTTCGAATCCGACGAGGCCGAGACGGTTCTCATGTGCTATCCGCTCGAGGTCAGGACGGTGTTCCATGCCCTCTGGAACGCACTGCTGTACGCGGAGGGCGACGAGGACTGCGTGCCGCCTCCCGAGCCGGGTACACGGGTGTGGGTGGACGGCTCCCCCGTGGAGACATTCATCCTCGTGCAGTGCGGATACGATGATGAGGGAAGCGGGAGCCGGTTGATCGAACAATACGGACGGGACGGACAGGATCTGCCCGGCGGGAGCTTCCTCCTCTCGATGGTCCCGGCTTCAGACAGCGCGGCGGCAGAGGCGGCCGTGGAAAGTGCACAGGCCCTGCTCGTGTGCTGGGAGGTCGGGTTCGAACCCGGTCGGAGCAGGCTGGTCGAGGTGGAGGACAGGGTCCGTCCCACTTCGGACTACTCCGGCAGGCTGTACAGGATCACCTATCCTATCGTGACCGGTGCGTCGTGGGCGGGAAGGATAGGAAGGGGAAGGATCAGCGTCACAAGCGGAACCGGCTTCGACTGGGGGGACGTCAAGTGGTGGAGCGGCGTCCTGATGCCCCCGCCCCTGGAGCAATCCCGTTTCGTGCCGGATCCGATCCCGGGACTCGAAGGCTCCCGCCTCCTCGAGGCGTTCACCGGCTACGACCTGGGCAGGGCTCTGGTCTGGGAGTTCGAGGATTTCGAGCCGGTGGCGGGGCGGCGGGATTCCTACACCTACTTCCCCGACATCGGGGACATGTACGGTCTGGTGTTTTCGGACGCCCTGACCGGCGTTAGTCAGGACAGCCCGTGGGAGTCGTCCTTCGTTTACCTCTACATGGGGCCTGCGCTCCCCGGTGCTGTCATGTGCATACGGTCGGGAGGGCTCGAGCTGGAGGAGTCACCCGGCGGGCCCGTATCTTCCGTCGCATTGCCCGGAGAATGCCTTTCAGTGCTGGAGCGGCGCGGCGACTGGCTCAGAGTGGAACGGAACAGCGCCTTCGACGGCGGCGCCGGATGGCTGGAGATGCACGAAGCGGGACCGGACGGCCTTGTCCGGCCGACAGTCGTGCCCCTTCCGGAGAGTTACTGGGAGCCATGAGGAACGGCATCCACCTGACCTGGCGCGGACTGCGGAACCGGAATCGGGACAGAGTATCCTCTCACCCTCTGGAAGGGAGCATGGGATGGCGTCACCTGACGGCGTGAAGGAGGACATTGGGCGCGGAATCGACGCAGCGCTCTCCGCAGGCGCCGAATACGCCGATGCGCGGTACTTCACCGAGGACCTCTCGGAGAACCTGGTGCTCTACGACGGAAACCTGGAGGCGAACGACACGGGCTTCCAGAGCGGCGTCGGCGTGAGGGTTCTCTGGGGCGGGGCATGGGGCTTCGCCGCCACGAGCGATACGGGTTCCGTCACCGCCTGCTTCGACAGGGCTCTGCAGAACGCCAGAACAGCTTCCCGGCTCGTGAAGGTGAAGATCAGGATGGGAAAGAACCCGCCGGTCCGCGGCTCCTACTCATCCCCCGTGGAGGTAGATCCCTTCACCGTGGACCTCTCCGACAAGCTGGGCTTTCTCACGGCGCTCGACTCCAGGATGAAGGAGGACTGGATCCTCAGGAGAATCGTGGGCGCTGAGTTCCAGAAGCGCCGCATCCTATTCATGAGCAGTGACGGCAGCGAGATAGAGAAGCGCCTCGCGAACGTCTTCGCTACGATGATGGTCATGGCGCTCGATTCCGACGGCAGGATGCAGAGGCGCAGCATGCAGCTCTACACGACCGGCCGGGGCACCAGGTGCTGGGAGATGCTCTGTGAGCCGGAGCTGTTCGGCGCGCATGCCGAGAGAATCAAATCCGAGCTTTCGGAGCTGGTGAAGGCGGACCAGATCGAGCACGGCACCCGGTCGGTGATACTGCTTCCGGGACAGGGCTTCCTCCAGGTGCACGAGACGATAGGGCATCCTCTCGAGCTGGACAGGATCCTCGGATACGAGCTGTCCTACGCCGGCGGGTCGTTCGTGACGCTCGACTCGATCGGCAGACTGCGCTACGGCAGTGAGAAGCTGAACGTCAGCTCCTACGGCTCCATCGAGAACTCACCCGGGACCTTCGGCTTCGACGACGACGGATCCCCCGAGCGTGACTACCTGCTCATCGACAGGGGCATACTCGTGAACGCCCTCACCTCGAGGGCGATGGTGAACGAGGCAAACGACAGGGCGGGCAGGGAGGTCTTCAGAGACGCAGGCGGAGTGGCGAGGGCCACAGCCTTCTACAGGGCGCCTATCGACAGGATGACCAACGTGAACATCCTGCCCGGGACGGACGGAACCCTGGAGGACATCGTCGCCTCGACGGAGAACGGGATCATAGTGGACAATCCCACATCGTGGTCCATCGGCTCGAACAGAGAGCACTTCCACTTCGGCTGCGAGATCGCCTGGGAGGTGAGGGACGGTCGGAGGACAAGAGTGCTCAGGAACCCGACCTACCAGGGGCACACGCTGGAGTTCTACGGATCACTCAGCGCGGTGGGCGACGAGAGAACCTGGCGTGTGGAGCAGGTCGACAACTGCGGGAAGGGCGAGCCGAACCAGGTGATGCAGCTCGGTCACGGCGTGCCCGTGGTCAGATTCGACAACGTCATAACGGGAGAGCGGGGTTAGGCGATGCTCGACTCCGGAACGAGGGAGATGATTCTCGAGGCCAGGGATGACGCCCGCAGGCGCGGCCTCCGGGCCTCGGTGATGCTTCATCGAGAGAACAGCCATCTGATGAGAATAGGGAACAACTCCGTGTCGCTCAACACGTCGGAAAAGCTCACCAGACTGGACGTCAGGGTGCTGGACGGGAACAGGGAGGGTACGCACACCGTACTGGGCGAGGTTCGGTCTGCCGCGCAGGTGCTGGAATCCATCGAGCTTTCCGCCAGAAAGGCCGCCTCGGCCGTTCCCAAAGACTACACACCGATGCTGGCGGAGGTCAGAGAGGGCGTCGACGAGTCGCCTCAGTACGATGCGGCGCTCGAGAATCTCGACCCTTCTGTGAAGGCGCGCATCTATGCGGAGATCTTCGAAGCCGTCGGGAGCTCCTACAACTACTCCGGCTCGTGGTCCAGCGGCTCGATGGAGGTGTATCTGGTCTCTACCGCGAACGACAGGGAGGCATACCATAGGGGGACCGACCAGCTCTTCTCCGTCGTGCTCAAGCACCCGGAAGCAAAGTGGGAACTGCAGGACGAGCAGACCGGCTGGAAAGCCGGCGATATCGCCGCGGAAGCCACGATCGAGAGGCTGAAGCGCTATGCCGATCTTTACGAGAAGGTGCCGGGGATCCGCATCGAGCCCGGGGAGTACACGGTGGTCTTCGGTCCGTCAGCCCTCGCGGAACTCGCCATGTTTGCGCTGATGACCGGCGTGAACGGCAGGCTCTACGAGGAGAAGATGTCGTGGACGGCGCAGAACGCAGTCGGTGACAGGGTGCTGGGCGAAAACATCACCGTGGTTGACGATCCAGGCAACGCGCTGACCTTCATGTACGGTTTCGACGCAGGCGGCATCAGGCGCAGGAAGTTCCCCGTGATCGAGGCCGGAAGGCTCTCGGCGCTCATCTACGACATGGCGACAGCAGCGAAGTACGGGAAGGAACCCACTGGGCACGAGTGCGAGCCCAGCATTTCGATTGCCTGCGGCACCGGCCCGGAGAGCCCGATGGAGGCCGTGAAGGGGATGGGGAGGGCGCTGTTCATCCCCGCCATCCACTACATGAACCTGCCCAATGTGAGCAAGGGGGTATTCACCGGGAGCTCCAGATTCAGCGCGGTGGTCCTGGAGGATGGGAGGATGGCCGCTCCGATGTTCTCCACGAGGATAACCGACAGCTTCCAGAACGTCTTCGGGAACGTGGCGGTACTGTCATCGAGACAGGTGTCGGTGAACGGCTCGAATACGTACGGGAGGCGTTCGCCCGTGGCCGCCGCGGTGCCGTCCTACGCGGTCGTGGAGAAGGTGAGGATCACCGACTGCGCGGAGAGCTTCTAGGGGCGGTCAGCAAACCTCCAGAAGTGAACCGTTGCTGTAGTACAGGAGTTGATCGAATCCGACAGGTTTGGCTATCTGCAGTTTACGCCCTTGTGCTGCAACTGGGATAGTGAGACTGTCGATGGAGCAGAACTCCTCTCCAAGCGGAAGAAAGATGGTTGCTAGAGATTCCGAAACAGCCAATGAGATGGAGTCGGTCGTGGTGACACTTGCCCGGTGATGGTCTCTCGCTGGTTCGCTTCGCGAACACAGATGGCGACGCGGTGAGTTCCGGTGCTTCCGGAACTCACGGCTCCCCTAGAACGCCTCGAACCAGGTGACCTTGGCGAACAGCCCGGGCTGCGCTCTCCCCCAGCTCCCGGAGCCCTCGCGGTCCGTGAGCAGTTCCCCGAGGAGGTACAGCATGCTCCCGGGCCTGTACTGGAGGCTGTACAGGGCGTTGAAGGTCAATTCCTCTCCAGGCATCGGATCGGAGAGGTCGAAATCGGTCACGAATCTGGAGTACTGCGAGAAGACCCTCAGCCCGGCGTCCGGGCCGAACATCCAGCCCAGCCTGGCGGAGGCGCTTCGCCACTCCGTGTTGCGGGAGTCCCAAACGCCGGCATCCCAGTTGTAGCACCTCGCATTGAAGGTTCTGTAGATGTCGGCGTCCAGCTCCATGGAGACGGCAGGGCCGGGCCTGAGAACAAGGTCTGCGCCGGCCGCCTCGAAGGTGCCCTCCTGGCTGTACATGCCGCCCTCTATCTCCAGCCCGGCATGGAACGGGGCGTACCAGTCGGTCGAAACTTCGAGGGAGCCGCTCCAAGACGAAGGGTATGAGGTTCCCTCCGGACCCTCCCACTCGTCGAAACGGGGGCCGTTCCATGATACCCCGGGATGAAGGCTGCCTCCTCCCCGGAAGGGCATCTCGAGCCAGACGCTGAAATCCCTGCCTGTCACGTTTCCGTCGAGGTCCTCCGTCCAGCCGGTGAAAACCCCGCTGTTCCCCCTGCGGAAAGGGCCGCCGAGTTCGATGAAGTGCATCGCATGCGCGTAGGCGTTCCAGAAGCCCGTGCTCGTGGTGAACCCGGCGGCATCGGCGTCGAAGTCGTCCTCCACCAGTTCGAGCCCCGCTTCGATGAAGGAATCTTCCGTCTGGACGGATGTGCCCGCCGAGCAGGCGGAGCCCTCCCGGTCACCCGGGTTCCAGCTCCGGGCGACGGCCCCGGTGAGCACCGCGTTCTCGCCTATCCTCAGACACCCGTCTATCGCGCCGGACCTGGAGGAGTACGAATCGAGGCTGTCCTGCGAAGGCACGTCAACCGAGGTGGCCGAGAAGCCGATATGGCTGAGCGGCCCGAAACCCTGCTCGAGCCTCAGTATGCCGTAGTTGGTCATGGGGGCTGAGATGCCCCCATCCTCCGTCACCTGCCCGGTGAGGGCATCGAGGAACCCGAATGAGAGTCCCTGCGGAAGCGTGCCCGAGACCTTCGCCCCTCCCAGGATGGGGATGACCGAGCCGAAGGGCGTGACCGCGCCTATCCTGCGGGAGTAGAACAGGTTGAAGGGCATGTCGAAGATGTCGCCTGCCTCGAGGAAGAAGGGCCTCCGCTCCTCGAGGAAGAGTTCGAAGTGCGAGAGGTTCATCCGAGCCTCGTCGGCCTCCACCTGTCCGAAATCCGGGTTCACCGTGAAGTCGGCAACCACGCTGCTCGAGATGCCGATCTTCAGGTCGGCCCCTGCTTCAATCTCTCCATCCCATCCACCCGATCCACCGTTCCGGACGGAACGGCCGGCCGCGTATGGCCTGAGCTCCACGCCGGCGGAGGAGTGGAGGCCCTCCAAACCGGCCAGCGTGGCGAAGTTCCTCACGTCCATCTGGCTGGTGGTTTCCGACAGTATCAGCCAGCCGTTCTGTGCGCCCCGCGTGACTACGCGCTGAACGTTGAATCCCCAGTCCTGGCTGTCCGCCGACGGGAAGCGGAGCTGGGTCATCGGGATGGCCATCTCGCACACCCATCCCGAATCATCTCTCGACGTGGCGCTGGACCATACGGCATCCCAGCTGTAGTCCCAGTGGCCCTGCTCGTTGATCCTCGAGTCCATCTGGCTGTTGGCGAGATTGACCTCGAAGCTGAAAGCCTGTCTGCCGTTCCCCCAGGTGTCCAGGATGAGGGCGATCCACTCGCCCGGGTTGTAGTCGTCCCTGTCGCAGAGCGCATCGTTCATGGTGCCGGGGCTCGAGTCGAAGAGCCTGAATCCGACATACAGGCAGTCGTCGTCGTACAGGAACATGATCCTCGTCCTGTCGGTCATCGGATCGCCGTGGACCGGCCCGTAGAGGGTCATCACGGTATCTATGAATGCGGCCTGCCGCCAAGGCTGGTCGGTCAGAAGGCCGTCGATGCAGGGCGGCGCGGCTGTCTTCACGGCGGGGACGATCGGGGTGCCGGTCTGCAGAACGGCGATGGAAGCCAGAAGAATGTGCGTCACTCCGTCACCTCCGTGAATGCCCGCCCCCGGCGTCACGCCGGCTTCTTTCTTCTCTGAGCGACGGGATTGTCTGCGTTGGTGGTTACACGGGGCTCCGTCTGGGTGCGCTAATGAATAGGCCGGGGACTGCGCTAGTCCTGGGTTCCCTTCCCTCTGGCGACCCCTCTCAGGACTCTGCCGGCCTTGCGAATCGCCGTTCCGGGCTCGCTCACCAGCTCCTGCGCCCAGTTTCTGATGTTGCCGATGCTGGTCATCTTGCGCCAGCTCCTGTATCTCTCGATCTTGCGCTTCCATCCGACGACCCTTTCGATCGTCAGGTGCGGCAGGCGCATGTTCATGATCTCGTTGGCGCGGTTCCTGGCGGGGTCGAGCAGCTCGGGATTGGTGTCGTTCGCGAGGAAGCCGTGCTCCTTCGCCCAGGTATGGATGTGTCTTCCGGGGATGGCCGTGGAGAAGTACACGATGATGTCGTCGGGCTTCAGCCGCTTGAGGAGGCGGTATGTCATCTCGATGTCTTCGTCGGTTTCCATGGGGAATCCGATCATGAGATTGGCCGTCGCCTCGACACCGGACTCCCTGCACCAGCGGAACGCTTCGACGGCCTGCTCCGGGGTGGTGCCCTTTGCGTAGTACTCGAGGATCTTCGGGCTGCCGCTCTCTATGCCGAAACTTATGCAGTGACAGCCGCTCTCGGACATCACTCTCACCTTGTCGCGCGTGACGGTGTCCACCCTGCTGTTGCAGTGCCACTTCAGCCTTATCCCCTCCCGAGACAGCCCGTCGCGGAAGTCCTCGAACCATTTCGTTGGGTGCATGGTGATGGTGTCGTCCTTGAAGAAGATTCTGAGGTTCCTCGTATCCCTCAGCCTCGCGAGCTCCACTATCTCGCCCACGACATTGCGGGCGCTTCTCCTCCGGATGCCGCCGCCGAAGATGAGATCGGTGCTGGGCTTGCAGTACGTGCAGTGGAAGGGGCAGCCTCTCGTGGTGACCATTCCGTATTCGGCCATGCCGTTCTCGAGGTAGGCATCGTAGTCCACCAGATCCCTGGCGGGATAGGGGATTGAATCGAGATCGTGTATCACCGGCCTGCGGGGGTTCTGAACCAGGCGGCCTTCCGCTTCCATGTACGAGACATTGCGGATCCCCCTCCAGTCACGCCCGTCGCGGACCGCTTCGACGACCTCGAGCAGAGCTTCCTC
>JAAYTY010000138.1 GCA_012523605.1 Candidatus Fermentibacterota bacterium
GCGAAACCGGGCAGGGGACGACATTCAGGATCTCCCTGCCGGCGGTCTCCAGCCGGGACGACTCGGGGATGACCGGGCGGGTCGCCCCCGTGAAGGGGAGGAAGAGCGTCCTCGTGATCGACGACGAGGAGATAGTGAGAAGCGTCCTCTTGAGGATGCTCGAGAAGCTGGGCTACGACGCCGTGGCGGCCGCGAGCGGAACCGAGGGCCTTGAAATCCTCTCCGGCGAGCCCGGCAGGTTCGGTCACGTGCTCCTCGACCTCGTAATGCCCGGCATGGACGGCGCCGAGGTCCTTAAGCGAATCAGGGACTTGGATCCCTCCCTCAGGATCCTCATATCGAGCGGCTACAACGAGAGCGAGATCTCCGAAAAGCTCGGCGGAGTCGCTCCCGACGGGGTCATCCTCAAACCCTTCAGGATAAACGCCCTGGAGAGTGTTCTGGGCGAGGGGTCAGCCTGAGGGCCGTTTCGAGGAAGACCTGTACATCCCCAGGAAGACAGCCGCAAGGACCAGCAGAGGCACCGCGTACCATGCGGGGTGCATCGTTTCCAGCCATCCGGGCAGTCGCCCGGGCAGGAGCACGACCGCGTTGTTGAGCGCGTGCCAGAGCATTGCGGGATAGATCGAGCCAGACAGAAGAGCGGCGAGGCCCAGTAGAATGCCCAGGACGGCCGTAGGGACCAGCCTGAACCACGAGAAGTGGAAGAGGGAGAAGAAGAAAGTCGAGACGAGCAGGGCGCCCGCCCTGCTGCCCGTTCGCGACAGGGTTCCGAGCAGGAGCCCTCTGAACGCAGTCTCTTCGCACAGCGCCGGCAGGACGCACAGAAACAGGGCCGCCTGCGCGCGGCTCATCTCTCCCGGCATCAGGGCTCTCGCGAAGGCCTCCAGCTCCGCCGAAGCCACCGGATAAACCAGGCTGACAAGCCTGAACGCCCCCAGCGCGAGCACCATTCCAGCCAGAGCGCCCGGAATCCCCAGCAGAACTGGAACCGGCCCCGGCCAGCGGAAGCCCATGTCGCGTCCGGGCCTTATCCTGTTCCTGGCCGCCAGGAGAAGGGAACCTCCCAGGATCACGGCCACCAGATTGATTGTGAGCAGAAGCCTGGTGTCCATGCTCCCGCCCGCCTGCATGGAGAAGATCACCGAGACTACCCAGAGAACCGTGAAGGCCCTCGCGGAACTCCTGGCGAACGAGCGCGGACCGGGCGCCGGGGACTCCGTAGAGAAAAGCAGGTCCTCCGAGGAGAGAGCCGCCGCCGCGCGCCAGGCCAGTAGGGCAGCGGCCGCCGCGGTGGACAGCGCCGCGACACCCGTGAACAGCCAGTCCGTCCTGCCGGCCAGCGCCTCCCTCAGGCAGACGGACGCTCCGGCGACCGGAACGAGAAGAACCGGGGATCCGGCCTCCAGCCCGGGCAGGAGCGGCGCCAGCGCGGGCACGAGGCCGAGGATCATTACGGGTCCGGACATGAACTGAGCCTCTCTCGCCGTTCTGGAAGCGGCGCTGACATACAGCATGGCCCCGGAAGCCAGGGCCGCGACGGGGAGGAGCAGGACGAGGAGCGCTGCGGCGGTCCCCGGAGTCACTCTGAGCGCCACCTCGCTCTCGAACGGAAGTATCTCGAGACCCATGTACAGAACGAAGTTGAAGGCCTGTATGAGCACCGTGGCGACGCCCACCGAGACCACCGCAAGGAGCTTGGCGCCCACGATCTCGCTTCTCGCCGCGCTGGTCGAGAGGAGGGTCTCCAGAGTGCCCTTCTCGCGCTCGCCCGCTATCGAATCGGTCGAGGCCACTGCGGCTCCCGAGAGAAGGAACAACAGCACGAAGGCGGTCGCGAACGTTCCCAGCTTCGCGCCGGACGTCCTCCAGCGAGGAGCCGCGTCTATCCTGTCGACCAGGTCGGAGCCTCGACCGTACGGCAGGCCGTGCTCCGACAGGAGTGCGATCCTGCAGGACAGCCTGAGGGAGTCGAGCCTGGCGGAGAGGATCGAGGCCAGCGTCTCCGATTTCGAGATGTCCTCCCTGTAGTCTATCCTGAGGAGCAGGATCTCTCCGTCGCCTCTCGAAGGCCTCCTGAACGCTCTCACCAGCGCATCCAGAGATCCTTCGGCATAGAGCGAGTCCGGATCGGCGGAGGAGCGGACGGCCTCGACCCCGTCCTCCCCGGACAGCGCGAGCGCCAGGAGGCTTTCGGCTTCGGCGGCTCCGGGCCCTGTCACCGCATAACGACAGGTGTCCTTCTCGGCCTGCCTCCGCCTGACGCTCTCCATCCAGCGGCCGGCGGAGAGCATGACCGGCATGATGACCGCAGGCAGAACGACCGAGATGACGAGGGCCCTGCGATCCCTGACGAGGGATCTCATCTCCAGCAGCCATAGCAGGGCTATCCTCCGGAAGGGGGTCAATTCAGACCTCCCCGCCCCTCACGAGTCTTACGAAGGCCTCCTCGAGAGAGGGCGTGCCCGTTGAGGACATGAGGCTCTCCGGCGTTCCCACCGCTTTTATCCTTCCGGAGTGAATGATCGCGATCCGGTCGCAGATCTTCTGGGCCTCCGACATGATGTGGGTCGAGAAGACTACAGTGTGCCCTGAGCGGCCGAGATCCCTGATCATCTCCAGCATGTCGTGCGCGTTCAGCACGTCCAGCCAGGCGGTCGGCTCGTCGAAGATCAGCACTCCCGGCTCGTGCACGATGGTCCTGGCGATGGAAACCTTCTGCTTCATGCCCTGCGAAAGCTTCTCGACCCGCGATCCCGCGAACCTTGACATCCCCATGCCCTCGATGAGTTCGTCCACCCTTCTCCTCACGAGGCCGGGCGGATAGCCGTTTATCCTCGCGAAGAACTCGAGGGTCTCCCTGGCCGTGAGCCTCGGGTACAGGGCCGTCGTGGAGGAGTAGTAGCCCAGGGAGCGCCTCGCCTCCTCGGGCTCGGCTGTGACATCGTGGCCCATCACCAGCGCCGTTCCACTCGTGGGTGACAGTATCGTCGCGAGGATGCGCAGGGTCGTGGTCTTGCCGGCTCCGTTCACTCCCAGGAGGCCCATCACCTCGCCCCTGCGGACCTCGAGGTCGATTCCGTCCACGGCCCTTATCTCTCCGCGCGTGTCGTCGTGATAGACCTTGACCAGTCTCCTGATTTCCACCGTTGCGTCCATGCGCTATCCGTTCACCGTTCCCTTCGGAGCCCTCACGGTCCGGCCCAGCAGCCTGCGGAAGAGGGCCGAAGGGGAGCCGCTGAAGCTTCCCGTGACAGCCTCCTCGTGGCGCAGAACCCTGGCGGCAGCGAGGAGGAGCAGAGCGACTCCGGCCAGCGTCGTGAAGATAGAGGCCAGTGAAAGAGGCACATCCACGGCTCCCTGCAGGCCCGACCGCATGATCAGCACGGAGCTGACCACCGGCAGGACCTTCAGGACGGGATTCAGCTCGAGCCCCGGCGTCTGCAGGAACATCACGGGCAGAATCGCGGCGAGATAGAACGGGGTGACCATCGCCTGCCCCTCCTTGAAGTTCCTGGCGACGCAGGCGAACAGGAGCATGCCTGAAGAGAGGAACAGCGCGAGCAGAACGCCGGCTCCGGCCGCTGTCGCGAGCTGGCCCGCGCCGAGCTCGAACGAGATGCTCTCACCCGCGCTCCTGAGGAGCGGAGCCAACATGGCGGGAACGGAAACCGCGATGGCTCCGAGGTTCAGGAGGCCCGAGACCACCCCGAAGGTGGCAACGTAAAGATACTTCGAGGCGATGATGCCGAATCTAGGAGCGGAAGTGGAGAGGAGCGTTTCGAAGGTCGCCCTCTCCCTCTCGCCGGCGAAGGCGTCTATCGCGGTGTAGAAGCAGCCGACCGACACCATGACCACGAAAGTCGCAGGTATCATCAGGGAGAGTATGAAGCTGCCCATCTGCCTGGAGCTGGCGGTGTTCGCGGTTCTCATCCTGAAGCCGGCCCAGCGCAGGGGCGTCACTCCGATTCCGGGAAGCAGCCTCCGCACGGCCCTTTCGCGCATTCCGGAGAGGGCGTCCTCAGCGCGCCCGGCCGCCGTCCTGCCCGCCTCGCTGGAACCGTCATAGAGGACGACGGCGCTCTGAAGCCCGGCCGGGGCGTCGGATGAGGGGGACACCATTGCGGCCAGGGTTCCGTCCGCGACCATGGAGGCGCCCGTGGAGGAGTCGGTTTCGAGCACCGAGAGGCCCTCGCCCGACAGGGCGGCGATAGTCGCGGAAGGGTCGGTGAAGCCCGCGGAAACACCGACTTCCGGCCTGAGCCCCTGCGATCTGGACATCACCAGCGACATCACCGTGAAGGCCAGCCAGATGACGAAGGGATACATGAGAACGGGTAGGAGGATCGTGTTCGATACTATGGTCCTGTCGCGCAGGGCGCAGCGCATCTCCCTGGCGTAGAGCCGAGGAACGACCCGCCATCCGGGAGATCGCATCAGCGAGGTCTGTCGAAGATGCGGGGCCTCTGCAGATCTTCCTTCCAGGGATATCCGGCCAGGCCCGTAAGAACGAAGATCACGTCATGCACGAGAGCCACCGTGAGCCAGAAGACAGGGGGGAGCGAGAGCAGTACATGGAAGACGAGCCAGCAGACCGCGGTGAAGAGCAGTGGGGCGAGGAAGATCCATCTCAGAGCCTCCAGCCTCTTCCTGGCCACTTCGGCCTTCCGCGCCGTCTCCTCGCGTGCCCTGTTCTCTTCGGTCCTGCGGGTGATCTCCTCTTCGTCGGCAAGCAGGCGCCGACGCCTCTCCTCCTCGATCGAAGAAGCGAAGCACTCCTCGCAGAGGCGCGTCGGGGAGTTGAAGCAGTCCCGGCAGACGATCCTGCCGCAGCTCCTGCACTTGAACACCGGCTCGCGCTGGAGCATGACACCGCGGGCGCAGATTTCGCAGAAGTGCTGCTCGATGGCCAAGGCGCCACCTCCCGGGGCTCTTCCCTCGAATACTCGCCCGGCCGGGGCGGGGCTGTCAAGGACACGCCGGCCGCTTCCCCCGGGCCCGCGGTAGTGCGATAATCGGCCAACGAGCATGACAGGGCCGGCCCGGGCCTGCGTCCGGGTGCGCCGACGGGAGGGATCCACTGGAAGGACAGCTTTTCACCAACATCCTGACATCCGTGGCGATGGGCCTCGGCGCAGGCGTCATACTCCGTCTCCTCAGAAACCTCGCCCCGGGCAGGAAGCTGGCCTTCTGGCTCTTCCTCACGGCCGGTGCGGCCGGAGCCTACCTCATCGCATCCGCGTCCGGAATCCCGACCGGGACGTTCTGGATGAACGTCTTCTTCTCGGCCGTCATCCTCCTCGCCGTGAACTCCCTCCTTCAGCTCGTGAACGCGGTGGTATGGGAGTACCTCCTGAAGCAGAAGCGCGGGATCAACCTGCCCCGGCTCGTTATAGACGTCGTCAACTTCGCCGTTCTCGCCGCCGCCGCGCTCGCGCTCCTCAGAACCGTCTTCGCCGTGAACCTGAACGCCTTCCTCGTCACCTCCACCGTGGTCTCGGCGGTAGTGGGCCTGTCTCTTCAGGATGTTCTGGGAAGCGTAGTAGCCGGCATGGCTCTGCAGATGGAGAAGCCCTTCGCGGTGGGCGACTGGATTCGGCTGAGCGGCGAGGAGGAAGGCCAGCTCGTGCAGATGAGCTGGCGGACCCTGACGGTGCGCACCCGGGACAACCACACTCTCATCCTTCCCAACTCCACAGTCACCAAGCAGTCCATAACCAATCTCTCCCGTTCGAAGCCCTTCTTGATCAGGCTGAATGTCGGCTTCGCGTACAAACATCCGCCGGGCGAGGTCAGGCGCGTCATGCTGGAGGCCGTCCGGGAGAGCGGGGTCGCCAGGGAGGAGCCCGCCCCGAGCGTGCTCCTCAAATCCTACGGCGACTTCTCAATCGAGTACGAGATCCGCTTCTGGTGCGACGACTACGGCAGGAAGCCCCAGCTCATGGATGCAGTAATGTCGAGAATATGGTACTCCGCGAAAAGGGCCGGCATAGAGATCCCGTTCCCTGTCCGCGACGTGACCGTGAAGACCCTGCCCGAGGACTTCGAGGAGCAGAAGGAGACGAGGCTCCGGGATGGCATCTTCCGCGACCTGAGGTCGGTCGGTCTCTTCGAGGGCCTGAGCGACGACCAGCTTCGGCAGGTTGCCTCGACATCGTCGGTGCTGCGGTTTACCGAGGGGGAGCACCTCTTCCACCAGGGCGACTTCGGCGATTCGATGTACATCGTCAAGTCCGGCGAGGTGCGAGTCATGGTCAGGCGCGCCCGGGGCGACTATGAGATCGTGGCCAGGATCGGCCAGGGCGGGTTCTTCGGAGAGATGAGCCTGCTCACGGGAGAGCCCAGGACGGCTTCGGTCATCGCCGATACGGAGACGGAGGTGATCGTGCTCTCGAAGCACGATTTCTCCACGATCATCTCGAGCGATGAGGGAGTGGTCGAGGCATTGTCGAAGACCCTCTCCGAGAGGATGCAGGCGCTCACCGAACGATCGGCGCGGGCCGACGAGGCGTCCAGGGCCGTCAGGGCTCCGCAACGCGCCGATCTCATCAGGCGCATAAGGAGCTTCTTCGGGCTCTAGGAGGCGCCCTGAGTTATTTGCCCGCGGTGTCCATGGAAAGCTCCCCGTGCTGCGGGAGAGGTTCCGCCGGCATATCGGCACGAGAGGTGGAACGGACATGGGAAGGATTGCCGGCAGAAACATGTTGATCCTGACCGGGCTTCCCGTGACTATAGCCGTCTGCGTTCTGTTCGGGTGGTGGCTCGGCAGTCTGGCGGACAGGCACTTCGGAACCGGCTGGGTGTTCCAGACGGCAGGTGTGCTTCTAGGAGTCGTCGCAGCGGTGAGAGATGCCGCCGTACAGGTCAGGAAGGCCATGGACGATGAGTCGGGAGGCGCCGGGTCCGGAGCGGGTTCCGGGAGAGGCGGCGTGGGGGAGGGTGGAAAATGATACCTTCCTTCCTGGCCTTTCAGGCGGTTGGAACAGGGGCTGAGCACGGAGTACCGGTCGAGCTGCCGGACTTCTTCTCCGCCGTCGGTCCCGGGCTGTTTCCCCCCGGGCTGGCCTCTTTCCTCGACGCATGGGCCGTGAACATCTTCGCCTTGGCATGCCTGTTCGCTCTCGCGGCCGTCCTCCTTCGCGGAGCGGCAGGTCAGAAGGATGTCCCCCGCGGAATCCAGAATGCGGTCGAGGCCCTCGTAGAATGGTTCCAGGGAGTCCTGGGGGAAATCCTGGGGCGCCACACCGACAGGTTCATCCCCTTCCTCGGGACGCTCTTCCTGTTCATCGTATTCATGAATCTGGCCGGCCTGATCCCCCTGTTCAGAGCCCCCACTTCGCAGTTCGAGATCACGCTGTCGCTCGCCATCGTGGTGTTCCTCTACATCCAGGCTACAGCCGTCAGGAGCTTCGGTCTCCGGGGCTATCTGAAGCACCTCATGGGCTCGCCAGAAGGGCTCGTCGGCTGGCTTCTGGCGCCAATGATGCTGCCTATCCACCTTGTATCCGAGATCGCTCGGCCTTTCAGCCTTGCACTGAGGCTCTTCGGAAACGTCATGGGCGAGGACGCGCTGATCGCCGCCTTCACCGGCCTCGGTGTGATGGCCCTCGGGTTCTTCGACTCGCCGGTCGGCCTGCCCCTCGGCCTGCCTTTCATATTCCTCGCTCTGCTGTTCGGGATGATTCAGGCATTCGTATTCCCTCTGCTCAGTGCGGTCTATATTTCACAGGTTCTCCCCTCCGAGGGGGATCACTGCCATGCGTAGCGTCTGTCGGCGCTCCTATCCAGGGAGGGTTCTCGCATGAACAATATGCTCAGCCTTTCTCTGCCGCTTACCGTGGCGTTCGCGGCCATCGCCAGCGCCATCGGACTCGCGATGGCCATAAGCGCGGCCATGAGCGCCATCGCCCGCCAGCCCGAGGCGGCAGGGAAGATCCAGAACAGCATGGTTATCGGGTGCGCCTTCATCGAGGCGCTGACGATCTACGCGATCGTGGTGGTATTCATTCTCCAGGGAAAGATGTAGGAGGCTGTCCTCTTGATCGACGGTTCGGCGCTTCTGTCGCCCGACTGGAAGGCCGTCGCCACCAACGCGGTTGCGTTCGTGGTCGCCGTCCTTCTGCTCAAGCGCTTCGCATGGAGCAGGATAACAGGATTCCTCGAAGCCCGCACAAGGAGGATCGAGTCGGGTTTCAGGGAGATAGACGAGGGAAGATCCGATCTGGAAGAGCGGGAGAAGGCCTACGCGGCGAGGATGGCCTCCATCGAGGAGGATGCCAGGTTTCTGCGGCAGCGTGAGATAGAGGACGGCAGGAGGATTGCCGACAAGCTCCTCGAGGCCGCGAAGGCCGAGAAGGAGCGCATCCGGATGGATGTGAGGCAGGAGATGGAGATCTCCAAGCAGATGGCCGAGATAGCGCTCCGGAGAGATCTCGTGGAGATGAGTCTCGCCGCCGCCGAGAAGCTCGTTCGAACCAAGCTGGACAGTGAGGGCCACCGGCGTTTCGTCGAGGAAGCCATCGAAGAGCTGTCGGAGATGAAGCCTCTTGATTGACAGGAGCGTATCCGTACGGTACGCCGAGGCGCTCTTCGCCGCCGCCTCGGACGAAGGCTCCACTGCTGCCCTCATGGACGATCTGGAGAGCCTGGAGGCGCTCATAACCTCCGACAAGTCACTCGTCCTCTTCCTGGAGTCGCCCGCGATCACCGACGCGCACAAGCTCGGTCTCCTGGATTCGCTGTTCGGGTCCTCCACCTCGCCCATCTTCATCCGGATGCTCAGGCTCCTGCTCAGGAAGAACAGGATCCCGTACCTCCTCGACATCATCGGCGAGTACAGGAAGCTGAGGGATCGCAGTCTGGGCTTCCTGGACGCCCTTGTGACGTCCGCCGTACCCATGCCGCAGGACCAGGCCGAGCGGCTCCACACCCAGCTCGAGAGGCTCTCGGGCAGGAGGGTGAGGCTGGAGCGCAGGACCGATCCGCGGCTGATCGCAGGTTTCCACGTCATGCTCGGCAGGCATGCCATAGACTGCAGCCTCAGGCACAGGATCGATTCCATGAAGAGGGACCTCCTCGAACCCGGTGGACTTGAGGGGGCGGCCTGATGCCCTTCCGGCCGGAAGAGGTCAGCGCGGTTCTCAGAAGAGAGCTGGAGGCCCACAGGGATTCCATCGACATCGCCGAGGCCGGCGCCGTCCTCCAGGTCGGCGACGGCATAGCGCGCATCTGGGGCCTCGAGGCTGCCATGGCGGGAGAGCTGGTGAGCCTGCCCAACGACGTCACCGGCATGGTCTTCAACCTGGAGGAGGACAACGTCGGGGTGGTCCTCTTCGGGGGGGACGAGCTGGTGAAGGAGGGCGACCCCGCGAGGCGCACCGGGACGATCGCCCGCGTCCCTGTCGGCAACGGGCTCCTCGGACGGGTGATAGATCCGCTGGGGCGGCCTCTGGACGGCAAGGGACCGATAGTCGCCGAATACTTCAATCCCATAGAGAGGCCCGCTCCGGGGGTGGTGGACAGGAGGCCCGTGTGCGAGCCGGTGCAGACCGGGATCAAGGCCGTGGACGCGCTCGTTCCCATAGGACGCGGCCAGAGAGAGCTCCTGATCGGAGACAGGGGCACCGGGAAAACAGCCCTCGCTGTGGACACGATCATCAACCAGAAAGGCAAGGACCTCGTCTGCATCTATGTCGCGATAGGGCAGAAGGAGTCTTCGGTGGCGAGGGTGAAATCCGTCCTGGAGGAGCACGGGGCGATGGACCACACGGTGATCGTCGCCGCCACGGCATCCGTCCCCGCGCCCCTGCAGTACATCGCGCCTTATGCAGGAACCGCGGCAGGTGAGTACTTCAGGGACGGCGGAAGGCATGCGCTCTGCGTCTTCGACGATCTCTCGAAGCATGCCGTCGCCTATCGGCAGATTTCCCTGCTCCTTCGCAGGCCGCCCGGCAGGGAGGCCTATCCGGGCGATGTCTTCTATCTCCACAGCAGGCTGCTCGAGCGCGCGGCAAGGCTGTCCGAAAGCCTGGGCGGAGGCTCGCTGACGGCATTGCCGATCATCGAGACACAGGCCGGCGACGTGTCCGCCTACATACCCACGAATGTCATCTCGATAACGGACGGGCAGATCTACCTCGAATCCGACCTCTTCCATTCAGGCGTAAGACCGGCCATCAACGCAGGGCTGTCGGTGTCCAGGGTCGGCGGAAAGGCGCAGGCGCCTGCCATGAAGAAGGTCTCCTCGATGCTGAGGCTGGATATGGCCCAGTACAGGGAACTGGCGGCCTTCACGCAGTTCGGAGGCGACCTGGATCCCGACACCAGGAGGAGGCTTGCCAGGGGGGAGCGCGTCGTCGAGGTGCTGAAGCAGGACCAGTATTCCCCGATGCCGCTCGAGCACGAGGTGGCTGTGATATTCGCCGCCGTCAACGGCCATCTCGACGCCATCCCCGCCCAGGAGACCGGAAGGTTCGAGCGCAGGCTGCTGGCCTTCCTGGACAGAGAGCATGTGGAGATCATGCACACGATCGGATCCACACGCGATCTGGATGACGGAACTGCGGCCGCTCTCCAGGATGCCGTCTCGCGCTTCGTCCTGAGCCTGCAGGGAGGGCTCGCGAGCTGATGGCGACCCTGGTGGAGCTCAGGAGGCGCATGGGGTCCGTAGCCGGAACCCGCCAGATCACAAGGGCGATGGAGCTGGTCTCAGGGGTCAGGCTCAGAAGGGCACAGCAGTTCGTTTCCGCGACGAGGCCCTTCGCGGCGAAGCTCAGGGAGCTGATCACTCACATCTCGGCCTCGGGCGACTGCTCGCACCCCGTCTTCGAATCCCGCGACCCGGCGAAGAGAGGGATTCTCGTCGTCATCGGCTCGGACAAGGGCCTCTGCGGCGGCTTCAACAACGAGATTCTGGCGGAGGCATCGCGGGTTCTTGCCGGGCTCTCTGAAAGCGCCGAGGTCGAGGTGCTTCCGATCGGGCGGAAGTGCCGGGAGGTCTTTCCTGCCCCGGGCTTCGAGGGCGCGGGCGAGATCGGTCATCGTCCCGACGCAAGGAAGGCCGCCCGCCTGGCTCTGGAATTGATCTGCAGATTCCGATCGGGCGAGGCGGACTTCGTGGACATGCTCAGGATCAGGCATCCCGGCGGGCGCCCGGAGACGGACAGGCTGCTGCCGATCGTCGGGGCCTGCGAGGACTGGAGGAAGGAGACAGACTACATCTACGAGCCTGCTCCTGAGGAGATCCTGGAGGAGATCATCCCCAGATTCATCTCGAGCTCCCTCCTGCTCGCCATGGCCGAGTCGCTCGTGGCCGAGCATGCCGCGAGGCTCGCCAGCATGGCTTCCGCCACGCGAAACGCCGACGAGATGATCCGCGGGCTCAGGCTTGAATACAACAAGCTGAGGCAGGGAGCCATAACGATGGAGATCTCGGAGCTGGTTGGCGGGGCCGAGGTGCTGGAGGAGACTGCGCTCAAAGCGAGGAAGGCCAGACTGTGAGCCTGAACACGGGCAGGATACTTCAGGTGATCGGACCCACCGTCGATGTGGAGTTCCCCTCGGACAGGCTCCCGCCGATCCTCAACGCCATCGTTATCGAGAATCCGGGCAGGGAGGAGAGGCTGGTCGCCGAGGCCGCCCTGCACATCGGCGACAATGTGGTACGTTGCATAGCGATGGGTTCTACGGACGGCCTGGTGAGGGGGATGCAGGTCCTGGACACCGGCGAGCCCATCTCCATGCCGGTCGGCGACCAGGTGCTCGGAAGGGTGCTGAATCTGCTGGGGGAGCCGATAGACAGGAAGGGTCCCCTGCCCGAGCCCGGACACAGGCTTCCCATACACAGGAGCCCGCCCAGCCTCACCGAGCAGAGGGCTGGCTTCGAGATAATGGAGACCGGGGTCAAGGTCATAGACCTGCTCATGCCCTTCCCGAAAGGCGGGAAGATCGGGCTGTTCGGCGGCGCGGGCGTGGGCAAGACCGTCATCATCATGGAGCTCATCCGCAACGTGGCCATCACCCATGGCGGTTACTCCGTGTTCGCAGGCGTGGGTGAGCGCACCAGAGAGGGCAACGACCTCTGGCTGGAGATGACCGAGTCGGGCGTGCTCTCCAGGACGGCCATCGTCTACGGGCAGATGAACGAGCCGCCCGGCGCCAGGCTGAGGGTCGCCCTGTCCGCCGTCACCGTCGCGGAAGCCCTCAGGGACGAACACGGGCATGACGTCCTGCTCTTCATAGACAACATCTTCAGGTTCACGCAGGCCGGTTCCGAGGTCTCGGCCCTCCTTGGGCGCATGCCCAGCGCGGTGGGCTACCAGCCTACGCTGGCCTCGGAGATGGGCGAGCTTCAGGAGAGGATCTGCTCCACTGTCGCGGGCTCCATCACCTCGGTCCAGGCGATCTACGTCCCTGCCGACGATCTCACCGATCCCGCCCCGGCCACCACGTTCTCTCACCTCGACGCGATCACGGTCCTCTCGAGGCAGATATCCGAGATGGGGATCTATCCCGCCGTAGATCCGCTGGATTCCTCTTCGCGCATGCTCGATCCCAGGGTTGTCGGGGAGGTGCACTACGGCGTCGCGAGGTCCGTTCAGAAGATCCTCCAGCGGTACAAGGACCTCCAGGACATCATCGCGATCCTGGGACTGGACGAGCTCACTCCCGAGGACAGAGTGACCGTCGCCAGAGCCCGCAGAATACAGAAGTTCCTCAGCCAGCCGTTCGGTGTGGCCGAAGCCTTCACGGGCAGACCGGGAAGGTATGTCACGCGCGAGGAGACGGTGAACGGCTTCAAGCAGATCGTCGAGGGGAAGCTGGACGATATCCCCGAAGCCGCCTTCTTCATGGCGGGATCCATCGAGGACGTCATCGCTGAATCCGCCAGGATCAGGATGGTGCAGAGGCAGTCGTGAGCGGCGAATCATCATTCGATCTGTCCATCATCGCACACGACAGGATCGTCTTCGAGGGGAAGGCCACCTCCATAGTGGCTCCCGGAGCGTATGGCTATCTGGGAGTTATGGCCCGCCACAGACCCATGATCGCGAGCCTGGGAAGGGGTACGCTCACCGTCCTGGACGAATCCGGACATGCCGGAAGATGGGCTTTGAACCAGGGCGTCATGGAAGTCGTCGCCAACACGGTCACTATCCTGGCCGAAGACATCCAGTCGGTATCAGGTTAAAGAAACTTGAGAAACACCCGCAACTAGTTACTATTCAATGAATAACATTTTTCCTGTTCGATCTTCTTCCTGTGTTCTAATTATATATCCAATGAATAAAATATATAGTACGAGCCGGTTTCTTAAGTTTCTTTAACCTGACACCGGTGGCTGGGCTACCTGCGGGGGTGGATGACAGCGGTCAGGTTGAGGACGCGGACGGCGGCGAACTGCTGGATCCTCCTCACGACCGCTGTGAAGGGAACGCTCTGCTCCCTGACACCCGACAGGGGTATCAGGGCGGTCAGCCTCGCAATGGAGCCAACGAGGAACAGAACCTGCATGGGGTGCAGGTCCATGCCCAGCAGACTCATAGCCCCCGGCATCAGCGCCCCCGACCCCAGGGCCGTCACCATCATCGCCAGCCCGGTAAGAGCGCTGAACATGCCCGACCACGCCTGCTGCTCATGCTTCGGCGCAACGGAGAGTACGAAGTTCGTCATCACGATGCCGGCCCCAGCCCATGTGATCCCTGAGACGAAGGCCTCCCCGTAGATCAGGAAGAGCCTCGACGGCGACGCCGCCACCCAGAAAAGGGGATTCATCGTCGCCATGATGATGGACAGCCTCATGGCGTTCTTGTTTCCATAGCGGTCTATGAAGCGTCCCCAGGCCCGGAGCGACAGCAGGCCCGCAATCGTAGAGATCGTTCCGTAGAGCATTATCATGAGGACGCTCATGCCCAGCTCGCCTATCATGAAGGGCTGCCAGAAAGGAGCTCCTATGCCGAGCGCCATCAGCCACCAGACGCCCCAGAAGGCCAGCCGCCTGAAGTTGGGTTCCCTGAGCGGCTTCGCCATCATCGAGCCCCAGGGCGCGGTCTCGACGACCTTTCTCCGCTCCGGCTGCTTCGCGAGTATCGTGAGCCCCGCGAGACCGATCACCCCCGCAACGCAGAAGAGCGCCAGGAATGCCGTCCCGGCCCTGTCGGACAGCGGTGGGAGCCCCAGGACGCCCGACATCCACGAGGCCACGAGCCCCGGGTGCGGGTCGAACAGGTCTATCGCTGCGCTGAACACGAAGCCGGAAGCGAGCCCCACGAGCATCAGGACCTGGTTCCTCCTCGCGAAGAACCTGCCCCTGAACCTCGTGGGAACCATGTCGCCGATCCAGCCCATCCAGGCGTTGGTGCCCACGGCGAGCACGGAGGTCACGGCGAAGAAAAGGAGCAGAAACGCATCGAGCGCGTCCCTCCGCGGAAGCAGAAGGGGCAGAAGGCCGTAGAGGGGGGTCAGCGCGCGTCCGGCGGCCGCGAGAGCTATTACCGCGCGCTTGCGTGCAGTAAGGCTTCGTGTGACCGCGAGCCCGAGGGGCTGGAACACCTGCGAGACCATGCCGATCGCCGAAAGGACGCTGAACTGCATGGGACCAGCGCCGAGATGGTAGGCCAGCTTCGTCACGAACACCGAGCCGTGGCCGGCCAGCCCCGCATAGATCTGCGAGAAGAGGCCTTCGCCTATGGAGATGTCCATGGTCCGCCTCAGTTCGGAGCCCGACTGGGGCACAGCCCTGCCCATTTCTCCTCTTCATCCTGTGCCTGTGGCGCCTGCCCGACCCGGGTGCGCTCCAGGGAACATGCATCGTCGAAATGGAACCGCGTTTGGGCGGGAATCTACTCCATGGACGGCTCAGGCGTGAGTGCCGTGCGGCACGCCGCCGATATCCCCTCCAGAAGAGATTTCAGCGCAGGCAGATGGGAGCCGGCCCAGTAGATCCGCCCGCACCTCCGGCACCTCCAGAACTCGTCGTAGTGCTCCCTGGTCAGGGGCTCGAGGAGGTGATCTATCTCGATCTTCGGGACGCAGTCGATCTCGCCTCCGCACTTCGAGCAGAACCGGAAAAGCCGTATCTCCGGCGCCAGCCCAAGAGACACGGCGACTTCGATCGCCTGTTCGCGCGGATCGCCGCTCCTCACCCACCTGCCGTGCACCACTCCCCGTCGCATCAGGAGCCCCCTGTCCCGCGACAGGAGCACCGAGCCTGAGGAGGAAGCTTTCTCCACCAGCAGGGCGGGATCTCCATCCGGCCGGTAGTCGGCATGGAAACCGAGCAGCCTGAGTATCCGCGCGAGCCCGCCCAGTCCGGCTTCCAGTATGAACGAAGGGGGCCTTCCGAGAGGGGGGCGCAGCGCCGGGCACGCGGGAAGCAGACCGTGAACGGATGAGGGGTAGAGCGCCAGCCTCGATCCGGGAGCGGGCACGGCGTCGAGCCCTGCAGGCTCGCCATCCAGGAGTACCGCCTCGATTTCGGGGAACGGAATACCCGCCGCACCGGCGATGTGCCTTACGGGCGCCCTGCCGTCCGTCCGCACGGAGATCTCCAGCCCACGGCGGCCCGGTGGCAGGAAGTCGCGCAGGCTTCCATACGGCCTGACCGTCACCACGCCCGTGATGCCAGCCGCTCCCATGCCCCCAATATACCCTGCTCCACGCTCCCGGCCCTGCGTGTGACCTTCAGCCTTCTCGAAGGTAGATTATTCAAGGAGGCATCGAATGGGCATCTTCATACTCGCGGCCGTTCTGGTCCTGGGCACAGCCGGCGGCACCCCGGCCTCCGTGCGGGAAGCGGTCGAGTCGATCCCCCTGATCGGACGGCTCCTGTCCGGGAGCGTATCGCCCACCGCGGCGAAGGCCCCGCCTGAGCCCGCCGACATGGAGCTCATCGAGCGACTGATCGAAGAGGGCTTCCTCAGTGACCATCCCTGCGAATGGTACTCGGTGCTCTAGGAATATGAATGACACCGTCCGGTGCGTACTGTGCCCCCACGCCTGCATCATCGAGCCCGGTGAGCGCGGGACGTGCAGGGTCAGGCTGAACCGGGGCGGAGAGCTGGTCAGCCTCGTCTACGGAAGACCCGCAGCGGTTTCAGTGGACCCGGTCGAGAAGAAGCCGCTCTTCCATTTCCTCCCCGGATCGACGTCCTTCTCCATCGCCTGCGTGGGCTGCAACCTCGGATGCCTGGGCTGCCAGAACTGGGAGATCTCGCAGGCCTCGCCGGAGGATGTGCCTCCATACGACATGCCCCCGCAGGCGGTGGTCGAGGAGGCATCGAGGGCGGGCTGCCGATCCATCGCCTACACCTACACCGAACCGGTGGTCTGGTTCGAATACGTCGCTGATACCGCACTGCTCGCCAGGGAGGCCGGGCTGGCGAACATCCTCGTGACCGCGGGCTACATCAACGAAGGCCCCCTCAGAGAGCTCGCGGCCGTGACGGACGCGGCGAACGTGGACGTGAAGGGCGCCACCGACTCGTTCTACAGGAGCATGTGCCGGGGCACGCTCGCCCCCGTTCTCCGGAGCATCGAGGTGCTTCAGGAGGAGGGCGTCTGGCTCGAGCTGACCAACCTCGTCATTCCCGGATGGAACGATGCCAGGAGTGACTTCGAGGCTCTGGTCGGAGATCTCGCTTCCAGGGTGGGCACATCGACTCCGCTGCATTTCTCGAGGTTCTTTCCGATGTACCGGCTCCTGGACGTGCCGCCCACGCCGCTGGCCACGCTCGAGACGGCGAGGGATATCGCGAGGGATGCCGGATTCGAGCATGTGTACATAGGCAATGTCGCAGCCCGGGATGGATCGAACACCATCTGTCCCTCGTGCGGAACCATGCTGATAGTCAGGTCGGGCTACACGGTTGAGTCGAACATCCTGGTGGACGGGGCCTGTCCGTACTGCGGGACAGCCGTCACGGGCAGATGGCGCTAGAGGAGGTCGAGGCATGATGACGGGCAGGATCGGGAGGCGATCGTTCCTGGCAGCAGCCCTTTCCCTTGCGGTGGCGTTCCTGGTCTCCCTGGTGCCTGCCGGGAGGGCTGTGCGCTCCGGTGTGCCCGGGCTTTCGAACCGCAGGGCGAGACACTGGAGGAGGCTGGCAGGATGAGGATCGCACTGGCGGCGGCGGCGTTCGTGATGGCGGCTTCATGCTCGGAGGGCGGCAGGCCCGGGGCCGAAGCCTCTTCGATGGAGATCAGACCCCCGGCCGTCGCGGGTTCGTTCTATCCGGCGGACGGCGCGGTTCTCTCCTCGCTCGTCGACAGCCTGGTAGATGCCGCCGATCCGCCTGCCATCCCTGCCGGCACGATCGTGGCCGGCGTCGCCCCGCACGCGGGCTATGTCTTCTCGGCCCCGACCGCGGCGCTGCTGTACCGGTGCCTCCGCGGGCGGCGCTATGACACGGTTTATGTGATCGCTCCCGCTCACACGGCCCCCGTCCTGGGTTTCTCGGTCTATGACGGGGGACCCTTCCTCACCCCGCTGGGCGCCGTGGAGGTAGATACGGCCGCCGCGCGCAGGCTTGCAAGGGCGCACCCGTCGTGCTCGAGGGGGGGGCCCGAACATGCCGGCGAGCACGCGGTGGAGGTTCAGCTCCCCTTCCTCCAGTCCGTGCTCGAGCCGGGATGGCGGCTGGTTCCGGTGCTGGCGGGAAGCACCGATCCGAACTCCGTCAGGCTCCTGGCCGAGCTCCTCTATGCCGAGTCCGCACACGCGGCGATACTCGTCATAGCCAGCTCGGACCTGTCTCACTATCCCCCCGAGGCGCTCGCCCGTGCGTCCGACTCCGTGACGATGACCGCATGGAGCACGCTCCCGATGGAGGGCTTTCTCGACGCAACCTCCCAGGCCCGCCTTCCGAGGGGGGTCGAGACGTTCGCATGCGGAAGAGTGCCGATGGCTGTGGTCCTGGCCTATTCGGAGCTTTTCGGAAACGCCGAGCGGACAGTTCTGGGAATGGCCAGCAGCGCCGATGCCGGCGGCGATCCGGAGGCGGTGGTAGGATATGCCTCCGCGGTCGTCACGGCGGATCCAGCGGCGGCGAGAGCCCCCCTGAGCGCCGAGACGAGGCTGGCGCTCTGCCGGATAGTGGAGGAGAACCTGGCCGCAGCCGCCACGAGGTCCTCGAGGCCGCCCCTGCCCGCGGCGGAAGGAGACCTGGGGCTCCTGAGGGGCGTGTTCGTCACCTACACCGAGGGCGGGCTCCTGAGGGGCTGCATCGGGACGATCAGGCCGGTTTATCCCGTCGGTGCGGCGACCGCGATGATGGCATGGTCCGCCGCTCTGGAGGATCCGCGCTTTCCCGCGATATCAGCCGGGGAACTCGGCTCCATCGAATACGAGATTTCGGTTCTCACACCTCTCGAGCTGATGGAAGATCCTCTCTCGGTGCGTCTTGGCACCGACGGCCTCTACATCGTGCGCGGAGGATCGAGCGGCGTCCTGCTCCCCCAGGTTCCGGGAGAGGTGGGCTGGACAACGCCTGAGCAGTTTCTGGAGGGCCTGTGCGAGAAGGCCGGCCTGCCACCGGGGAGCTGGGCCGACGGAGCCACGATCTACAGGTTCCAGGCCGAGGTCTTCGGCCCCGCGCAGGCAGCTCCCTGAGGTGCGATCCGGCCTGCGCGGTCCGGTCGTGATGGCGCTGGCCGGCGGGGCCGTCTCGACGGTCTGCCAGAGCCTCCTCATGAGGGAATCCCTGTACGCATGCCGTCTGGGCGAGCTAGCCGCGGCGCTGTCCCTGGCGGGCTGGCTCCTCTCTTCGGGAGCAGGGGCCGCCGCCTCGACCCTCTTCC
>JAAYTY010000139.1 GCA_012523605.1 Candidatus Fermentibacterota bacterium
AACGCCTGGCCGCGCATCTTGCAGAGAGCGCCTTTGAGCTTGAGCATCTCGAGCTCGAACCGCAGCTGGTCGCCGGGAATCACGGGGCGGCGGAAGCGCGCCTGGTCGATGCCCGAGAAGTAGACCAGCTTGCTCGCCGGCGCGTCCACGCTCGACAGCAGCAGGACGCCGCCGGTCTGCGCCATCGCCTCGATGATCAGCACCGCCGGCATGATCGGGTGGCCGGGGAAGTGCCCCTGGAAGAACGGCTCGTTGATCGTGACGTTCTTGATGCCGACGATCCTCTTCTCCGGCTGCATATCCAGAATCCTGTCCACGAGCAGGAACGGATACCTGTGGGGAAGGATCCTCATCACGTCGGCCACGTTCCAGCCCGGGGACGCCCCGATGGGTCTGGACTGCTCCCTGGCCCTGCGGGAGCATGTCTCCTCGATCTTCCTCACGAACTGAACGTTGGACGCATGTCCGGACTTCGCCGAGATGAAGTGGCCCTGCAGCCTGTGCCCGAGGAGCGAGAGATCGCCCAGAAGGTCGAGGATCTTGTGCCTCACGAACTCGTCGGGGAACCTGAGCGGCTCCCGGTTGAGGATTCCGTCGTCGCCGATGACTATCGCGTTTTCGAGGGTGCCGCCGCGGATGAGGTTCTTCTCCTGCAGGAGTCTGACGTCCTTGTAGAAGCAGAATGTCCGCGCAGGGGCGATCTCGCGCCGGAATATCTCGGGCGTGATGTCCATGGATGCGAACTGCGCCCCTAGAACGGGGTGCCGGTAGTCTATCGTGAAGCTGATCCTGAAGCCGTCATAGGGGACCGCTGTGAGATGCGCGCCGAAGCTTTCTATGGATACCGCTTCGGTGATCTTCAGGATCCTGGCGGGAGCTTCTCTCTGTTCGAGGACTCCGGCCCTGTCCAGAACTTCCACGTAGGTGGCAACCGAACCGTCCTCCGGCTCGGGCGGCTCGTCGGAGTCGATCTCTATCATCGCATTGTCTATGCCCAGCCCGAAGAGGGCGGAGAGGACGTGTTCCACGGTATGTACCTCGTAGTAGTTCTCGCCGAGAGTGGTCCTCCTGGACTGCTCCTCGACCTGCCGGACATTGGAGCAGATCGCGTGTATCGTCGGCCTCTTCTCGTCGTCCATCCTGACGAAGGTGATGCCGGAGTTGGGGGGGGCCGGCTTGAACGTGATGTTCGTGTCCTTGCCCGTGTGAAGCCCCACGCCCCTGTATGTGACGGTATTCGCTATCGTGGTCTGGAACTGGCTCACCTGGCGTCTTCCCCCTCCCCGCCCGAGGGGCCGAGGAGCCCCTTCAGCCGGTCAAGAATCTCGGGCAGCCTCGACAGCGCCGCATCCACCCGGAGTGCCCTCGCGTGCGGCCTCGCCGGATAGCCGGACACGGTCTCGCCCGCCCTGACGCTCTTCGTCACCCCGGCCTGCGCCGCTATGGTCGCGCGGTCGCCTATCTCGATGTGCCCGGACAGTCCGGCCTGTCCGCCGAATACCACTCCGGAGCCGATGCTGGTGCTGCCCGAGATGCCCACCTGGGCCGCCAGGAGGCACCCCGGGCCTATTACCACATTATGAGCCACGTGTATGAGGTTGTCTAGCTTGGTGAATCTGGAGATCCTCGTGGAGCCGGTCACAGCGCGGTCTATGGCGCAGTTGGCGCCTATCTCGACATCATCTTCGATCTCCACGATGCCGTTCTGGGGGATCTTCCTGTGGCCCGACGGATCGGGGACGAAGCCGAATCCGTCGGAACCGACAACAGTTCCGGCGTGAATGACGACCCTGTCACCCACCAGCGTTCCGGCCTCCAGGACGACTCTCGGATGCAGGCTGCAGGAGCGGCCGATTTTCACACCCGGACCGATGTAGCAGCCGGCCCCGACGGCGGTCGACTCTCCTATGCGGGCCTCCCTGTCTATGACCGCGCAGGGCCCCACCGAGACATCTTCCCCCAGCAGGGCATCGCCGGCCACGACAGCCGAGGGGTGGATCCCTCGAAATGCGCTGGACCGGTCGGGAGCGAAGATCTCCAGAGCCTTCCTGAACCCCTCGTAGGCATCGCCGACGAGAATCATGTTCCGCGCGGATGTCTCGACCCTGCGTGATGTGATCACAGCCATGGACCTGGTGGTCGCGAGGAACCTCCGGTACCTCGGGTTTCCGAAGTAGCATACCTCGTCGGGCCCGGCATCCTGAATAGAAGCCACTCCCCTTACCGGCAGGGAGCCGTCAGGCCCCTCCAGGCTCCCGCCCAGCGCCGACGCGAGCTCACCGAGACTGGGCACTCCCGCCTCCCGCGGAGGAGAGCTCCTGTATCACGAGGTCGGTGATGTCGAGCGTTTCGTCGGCGAAGACCACGAAGCCTCCCGCGGCGTCCAGGACCAGGTCGTAGTCGTTCTCGAGGCTCAGATTCCTTACCGCCTCGTTTATCGCCGCCACGAGCGGCGTGACCAGCTCCTCGTTCCGCCTCTCGATCGTGCCCCCGGGACCGAACGTGGCTGCCACGAACTGCTCAAGCTCCCTCTTCTTCGTCTCGAGCAGGGCCTCGCGCTCCCTTCGGCGCTCGGGGCTCATCATGAGAGTACGGGCGAGATCGTCCTCGATGGCGTCCACCTCGGCCTGCAGGGAGTCAGCATGGGCCTGGAGGGCCTCTATCTCGGCCTCCAGCAGCTCCCTCGCGTCGGACACGGAGCCGAAGGATTCGAACACCCTCTCCGAATCGAACACCACGACGGTCTGCGCCGAGGAGGCGCACACTGCGGCGAAGACGGCCAGGCAGAGCCTGATGAGCATCGTCGAACCTCCGGGTTGTCCCTTGCCGGTTCCCGGCAGGAGGTCAGAAATCCGCGCCGAACTGGAAATGGGGCTCCCAGCCGCGCTCGGGGCCGTCGAAGCCGTAGCCGTAGTCAAGGCCCATCACACCGAGCATCGGAACCTCCACCCTGATGCCCAGCCCGGCCCCCTTGCGCAGAGCGCCCAGATCGCAGGAGGCCCATGAGTTCCATGTATCGCCCGCATCGAAGAAGGCGGAGAGCTGGATCTGGTCGATCACCCTGAGCCTGTATTCGGCCGTCAGGATGAGCATGCTGCGGCCGCCGACGGTCTCGAAGCCCTCGACGGCGCCGATGCTCTGGGATGGATAGCCTCTCACGCCGTAGAACCCAGTGCCGCCGAGCTCGAACAGCTCGTATGCGGGCGGTTCGTCGGGCCCTATGCTGCCGAGCAGGCCGACCCTGGCCCTGACCATGTAGATGAACCGCCAGAAGGATGGGATGAACCAGCTGCTGTCCAGCAGGTACTTCTGATATCCGATGTCCCCTCCGAGCATGCCCCCGGCGAACTCGGTCGTGAGGATGTTCTGCGAGCCCTCACCCGGGAACACCTGCCTGTCCCTGCTGTCCCTTCCGATGCGGAATCTCACGGAGCTGGTCCACTGCGGCCAGTCGCGGTCCCTGAGCGAGTAGTAGTAGCTTGTGGAGTCGTCGGTGATGTTGTACACATCGGTCTGTTCGAGCAGGTATCTCACGGATGCCGAGGTATAGTCTATCCAGGGGAGCACCCTGCCTACGGTCACGGCCCCGCCGGTCCTCCTTCGGTCGTACTCGTCCCGGAAGCTGGTGGTGTGGAATAGCTCGCCGCCCAGCGAGAGCGGCGTATCCCTGAACCAGGGCTCGGTGAAGCCCAGCTCGATGTCCTGGGTGCGCTTCGAGAACTGGTAGTTGATGTTCACGGACTGGCCGCGCCCGAAGAGATTGGTCTCGCCCAGTTCCAGATAGCCGTTGAAGCCATCGGTTGCGCCGTAGCCTGCGCCGAATCCCGCCTTGCCGGTGGACTTCTCCTCCACATCTATCACCAGGTCTATGTCGGGGGAGCCCTCGATGCTCCTGAACTCGGGGACCACGTTGTCGAAGTAGTTCAGGTAATAGACGTTCCTGAGGCTCCTGACGAGCGAGGCCCTCTGGAACAGGTCTCCCGGCTGGACCCTGAGTTCGCGCCTTATGACATTGTCCATCGTGCGGGTGTTGCCCGTGATCTCGATCATCCGGATGTGAGCCCTCTCGCCCTCGTTTATGCGGAACCCCAGATCGATGACGCCCGAGGCGGTGTCGGCGTTCACCGAAGGCTCCACTTCCGCGTAGAAGAATCCCCTGTCCTGGAAGATCTCGTAGAGGGCGTCGAGAGACGACTCGAATCTGCTTATCCTGTACTCGTCGCCTTCCTCCATCCGCATGGCCTTCTCGAGAGTGCTGTCCGGAACGGCGCTGTTGCCCGTGAAGGAGACGTCGCCGAGCCTGTAGTATCTTCCCTCCTCGACCGTGATCTCGAACCTCAGGTGCCTGCCGTCCTCGAGGACGCTCCTCGTGTATCCCGTGACTCTCGCATCGGGATATCCGTGGTCCCTGTAGTAGCGCTCGACCTTCCCGAGATCCTCCATGAAGTCGGATTGTCTGAAGCGCCCCGACCGCCAGAAGGAGTCCTGCTTCGTCTTCATCTCGCCCCGCAGGTCGGAGTCGCTGAATCTCGTGTTCCCTGTGAAGTCTATCTCGCCGACCCTGACGTCGGGACCCTCTTCGACCCTGAAGAGCAGGACGCTCCTGCCTCCTGCGTCCGGGTCCTGCCATTCTGCTTCGACCGTGGCGAAGTGCCTGTGCTTTTCGGCGAGCATCGATAGGATGAGCCTCCGCGCGGACTCGATCTCGGAGAGGGTGACGGTCTGGCCGGGGAAGAGCATCAGGGTGTCCCTTAGATCCACTTCGTCGAGCTTGTCCAGCCCCTCGAACTCCACCGAGCTGAGGAGCCTGTTTTCGCTGACCCTGAGGAGCACGTTCACGAGCCCGGACGAGGAATCGACCAGGACCTCGGCGCCGGAGAAGTATCCCAGGCCGAAGATTCTCCTGAGCCCCTCCGCGGAGGTCTCGACGGACCATGCGGAACCGGGCGCGAGCCCGTATGCCCCGGAGATCAGGGAATCGCTGACGAATTCGTTGCCCTCGATCTCGACGGAACCCACCGGCAGGGCACCGGCGGAAGCGGCCAGGATGGCGATCGCCGTCAGGAGGTTCTTCACCTGGTTGTGCTGCCCGTAGCGGTGACCGCCTGGGCATCTCCTTCGCAGACCGCATCCCGGCTGAAGACGAGCTTTTCGCCTGCGCGGCACGCCGTGATCGAGTCGCCCCTCGAGAACTCTCCGAGCAGTATCGCGTCCGTAAGGGGATCCTCGACGAGCCTCTGGATGGTCCTCCGGAGGTGTCTCGCACCGGAGTTGGTATCGTAGCCCGATTCGGCGATGAGGTCGCGCGCCTCGGGCGACAGCGAGATCGCCAGCCCGAGATCCGAGATCCTGCGCCTCACCTCCTCGAACTGTATGTCCACTATCCTGTCTATCTCGGCCCTCCCGAGGGCGTTGAAGACGACGATCTCGTCGAGCCTGTTGATGAACTCGGGGCTGAAGAAGCGCTTCACGCCGTCCATGACGATGTCATGCATGCGCTTTCTCCTGTCCTCGCCCGACTCGGTAGTGAAGCCCGGGTGCCCGCTTCCCTGGAGCTCCTTGGACGCGATGTTGCTGGTGAGGATCAGAATGGCGTTCGAGAAGTCCACGTGTCTGCCGTAGCTGTCCGTCAGCCTTCCGTAATCCATCACCTGGAGAAGCATGTTGAACAGGTCGGTGTGGGCCTTCTCGACCTCGTCGAACAGGACGACGCTGTAGGGCCTCCTCCTGATCCGCTCGGTGAGCTGCCCTCCATCGTCGTACCCGATGTAGCCGGGAGGCGCGCCCACGAGCCTCGACCCCGAGAACTTCTCCTGGAATTCGGACATGTCTATCCTGATGAGGGCGTTCGAATCTCCGAAGACCTGCTCGGCGATGACGCTCGCCGTCTCGGTCTTCCCGACGCCGGAGGGGCCGAGGAACAGGAAGGCGCCGGACGGGCGGCGAGGATCCTTCAGGCCCACTCTCCCCCGCCTTATGGCCCTCGCTATCACCGAGATGGCTTCGTCCTGCCCCACGATCTTCGCGGAGAGTTCGGACTCCAGGTCGCGCAGATGCGCGAGTTCGCTCTCTGTGACCCTGCTCACGGGAACACCGGTCATGTCGGCTACGACTTCGGCCACGAGATCGACGGTCACCCTGCTCGTCGGCTCCTCCGAGAGCCACCTGGCCTTCTCGGCTGCGAGAAGGCCTGCCGCCTGCTCGAGCTCGACTTTCAGCCTCGACGCCTCCGGCATGTCGCCGCACGCCACGGCGACGGAAACGGCTGACTCGATCCTGGCGATGTCCGACTCGAGATCCGTGATCTCGGGAGGCACCGAGCCGGCCCTCAGCCTGGCCTTCGCCCCGGCTTCGTCCATGATGTCGATCGCCTTGTCGGGCAGGAAGCGCCCGCTGACGAACCGGTCGGCCAGCCTCGCGCAGGCCTCGATCGCTTCGGGCTCGTAAACAGCCCCGTGGTGCTCCTCGTACTTGCTCCTCAGTCCCTCGAGAATCTCGATCGTCAGGGCCACCGAGGGAGGGTCGACCGGGACGGGCTGGAACCTGCGCTCGAGTGCGCCGTCCTTCTCGATTCGCCGCCGATACTCGTCGAGAGTGGTGGCTCCGATGCACTGGAACTCCCCGCGCGCGAGCGCCGGCTTCAGGAGGTTGGCGGCGTCGATCGCGCCCTCGGCGGCCCCGGCGCCCACAATGGAGTGCACCTCGTCTATGAACAGGATGATGTTTCCAGCCTCGTTGATCTCCTTGAGAAGGACCTTGAGCCTCTCCTCGAACTGTCCCCTGTATTTCGTGCCGGCTATGACGCCGGCCATGTCGAGGGCCATCACTCTCTTGTTCCGAAGTATGGCCGGCACGCGGGAGGACTTGATGAGCTGGGCCAGTCCCTCCACGATGGCGGTCTTCCCCACGCCGGGCTCCCCGATCAGCACCGGGTTGCTCTTCTTCCTTCGGCACAGGACCTGTATGACCCTCGAAATCTCCTTCCTGCGCCCTATCACGGGATCGAGCTGCTGGCTGCCCGCCATGGCGGTCAGGTCGCGGCAGAAGAACTCCAGCGCCGAGGTCGTCTCCTCCTCGGGCTTGTCTTCCTTAGGCCTGGGAAGGTTCTGCAGTTCGGCAACCGCCTTCTCGAGCGTGCCGCCCCGCTCCCGCAGAAGGCTGGAGGCCATGCAGCTCGTCACGGCGAGAAGCCCGAGGAGGATGTGCTCGGTCCCCACGGCGGAGTGACCGAGCATTCCGGCCTGCCTGTTAGCCTCGTGCAGGACCAGCCGCGCCTTTGTCGTCCAGCCGATCTCGTTCGCGGGGATGGACACCCCGGAGGGCTTGCGGATGTAGCTCTCCAGCCTGAACCTGAGCTCTCCGGTATTGATGCCCATGGCGTTGAGCACGGCGATGGCCGTCGCGCTTCGGACGGACAGGATCCCGTGAAGGAGGTGCTCTGAACCTACCTTCGCCTGGCCGTACTTGCTGGCCTCGCTCCGGGCGATGTTGATGGCCGCCCGCGCCCTCTCGCTGTACTGCTCCGGCAAGTCTCCCGCCTCTCCTGCGAAACTTCCTGCGCAATCTACCTGAGCGGGAAGAACGGGTTCCCGTGAGAAGATAATCCTGCCCGGGAACTGCGGGCAATCGAACCGCTTCTCATGTCTCCAGACGGCCGCCCCTCAGCCTCAGCACCCTGTCGGCAACGGCCGTGATCTCGAGGCTGTGCGTGGCCAGGACGAACGCCTGCCCGTGCGAGCGGGACAGGCTCACGACAAGATCCAGAACCTTCGACGCGTTTCCGGCGTCGAGATTTCCCGTAGGCTCGTCCGCCAGAACCAGGTCGGGGGAGCAGGTCAGCGCCCTGGCCAGAGCGGCCCGCTGACGCTCGCCTCCGGAGACTCTCGATGGGAACTGAGCGGCTCGCGATGCTATCCCGACCTCCTCCAGCAGCGCGGCTGCCCGCTTCGCCGCATCCTCCCCGGACATGCCCGCCAGAAGGCCGGGCAGCGCGACGTTCTCGGCCAGCGTGAACTCCTCAAGAAGGTGGTGGAACTGGAAGACGAAGCCGAGGTGCCTGCCCCTCAATCTGGCCCTGGCGGCCTCGCCGGCCTTCCACGCATCCACGCCGGCGATGGAAACCCGGCCTGAGTCCGGAGGATCGAGAACTCCGAGGATGTTCAGGAGCGTGCTCTTGCCGGAGCCGCTGGGCCCAGTGACCGCCACTATCTCGCCCCTCGCGACGTCGAGATCGACCCCCCTAAGTATCTCGAGGACGGAGTCCCCCTCGCGGAAGGCCTTGCGCACCTCCCGGCACTCCAGCACCGTGCAGGGCTCATTCATGGCGCACGCATTCGGCGGGAGGTATCGAAACCGCCTGCGCCGCGGGAAAGACCGACGCAAGGAGGCAGGCCGACATGATGCCGGCGAGGACGGCGGCTGTCTGTCCCGGGTCGGGAACCGCGGGGAGGGTGTCCACCCAGTACACGGAACTCTCAAGAGTCACGGGCAGCAGGTTGTTCACCACCAGCATCACCAGGGCTGCGAAGGCCGTCCCTGCCGCACAGCCGAGGAGGCCTATCAGGAGCCCCTGCGAAAGCGCCACCCCGAGCACTCTGGAGGGCGATGCGCCCATGGCCCTCAGGACGCCGTAGTCCCGCCTGTGCTCGAGAGCGACCATGGAGAGGGCGCTCGAGAGGTTCAGCAGAGCTACCACGGTTATCAGGCCGAGGACTATCGTCATCCCGAGCCTCTCGAGACCGAACGCCCTGAAGAGATTCTCGTGCCGGGCCATGAAAGCCTCGCAGATCATGAATCTCTCGCACTCGAAGCCGATATAGCTGTTCTCGAGGAGAGCCGAGAGCTCCGCGGCCGCGGCAGCGGGCCCGGTCCCCTCCGCGGCGCCCACGCCCGCGAAATCGTAGAGCCCCTCCATGCCGAAGAGTGCCGCGGCGGTTCCGTAGTCAGTGATGACCAGACCGGAGTTGTACTCCTCGAGCCCGAAGTCGCAGACTTTCCAGACCACGATCGGGATGATGGTATCCACCACGGCCCTGCCCGCAGCGGAAATGGTGGCGGACTCGGTCGAGGCCAGCCTGATCGTGTCCCCCCGGGAGAGCCCGAGCCTCGAAGCCACGGTCTCACCGAGTACCGCCCCTTCCGGAACGCCTCCGAGGAGTTCGCCGAGACCCGTTATCTCGAGTTCCCTGTCCCAGCGGACCCCTCTCACGACCACTCCGGCGATGTCTCCGGAGCGGCCCGCCGCGACCGCCGCCTTCTCGATTCCCGGGGAGACCGCGGTCAGCCCGTGTACGGAGGCGGCGAGCTTCTCGACGAGAGCGATATCGGTCTGCTGGAGGGAGACGCCGACAGGCGACCTCACGATGAGCGGAGGGTTGGCCATGCCGAGGAATCCGGAGATGGACCACTGGAATCCGTTCATGAACGCCTGGAGGAGAACCAGGGCGGCTACGCCGATGGCTATTCCAGAGACCGAGAGCACGGATACGAGCCGCACTATCCCGGAATGGGATCTGCTTGTCAGCTGCCGGATGGCCAGCCCCAGCAGCAGACCGGGTCTCACTGCCGCACCCGCCTGAGCTGGGGAAAGAGAACGACGTCCCGGATGGACCCCGCGTCGAAGAGGAGCATCGCCAGCCTGTCCACTCCTATGCCCATCCCTCCAGCGGAGGGCATTCCGGTTTCCAATGCGAAGAGGAAGTCCTCGTCGACCTCTCCGGCATGGAGGTCGGACGACCCGGCCTGCTCCTCCAGCACCTTTCTCTGGAACAAGGGATCGTTCTGCTCGCTGAATGCGTTGGCGAGCTCGAGCCCGGCCACGAAGGCTTCGAAGCGCTCGGTGATCCCGGGATTGCCGGGCTTCTGCTTCGCCAGGGGCGAGAGGAACTGGGGGTAGTCCACGACGAACGTCGGCTGGTGTATCCCCTCGGTGACGTAATGGTCGAAGAGCTTGTCGATGAGTGTCTCTCTGTCGGTGGCGCCCTCTGCGATCTCAAGCCTGTCGCAGAGCTTCCTCAGGTCGGCCGGAGCCCAGGAGAAGAGGTCCTCGTTGCTCGCCTTCCTGAGGGATTCGACGAACCCCACCCGCTCGAACGGGGGTCGCAGAGAGATTTCCATGCCGTGGAAGACGATCGTGCTTCCGCAGCCGGCTGCTTCCGCAGCCTCGCAGACCATCTCCTCGAATCGGCGCATCATGACTCCGTAGTCGGCCCATGCCTCGTAGAGCTCGAGCTGGGTGAACTCGGGACTGTGCGTTCTGTCGATTCCCTCGTTCCTGAAGTCCTTGCCGAGCTCGTAGACCCTGTCGAATCCGCCTACGAGAAGGCGCTTCAGGTACAGCTCCGTTGCTATCCGCAGGTAGCAGGTCTCGTCCTGGGCCCGGTACCTGGTCACGAAAGGCTCCGCGCTGGCTCCTCCGTAGATGGGTTGCAGAACCGGGGTCTCGACTTCGAGGAAGCCGTTCCGATCGAGATAGGATCTGAGAGCCGTCACCATTTTCGAGCGCCCCGCGAGCCTCCTCCTGTCGGCGGGGTTCACGATGAGGTCCACGCAGCGGTGCCTGTACATGAACTCGGTGTCGGAGAGGGCGTCCCAGGTCTTCCCCATGGAATCCGTCTTGACGACCGGCAGCGGCCTGAGACTCTTGGCAACGAGTGCGAGATCCTTCACCGCTATGGTCAGTTCACCGCTCCTCGTGAGGAAGACCGGGCCCGAGACCCTTACGATGTCGCCGAGGTCGAGCAGGTTCACGAGGGTCCATCGCTCCGCTCCGAGGTCGTCCGCCCTGAAATAGAGCTGGATGGAGCCATCCTGCCCCCAGAGGTCGGCGAACACCGCCTTCCCGTGCTCCCGGCGGGAGCGCAGCCTGCCCGCGGCGGTGACGGGGGCTTCCGAAGGGCCGGCGGCTACGATCGCGGGTATGGACACCGCGTCGAAGGCGCGCGCCGGATACGGGTCTATGCCGATCCTCTCCCTCATCTCGGCCAGCTTGGCCAGCCTCGCCTGCACCTGGTCGTTGATCTCCATCATCTCTTCCCCGACTTCAGAAACTCCTCTATGAAATCCTGTATCCCGCCGGCCAGCACGCCGTCCACATCGGAAGTCTCGACACCGGTCCTGTGGTCCTTGACGAGCTGGTACGGCTGGAGGACGTAGGACCGGATCTGATTCCCCCACGAGACGTCTTTCTTGGAACTCTCCAGCTCTTCCTTCTCCGCCTTCTTCCTGCTCTCCTCGAGCTCGTAGAGCCTGGCACGGAGTATCCGCATGGCGACCTCGCGGTTCCTGTGCTGAGACCGCTCGTCCTGGCACGAGACCACGATGCCGGTCGGCACATGCGTGATCCTCACGGCGGAGGAGGTCTTGTTGACATGCTGACCGCCTGCGCCGCTGGCCCTGAAGGTGTCTATCCTGAGATCCTCCTCGCGCATCTCGATCTCGATGCTGTCGTCGAGGTCGGGCAGAGCGAAGACGGATGCGAAGCTCGTGTGCCTCCTGTGGTTCTGATCGAACGGGGAGCGCCTCACCAGCCTGTGGATGCCGTTCTCGGCCCTGAGGTAGCCGTAGGCGTACGGGCCCCTGACACCGAGCACGCCCTCACGGATGCCCGCCTCCTCCCCGGGCTGGTGGTTGAGGATCTCGGTTTCGAAGCCCTGCTTCTCCGCCCAGTAGAGGTACATCCGGAGGAGCATCTCGGCCCAGTCCTGACTGTCTATTCCCCCGGCCCCGGGCCGTATCGTGAGGATCGCGTCACTGCGGTCGTCCTTGCCCGACAACATGCACTGGAACTCGAAATGGTCTATTTCCTTCGAGAGGGAGGCCAGGCGGACGGCCGCATCGGCCTCCAGCTCGGGATCGCTTTCCTGCTCAAGGAGTTCGATGGCCGCCCTGAGATCCTCGATCTGTCTGGAGATCTTCCGGGCGGGCTCGGTCCAGGCCTGGACGTCCCGCAGTTCGTGTATCACCGAGAGGGCCGCCTTCCGGTCATCCCAGAAGTCCGGCCGGGACATGAGGGCGGAGAGCTCGGACTCCCTCTTCAGCAGAGCGCCGAAGTCAAAGGCCCTCCCTGAGCTTCTCCAGCCTGGCAACGGCAGATTCAAGCTCAACTGCTGCAATACTATCCATCGAGCCTCAAGCTCCCTCCGCAAAGACTCCCGTTTATGGCGGAATGCGCTGGGCAAGGCAAGCGGGTCATTGACCGGCAGCATCCGGTCTCAATATATGCCGGTTTTCGCATCGGGGGACACGCCCGCCCAGGCGGGGACTTCAAGGAGAGTCAGATGGCAGGTATCGAGGAAAGGATCGAGGAGCTTTTCGGGAGGATCGAGGCCAACAATCTCTGGCGCCAGCGAAGGTGCATCAACCTCATTCCCTCGGAGAACACGCCGAGCCTCCTTGTGAAGGCATGCGAGATGTGCGACCCCGCGGGCAGGTACGCGGAGCACAGGAGCATGAAGAACCGCGAAGTCTATTTCTACCAGGGCACCGACTTCATCCGCGACATAGAGCTCGAGGCTCAGGAGGAGCTGAGGCGGTACTTCGGCTGCACCGAGGCCGAGCTCAGGCCCGTAAGCGGCCAGATGGCCAACGAGGTGGTCTTCAAGGCCGTGACGAAGTTCGTGAACCGTGACAGCCCGAAGGGCACCTTCCGGAAGCTCCGCGCCGTGATGAACAACGATCTCGGGAAGGGCGGCCATCTCTCCAGCCAGCCCATGGGGGCCCTCTACAATTTCGTCGAACTGAATCCTGCGACCGGCGAGGAGAACTGCATCAACTTCCCCGTCAGGCGGGACAACATGTACAGGATCGACGAGGAGAAGCTCGCCGGGCTGATAGAGGAGCACAGGCCCGAGCTGATCGTTTTCGGGAAGAGCATGTTCCTCTATCCGGAACCGGTGAGCCTCGTGGCGGGCCTGGTCAGGAACATGGACCCGAGGCCGGTGATCATGTACGACATGGCTCACGTGCTGGGCCTCTACGGGGCGTTCCAGGCGCCCCTTTCCGAGGGTGCGGACGTGGTGACCGGATCCACGCACAAGACGTTCTTCGGCCCCCAGAGGGGGGCCATAGTGAGCAACATGGGCAAGGACAGCCCTCTGCGGAAGCTCTGGCTGGACATAAGGAGCAGAGCGTTCCCGGGGAGCACGAGCAATCACCATCTCGCCACGCTCGTGGGTCTCCTGGTTTCGACGATCGAGATGAACCGGTTCAAGGCCGAGTACCAGGCACAGGTCCTGCGCAATGCGAAGGCTTTCGCGAGACAGCTCGCGGACAACGGCCTGAAGGTCGAGGGCGACCCGGCCGACGGCTACACGATGACACACCAGGTCGTGGTGAGGGTCTCGGAGTACGGCGAAGGCGCCGACGTGGCGCGGCGTCTTGAGGAAAGCGGCATCATCGTCAACTACCAGGCTCTCCCGGACGACGAGACGTTCCTGGTCTCGAGCGGCATCCGCACCGGAGTGTCGGAGATGACCAGGTTCGGGATGGACGAGGACGACTTCGGTCCGGTCGCCGAGCTGATGGCCCGCTGCATCAGGAAGAACGAGAATGTGGCCGGCGAAGTGGCCGAGTACCGCTCGAAGTTCACCAGGATGCGCTACACCCTGCCCCTGGAGAAGGCGATTCCTCTGGCGGCCAGGGCGCTGGCCTCGGCCTTTCCGACGAGCGACTACGCGAGGGCGCTGGCCGACAACCTTTCCATGCTGGCCGGGAGCTGAGGGCTCTCCATGCGACGGGGGCGCCGCTCGCGCGGCGCCCCCGCTTCGGTTCTGCGTGGACTACTTGGAATAGAACTCCACGACCATGCGCTCCTGGACGTCGAGAGGGATGTCCTCCCTCGACGGAAGAGCCTTGACGAACACTTTGCGGTTCATCGGATCGACCTCCAGGAATGCGGGGACCCCGATGCCCCTGCCCTGGGCTATGTTGTCCACCACCACCTTGAGGTCGCGGCTCTTCTCCCGGAGGGACACGACGTCGCCGACCCCGACTAGATAGGACGGGATATCCACCCTGCGCCCGTTGACGGTGACGTGTCCGTGGGCGACAAGCTGGCGGGCGGCCGGGATGGTCGAAACGAACCCCGAGCGGGCGACGATGTTGTCGAGCCTGCGCTCTATGAGCTGGAGCATGATCTTGCCGGTTTCGCCGGTGTGCCTGGCGGCTTCCTCGTAGTAGTTCCTGAGCTGCTTCTCGGAGAGGCCGTAGTTGAATCTGATCTTCTGCTTCTCGGTGAGCTGCATCCTGTATGTTGACAGCCTGCGGCGCCTGTGCTGCGAGCCGGCCTCGCCAGGCGGGAGCTTTCTCTTGTCGGGCTCCTTGTGCGTGAGACCGGGCAGGCTGACGCCCAGCGCACGCACCTTGCGGAGCCGCGGACCGCTGTAATGTGCCACTACCTACCTCCCGCGCCCTCCAGGGGGCGCCCGAACAGCCCAAGTGCCTGTGCCGTAAAAGCCCCGGCAATCTAGCCGCCGGCCATCATCCCGTCAAGACGACGTCCGGAGAAACATGGGGGCCGGGCGAACCCGGCCCCCGCGCCGAAGCCGTCGCCCCGCTATCTCAGGACGACGCAGGAGCTGCCGGCGCTTCCCAGAGGCGTTTCGAGCCTCAGGAGGTACATGCCGCTCCCGACCGGATTGCCGTTGGAATCGAGACCGTTCCAGACGGCGCTGTGCATTCCGGCCGGGATGTCACCGGAGGCCAGCGTGGCGACCATTCTCCCGGAGAGGTCGAAGACCGAGAGGCGGGAGAACCCGCCGCCCGGCACGGAATAGGAGATCTGCGTGCTGGCCGCGAACGGGTTGGGCGCGGCGTTGCCCAGCCAGACTGCCTGCGCGACCCCCGAGGAGCCGCCGCCTATGCCCGTTCCCGGGTTTGCGGTTCCGCGGTAGGGAGCCCTGTTGTGATAGGTCGCGGTGATGGTCACCCAAGCCGAAGGCGATGGAAGCGCCGGAATGTCGAGACTCGCAATGCCGGATGCGTTCGTGTAGGCCCCGTCGAGATACGTCGTGTCCTGGACGGCGCCCACCAGCGCGCCTTCGACAGGCGAGCCGCCGGAGGTCACGGTGACATTGAACACTCCCGGGGAGATGCTCGAGGAATGCGAGCCCACGAGCGCGGGGAGCGGCGAAGTGGTGCAGTCTATGTCCATCTCGGGGCACCCGAATACCATGTGCATGTTGTTGTTGCTGGCGGCTCCGCCCTCGCCGTAGAACTCCACGACCTTCAGCTTGCCGTAGTCCACCGCGGCGCCCATGTGCCAGATGTTCTGTTCGAAGTAGCCGCGGAAGGTGTACTCGGCAAGGGAGTCGGTCTGGCCCACGGGGCTAGCGGTCGTGGCGCCCATGAATCCCACGGCGCCTTTCGGCGTCGAGGGCGAGCCCTCGTTCATCCAGGCCTCGGCGAAGCAGTAGGCGCTCGTGAAGGCCCCGTTGTAGCATGCTATCGAGTTGATCCAGGGCATCTTGCGGCCGTTGGTCAGAGCGGCGACATTCGAGTTGGAGAAACCGGAGGTGACCCAGTACTGGGTGTCGCCGTGTCCGATGTAGCTGATGAGGGACGTTCCCTCGTTGACGCT
>JAAYTY010000140.1 GCA_012523605.1 Candidatus Fermentibacterota bacterium
AGGGACCTGTCCGAATTACGGTGTGGCAATAGAATTGGAGCGGGAAACGGGACTCGAACCCGCGACATCTACCTTGGCAAGGTAGAGCTCTACCAACTGAGCTATTCCCGCTCCGCAAGGCGCCGGTTATATCGCCCCGGACAATCGCTTCTGTCAATCCCCGCCCGCGCGTCTGACCACCCAGGCGTCGGGGTATCCGAGCGCACGCACCTCGATCAGCCGGGCCTCGGCCGCCTCCCGAGTGGCGAAGGCGCCCAGCCGGACCTTCCACCAGGGCGGTTCGGATTCGACATCGCATTCGAGATCGGTGAGAGGATCGGCCTGAACGGCCACCCGGGCGGCATCCTCCTGCGTCGAACATGCGGCTATCTGTATGCACCACGACCCCCGGCCGGAAGAGGGGACGGTGACCGGCGGCGATTCCTGCGTGCTCGCGGAATCCGCGGCTGTCGAATCCTCCGCCGGGAGATCGATGGTGATGACCTCGAGGAACCCCGCGAAGGGATCCCCTGAGTAGGTTCTCGGGTCACCGTAGGGATCTATGGTTCCGGAGGACTGAGCGCCCGTCCCAGCCGAAGGCGGGGTCGTCCGCCGTCCGCACGATGAGAGCGCGAAGACCGCAGGGATCATGCATACGGCGACCATCCCCTTCATCTGTCCTCCTCTTCGGCGATCCTCATGAAGAGATCCAGCAGGGGCAGCATGACCTCGTGATGCCCGGTGACGGCCAATCCTCTGCCGCCCAGGGCTGAAGCCGGCCGCGAAAGAACGTTCTGCGTCGGCCTGTAGTGCTGGATCATGTCGAAGTTGGCCGCGAGGAAGCCTCCGACGGGGGCGCCCAGGTTGCGGGCGCAGGAGAGCAGCTTCAGGAAGACTTCGGGCATCACTACCGCGGAGCCCGCGTTGAGGACGACTCCGCCCTCCAGCCCTGCCACCTGCGATCCGAGGATGTCGAAATCGCGCTCTGACGCCCGCCCGAGCCTTCCCCAGTCCAGACGGGGCGAGGGATGGACGATGTCCGTACCCAGCGCGGGATGAACTGTCAGAGGAATGCCTGCCGATCGGCATGCCGCCAGAGGGCTCACAAGAGGGTCGCCTCCTCGTTCGAGGATCATGTCGCCCAGCGCCGCCCCGAGACCGGCCGATTCCTCCTCGGCCCTGTCCACCGCCTCCGCGTAGATGCGGAGAGTCTCCTCCCACATGCCGAACGAACCGTCGGCGAGCCCGGCCTCGACGTCCTCGGAGGTCTGCCCGAAAAGGGCCATTTCGAGATCGTGGATGGAACCCGAGCCGTTCGTGGCAAGACAGCTCAGAAGGCCTCTCGCCGCCCAGTCGCAGAGCAGAGGGCCCATTCCGCACTTGATGACGTGTCCGCCGTACATGAGGATCCGCGGAGAGCCGTCCCGCCTGGCCTTTACGACGGCGGACGCAACCTCCCTGAGGGAGTGCGCGGCCAGGGTGTCGGGCATGGACGCCGCGAAGTCACGGATGTCGTGTCCCGCCCAGGAGCGCCAGAGACCGTCGGGGCCGACCCTGGAACACCTGCCGGCCAGGCTTGCCAGCTTCAGATCGCGTCTGTCGAAAAGATCCGCCAAGGGTACTCCACTCCTGTGAGAGCAAGGCCCTGAGGGGGAAGGGACGGCCCCGCGGCCGCCCTGTCCCCGGTCGCGAGTATGTCACCAACCGCCTCCGGGGTCATCCTCCCCCTGCCGACATCCACCAGGGCTCCGGCCCAGAGGCGCACCATGCCGCGGAGGAACCTGTCTGCGCGAATGTCGAGGATCCAGCCTTCTCCGTCCTCCACGACGGATGCGTGGCGGACATCGACCAGCCATGTCCTGTTCGAGCTTCCCTCCCTGGCCATTCCCCTCCAGTCGTGCCTGCCGAGGCAGAGACGGGCGGCTCTCTCCATGGCTCCGGTATCCAGATCCCTGTACGGGAGCTGGAAGGCAAAGCGCGAGAGCAGCGGGTGTTTGCCTCGAATGATCCTGTACCTGTAGGCCCTGGATATGGCGGAGAACCTGGAGTGGAATCCCTCGGGTGCTCGTGCGGTCTCGAGGATCGCCACGTCCGTGGGCAGTATCCCGGGCAGCCCAGTCGAAATCCTCCCGGATTCGTCCTCTTCCACATCCAGATGGGCCACCTGGCCGAGGGCATGGACTCCCGAGTCCGTCCGGCCGCTGCCGGTGATCCTCACTTCGTGCGAACAGAGCCTGGATGCGGATTCCTCGAGCACGCCCTGGACGGTGCGCGACCCCCTCTGCGCCTGCCAGCCGGAGAAGCATGTGCCGTCGTATTCGATGAGAAGGGCTAGCCGCATCACAAGCCCGCCAGGCCGGCCATGGCGAAAAGCCATGCGGCGAATCCGGCGATCGGAAGCAGCGGGGAGACGTCCGCCGGCGTTTCCGCGTGGGGTTCCGCAACTGCCTCCCGGATCGAGGATACGATAGAGTCCGCCAGCTCATCAAGCGAGGCCCGGCCCTTTCCCAGGGATGACCGAACGCGTGCCGCCGCCGGCACGGCCGAGCGGATCAGCACCGAGAGATCCGCCAGGATTCCGCGGAGAGGCGCGCATCTCCTCGAGCACTCCGCGAGCCACCAGGAGATGCGCCCGGTTCCTGCAAGCGACGCGAAGAACATCCCCGAACCCAGCGCGAGAGCCCAGCGGGCGGATCTCTCGGCCGCAGGCCCTTCGTGCCTCAGCATAGCCCATCCAAGCAGAATCATCGGCACCGAACATGCGGCAAGGAGCCTGAGAATCCACCGAGGTCCCCATGCGACACAGCCCGAGACCACCAGGGCGGCCGGAAGGGCGAGCAGGCCATTGCTCGCCATGAAACAGCCTGCAGGAGCGGCGAGCATTCCAGCCATCGCCAGGGAGAGGGCCTGGAAAGGGTTCACGAATCGAGCACCTTCTCCAGCCTCCTGGCAGCGAGCCTGAACTCGAGCGGGGGCGCGGCGTTGAACTCCAGCTCCTCCCCCGTCACGGGATGCACGAAGCCGAGTGTTTCGGCGTGGAGCATCTGATGCCCCGCGATGCGGATCACATCAGCCACCAGATCCCTCACGGCCCTGCTCGACGGAACCCCCCTCGGTTTCATGCCGCCGTACCTGTCGTCGGCTATCACGGGGCATCCGATGCTCGCCACATGAACTCTGATCTGATGAGTCCTGCCGGTCTCGAGGCGGCACTCCATCATCGAGGCGAAATCGTACTTCCTGATGACGTTGTAGTTCGTGACTGCACGCCTGCCCCTTGCATCTATCCCCATCTTCTTCCGGTGCCTGGGGTCGCGGCCGATCGGAGCGTCTATCCTGCCGGAGGGGGTGACCGGGTGGTTCCAGGTGAGAGCGACGTAGCGGCGCTTCATGGTCCGGGCCGCGAGCTGTGAGGAGAGGCCGATGTGCGTCTCGTCGTCCTTGGCGACGACCAGAAGCCCTGTGGTGTCCTTGTCGAGCCTGTGGACGATTCCGGGCCTCAGTTCTCCGCTGACGCCCGACAGGCTGCTCCTGCAGTGCGCGAGCAGAGCGTTGACAAGCGTCCCGCCGGGGGAACTCGGCGTCGGATGGACTACGAGTCCGGCCGGTTTGTCGATGACCACCAGATGATCGTCTTCGAATACGATGTCGAGCTCCATTGGCATCGGAGCGAGGTCGATCTCGACGGGATCAGGAATCTGGAGACGAACTACGTCGCCGGGCCGTACGCGCTGCGCGGGACGCAGCGTTATGACGTCGCAGACTGCTGCGTTGCCGTTAGCGATGAGCGTGGATATGTAGCTTCGGCTCAGACCGCCGGTTCTGGACACCAGGAAGCTGTCGAGCCTCCGCCCGCCCTCCTCGTCGGATACGTGGAAGATGCAGGATTGCAACTCGGTCGGTTACTGGGTCCTCATTATGATGTGGTAACCGAAGGGGGTTTCCACTACATCCGATATCTCGCCCACTTCCAGCGAGAAGGCCGCATTTTCGAACTCGGCCACCATCGCCCCGCGGCCGAACACGCCCAGATCGCCTCCGTTGGCCCCGCTCGGGCAGTCGGAGTAGCGCATTGCGGCGTCGGGGAAGTGGATGCTGCCGCTCGCCAGCATGTCGTGGATATCCTGGGCAAGCTGGAGAGCCTCATCGCGAGTCCTCGTCGCGGTCGAGCGCTGGGCGCCCTGGTAGGCTATCAGGATGTGGCTGGCGCCGACTGTCTGAGGAGCGACGGCCTGATGCACTTCGCTTCCCTGATCCGCGGTTTCCGACGGTTCGCTCCCGCCTTTCCCGCATGCCGCCGCCACGGCGAGGACTGCCATCACTGCTGTGAAAAGGATCTTCACGGTGCACGCCTCCATGTACGGGGATTCCTGCTGATTGTCCCTGTGCAACCCCGCGATTATAGTCCGCCGAGCAGTCGTTTCACCAGCCCGCCCCTCCCTGGGCGGATATTGCGCTTCAGCCGGATTCGGAAGAAGGGGGGACGATGTTGAACAAGGAGAAGATCTTCTCGGCCAGGGCTGCATCCATGAAGAGGTCCGTGATCCGCGAGCTTCTTAAGCTGACCTCTCAGCCGGACATCATTTCCTTCGCGGGCGGCCTTCCTGCGCCGGAATCCTTCCCGGTGGCGGATGTCGCAATAGCAGCCAACAGGGTCCTCTGGACCGAGGCCGACAAGGCGCTCCAGTACGGCACGACCGAGGGGGACAACCGCCTCCGTGAGGATCTCGCGAAACTCATGACCGACGACGGAACGCCTGCCGATCCCTCCAACATCC
>JAAYTY010000141.1 GCA_012523605.1 Candidatus Fermentibacterota bacterium
CCCTCCAGGCGGTGTCCCTGGTCACCGGGATCCGCCGCGAGCCGGAGAGATCGAATCTGCAGCCGCAAAGGGTTTCATATTCCGTGACGTCGGTGCCCGCCTACGTGACGATGGTCTTCCTCCTCAGAACCTCCCTGTATGCCACCCGGGAGGAGGCTCCGGGGCTGGAGGCGGCGAGAAGTTCGCAGTACCGCCTGCATAGAAAGGCCTTCTCCCTGGCGGGCACCTCCCCCGGCGGCTCGGCCGAGGGGGGCGAGAAGGAGTCCGCCACGGGGCGCTCCAGCGCGAGCCTGACGCTTCCTCGGGTTCCAGGGGCCGAGGCCATGGAGACCGCCGCCGCGACCGCCTGCGCCGTATCGGGGCCGGAGGTATAGGCGGTGCCCGTCACTCCGCGCTCGACGACTCTGACGAACGCCCCGGCTTCCCTGAGCGGGCTGTACTCGGCCGGGCCGGTGCCCGCCTGCCTGATGTCCGTGTGGACCCTCTCCTCGACCCTGATCTCGAGGTATTCCCCGACGAAGGATTCCACGGACTCCCTTGCGGAGTCCGCAAGACGGTCCGTCATTCGCCGTCCCCCGGGGAGAGGAAGACACCCTCTCCTGCGAGCGAGTCCAGAAGCATCCTCGCGGAATCGGCGAACGGAGCCCGGGGTGCGCAGGAAAGAGCCTGGCTGATCAGGGACAGACCCCTGAGGTAGTCACCCCAGGAGGTGTAGAGTCTTCCCAGCAGCCATCCCGCCTCTGCATGTCCCGCCCCCCAGGCTTCTTCGAGCAGGGCGCGCGCAGTGTCCTCGTCGCCGAGGGACAGGAGGATTCCCGCCTGGAGCGTGGCCGCTTCGAGGGCGGGCCTGCCTCCCAGCGGCATGGCCCTCTGGAGAAACGTCGAGGCCGAGGAGGTGTCCCCGGCCGAGAGGGCGGTCTCTCCGGCGAGGAGCCAGCATGCCGGGTCATCCGGAGAGGATTCCGCGGCCCGGAGCGCGAATAGAGAGGATTCCGCGCTCCTGCCCGTTGCACGGAGGACTTCGGCGAGCTCCATGCATCCCCTGGCCGAGCCGGGCACCGAATCCACATAGGACCTCAGATATCTCTCCGCCGTCTCCCAGGAACCGCGCCTGGAATAGACCATCCCGAGGCCGAGGAGCGCATCGTGATAGCCGGGAATCAGCTCCAGTGCGTCCCGGAACTCCGACTCGGCCTGCTCGAGCAGATTCTGGCCGAGGTAGGCCGAGCCCAGATCGCAGTCCAGTCTGGCGGAAATCTCCGTGAAGTCCGCCTCCGAGCCGAGAATGATCGCCGCCATCAGCCAGACCATCGGTCCTCCCCCGGCATAGTCCAGTACGATATTATACCCGTGCTCTCGTCGCGCTGCACTCACATTCACCTCGGAGGTCAGATTGTCCCGGTTCGATCTCGTTGTCATCGGGGGGGGGCCCGCCGGCTACGTTCCGGCGATACGGGCCGCCCAGCTCGGCCGCAGGGTCGCGGTCGTCGAGCAGACGAACATCGGCGGCACGTGTCTGAACAGGGGGTGCATCCCCACAAAGGCGTTCGCGGCCACCGCCGAGCTTCTCAGAGCGGGCGCATCCGCCTCCAGAATGGGACTCTCCGGCACCCTCTCGATCGATTTCGTTTCGGCCTCGAAGCGCAAGGATATGATCGTTACCAGGCTCCGGAAGGGCATAGAGGCCCGACTGTCATCTCTGGGGATCGAACTCGTGCGAGGGAGGGGAGTCCTGAAGAGACCTGGAGCGGTGGATGTCGAGGGGCGCGAGCTGGCCGCCTCCTTCATACTGCTATCCCCCGGCTCCAGGCCGTTCCTTCCCGGCCCCCTCGGATCGTGCGGCCTTTCAACAAGCGACGAAGCGCTGGAGTGGAAGGAACTCCCCGCATCGCTGATCATCGTAGGGGGCGGAGTCATCGGATGCGAGTTCGCCTCGTTCCTGAGCGCCTTCGGGGTGGACGTGACCATCGTGGAGATGCTCCCCGGGATACTGCCCGGGCTCGACGACGACGTCCGCAAAGCGGTGCACTCCTCGCTTGCCCGGGCGGGTGTGTGTATCCACCTTTCGAAGAAGGTCGAGTCAGCCGGCTCGGACGGCTGCTCGGGATACGTGACCCTCGAGGGAGGGGAGCGCCTCGAGGCCGCTTCCGTGCTCGTGGCGGCAGGAAGGGTCCCGGTCGCAGAAGGCCTGGGTCTCGAGGAGGCAGGCGTCGCCGCGGGACGAAAGGGCATCGAGGTGGATGCGCACATGCGAACCACCGCGCCGGGCATCTACGCGGCCGGAGACGTCACCGGGCGGTGGCAGCTCGCCCACGCGGCGAGCGCCCAGGCACTGGCGGCGGTGGACCACATGTTCGGAGACGGGCGCAGGGTGGTCAACCCCGAAGCCATGCCCTCGTGCATCTTCACGAACCCGGAGGTGGCGGTCGTAGGCCCCGGCGAGGAGGAGCTGGAGGCCAGAGGGGTGAAGGTCGAAGTGAGGCGTTCGAGGTACATCGCCAACGGCAGGGCGGTAGGACTCGGAGAGACGGAGGGCTTCGTCAAGCTGATAGCCAGGGCTTCTGACGGAGTTCTGCTGGGGGCGCAGATCGTGGGAAGGGAGGCCAGCAGCCTGATAGGCGAGGCTGTCCTTGCCGTGGAGCACGGGATGAAGGCTGCGGCGCTCGGCGACGCGGTCCATCCTCACCCCACCCTCACCGAGCTGATCATGGAGGCGGGGGAGGCGTTCGGCGCGGGGGCTATCCATGGCTGACGGGCTCGATGCGATCGGCGGGCTCGTCGGAATCGTTCGCACTCTCCGAGGACCCGGCGGATGCGAATGGGACAGGAGCCAGACCGTGGCCTCTCTGAGGCCCTTCCTGCTCGAGGAAGCCTACGAGGCGGCCGATGCAGCCGAGAAGGAAGACTGGGATGCGCTCCGCCAGGAGCTCGGGGACCTGCTCCTCCACGTCGTCATGGCCGCCGTCATCGCGGAGGAATCAGGCAGGTTCGACCTCGAGGACGTCGCGAGGGGAATCTCGGAGAAGCTCGTGAGAAGGCACCCCCATGTCTTCTCCGAACCGGAGAGGATGAGTCCCGGAGAGGTCGAGAGGCAGTGGGAGGCCATCAAGTCCTCGGAAAAGGAACGGGAGGGTTTCTTCGCCTCGATCCCCGGCGGCCTGCCCGCCCTGCAGACGGCCTGGAGAATCCAGCAGAGGGCGGCCGAGGTCGGTTTCGACTGGCCGGATGCCGACGGGGCCCTGGAGAAGCTCCTGGAAGAGATCGAGGAGTGCAGGGCCGCTTCGTCGGAGCGGGACCGCGGCGGTCTCGGGGGCGAACTTGCGGACATGCTGTTCAGCACCGTAAATTATACGCGGCTGATGGGATTCGAGCCCGAGCAGCTCCTGCGGAGCGCCAACAGGAAGTTCATCGACAGATTCGCCGCGATGGAGGAACTGCTCGGCAAGGAGGGTGTTTCACTCTCCGAGGCTTCTGCTTCAGCGATGAACGAAGCCTGGGAGACTGTAAAGACCCGGGGCGCCGGTGAGGATGGAAGGGTTCGAGGATAGGGGTACTGGAGGGAATTGGAGGACGAATGAGATACCTGCTTGTCTGCGCCGTATTCGCTCTGTCGGTCACGGCCGGGATGCTGGAGCCCCGCCTGGTCGAGCAGCTCGGGCAGACCCGCTCGGGCGACCTGGTGGATATCTACATCAAGCCTCTGGGCGATGCTGACCCATCGTACATCGACCAGGTGGCCGCCGGAATGACTCGTGCGGAGCGTCGCGAGTTCGCATGCGATGTCTTCAGGTCGGTAGCCGAGGCCACCCAGCAGCCGATCCTCGAGCAGCTCAAGGCCTATCCCGAGGGGCTGGTCACCAACCTCCACACCAACTGGCTGGCGAACTTCATAAGCTGCAGCGCCACCGAGGAAGTCATCCGCGAGATAGCCATGCGCGGCGACGTGGCCTGGGTGGATTTCAGGCCGGCCACGAGCATCTTCATCGAACCGATAGACGTGCGTCCCGGCACGCCCGGGGAGGCGAGCCGAGCGAACGCCTGGGGAGTCGACAAGATCGGCGCCCCGAGCGTCTGGTCAATGGGCTACACTGGAACCGACATCGTAGTGGCGGTCATAGACACGGGCGTCAACTACCTCCACCTCGATCTCCAGACGCACATGTGGCACGACACCCCCGCGGGTCTCCACTACGGCTGGGACATGGAGAGCGGCGACGGCGACCCGATGCCCACGAGCTCCAACCACGGCACTCACTGCGCGGGCTCCGTAGCCAGCGACGGCACGGCGGGGACCAACTGCGGAGTGGCGCCCGACGCCATCATAATGGCCGTGAAGGTCATGACCACGGTCAGCCCCGAAGCCGAGCAGAACGTCATGGACGGCTTCGAATGGGCCGTGGACCACGGCGCCGACGTGCTGAGCACCTCGCTCGGCTACATGCCGGCCTGGAATCCCCAGAGGGCCCTCTGGCGCACGGCCGAGGAGAACATCATGGCCGCCGGCGTGCCGCACAGCATCGCCGCAGGCAACGAAGGCCCCTCTTCCTACACGATCCGCACACCCGGGGACTGCCCTCCCCCGTGGACGCATCCCCAGCAGACCGCACCTGGCGGGCACTCCGCATGCATCTGCGTGGGCGCGACCAACAGCAGTGACGTGATCGCCGACTTCTCCAGCCGCGGCTATGTCGTCTGGGAGGGAATCGCCCCCTGGTTCGACTACAACGACACTCCGCCGAACGCAGGCCTTATCCGTCCCGATGTCTGCGCCCCCGGCGTTGACGTCTACAGCTGCAGCTGGCCTGGAACCAACGTCTACACGACCATGAGCGGCACTTCCATGGCCACCCCTCACAACGCCGGGCTCATGGCGCTGATGCTCGACGCGAATCCGACGCTGAGCCCAGCGCAGGTCGATCAGATACTCGAGCAGACAGCTCTCGACCTCGGCGCTTCGGGCAAGGAGAATACGTACGGCTCGGGCCGCATCAGGGCCTACGAGGCCGTTCAGGCCGCCATATCGGTCGGCATCGAGAGCGGCTCCGGCGTCGTGCCGGCTCCCGGCCTCCTCATCTCCGCCGTCACACCGAACCCCGTGTCCTCCATCGCGGTCTTCGATATCTACACCGGCGAGGCGGGCAGGGTCGTCGTCAGGGCGTTCGATCTGGCGGGACGCCAGGTCGCGGTTCTTCACAACGGTGATCTCGGCCAGGGAAGCCACAGCCTGTCCTTCATCGTGCCCCCGTCCATGGGCAACGGCATCTACCTCCTCCGGGCCGACTGCAACGGCGAAGCCGCAGTGGGCAGAATGACGGTAGTCAGATAGCGCAGGCCCGCATAGGCGCAGGCGCCCGGCCCTCCCGGCCGGGCGCCTCTCTATCGGCCGGTTCCGCGGGAGGTGGCCGCCGGTGGATCTCAAGCTCCTGATGACCGTTTTCAGTACCGTCTTCCTGGCGGAGATCGGAGACAAGACACAGCTCGCGACGATGCTCTACTCCGCCGAAGGGGGTTCCGGCAGCAGATTCACGGTGTTCCTGGGCTCGGCTCTCGCCCTGGTGGTGGCCTCCGCCGCAGGGGTGCTCGCCGGGGCGGCTCTCTCGAAGCTCGTGCAGGGCCGTGCGCTTTCCCTGATCGCGGGCATGGGATTCGTGGCGGTGGGGGTCTGGGTGCTTGCAAGAGGCTGACAACCAGGTTTTCGGAGCCCCTTCTCCGCCCTGGCCTGTCTGTCGAAGGCGCGGCTTCAGCGGCGGGCGGCGGTTCCGGGGATGGCTTGCTTCGGCTCGCGGACGTTCTCATGTTCCTCCGCTGAATGCGTCAGGCTGCACCTTTCACCGGAATCCTGGGGCGCGATCCAGGCGTTTCGTTGAGTGAGCATTCGCTCGTAACCACGGGAGACGGTTCATGATGAGTCCCTATTTCTGGCTTGCTCCAGCCGGGGCTATCCTCGCGCTGGTGGTCGCCTGGTTTTTCTACCGGAGCATGATGAAGAAGAGCGAGGGCAGCGAGCGCATGGCGAAGATAGCCCTGGCGGTCCGCAAGGGCGCCATGGCCTACCTGCGCCAGCAGTACAAGGTCGTCGCGCTGGTCTTCGTCGGTCTGACGGCGCTGTTCTCGGTCCTCGCCTACGTGCTGAAGGTGCAGAACCCCTGGGTGCCCTTCGCATTCATCACTGGAGGGTTCTTCTCGGGCCTCGCGGGATACTTCGGCATGAAGACGGCGACCCAGGCTTCTGCGCGCACGGCTGAAGCGGCGCGCCGCTCGCTCGACTCCGGCCTCAAGCTGGCCTTCCGCAGCGGTGCGGTCATGGGCCTGGTCGTGGTCGGGCTGGCCCTGCTCGACATCTCCACCTGGTTCTTCATCCTGAACCGCGTCTATCCGTCTTCCGGGGGCCCCGGCAGTCTGATCGTCGTGACGACCACCATGCTGACCTTCGGAATGGGCGCTTCGACCCAGGCGCTGTTCGCCAGGGTCGGCGGCGGGATCTTCACCAAGGCCGCGGACGTGGGCGCCGATCTCGTAGGCAAGATCGAGGCCGGCATCCCGGAGGACGATCCGAGGAATCCCGCCGTCATCGCAGACAATGTAGGCGACAACGTCGGCGACGTGGCCGGCATGGGCGCCGACCTGTACGAATCGTACTGCGGCGCCATCCTGGCCACCGCCGCGCTGGGCGCGACCGCATTCGCGGCGGGCGGCCTTCAGATGAACGCCGTGATTGCTCCGATGCTGATCGCCGCTGTCGGGACGGCGCTCTCCGTCCTCGGGATATTCGTCGTAAGGACGAAGGAGGGGGCGGACCAGAAGCAGCTCCTGAGCGCGCTGGGGAACGGCGTGAACTCCTCCTCCGTCCTCATCGTGGGCTTCTCCGCCCTCGTCCTCAACCTCCTGCACCTGCCCAACGCATGGGGCATCTGGGGTTCGGTCGTCACGGGCCTGGTTGTCGGAATCATCATCGGCAAGGTGACGGAGTACTACACTTCGCACGGCTTCAAGCCGACCAGGGACATCGCAAGACATGCCAATACGGGGCCCGCAACCGTGATCATCTCGGGAATCGGCACCGGTATGATCTCCACCGCCATCCCCGTGCTGACCGTCGCCACCGGAACGGTGCTGTCCTTCCTGTTCGCGTCGGGATTCGACTTCGGCAACGTGCCCATGGGTCTCTACGGCATTGGCATCGCGGCGGTGGGCATGCTCTCCACTCTCGGCATCACGCTCGCTACGGATGCTTACGGGCCCATCGCCGACAATGCGGGGGGCAACGCCCAGATGAGCGGATTGGATCCCGAGGTGAGACGCCGCACCGACGCCCTCGATGCCCTGGGGAATACAACCGCAGCAACCGGCAAGGGCTTCGCGATAGGCTCCGCGGCCCTGACGGCCCTCGCACTGCTGGCCTCCTACGTGGAGGAGGTCAGGATCGCGATGCAGCATTCCATAGGCACGATACCCCGAATAGATCTCGGATGCC
>JAAYTY010000001.1 GCA_012523605.1 Candidatus Fermentibacterota bacterium
AGAGAGTCGAGGAGATCTTCGAGGGCGTCGCTTCGGAGATCGCCAAGTCGGGCATCGACCTGGTCCAGCTCCCGGCGGGCCTGGTTGTAACCGGGGGAACCAGCAGACTGAGAGGGCTGGTGGAGACCGGCGCGAGAGTCACCGGCCTCCCCGTGGAGCCCGGACTGCCTGTTCCCATGGATACCTCCACCGAGATGACCGGCATGCCCGAGTTCGCCACCGCGGTGGGCTCGGTGCGGCTCGCCCTCGAAGCAGAGGCCCGCGGGGGCGAAAGGGACGGTTTCCTGTCGAAGCTGACCGGATGGATTACGAGAATGGCGGGAAGAGTCAGATAGGGAGGGAAGAATGGTTGTCACCCAACTCACCGAGGTAGGGCTAGGGGAGGACGCAACCGGAAGGGTCCGGCTGAGGGTCGTCGGAGTCGGCGGATGCGGCTGCAACGCCATCGACAGGATGATCAGGAAGGGAATCAGCGGTGTCGAGTTCATCGCCATGAACACAGATGCCCAGGTTCTCGACAACTGCCTGGCCGATGTGAAGCTCCAGATCGGGCAGAGGGCCACCAGGGGGCACGGCGCCGGAGGAAACTGCGAGATCGGGGAGCAGGCCGCCGAAGAGAGCATGAAGGAGATAGAGGAACTCCTGGACGGCAGTCACATGGTGTTCCTCACCGCCGGCATGGGCGGCGGTACGGGCACCGGCGCCACACCCCACATCGCCAAAGCCGCCAGGGAGGCTGGTGCCGTGACCGTCGGCATAGTCACCAGCCCGTTCGAGTACGAGGGGCCGATAAGGAACACCCAGGCAGAGCACGGCATCGAGCTCCTGCGCAAGGAGGTCGACACTCTGATCGTCATCCCCAACGACAGGCTCAGAACCCTGGCGGAGGAGGACTCGACGCTCACGCAGATGTTCGACATGGCCAACGACGTACTGCTCAATGCGGTCGACGGCATCTGCAGCCTGATATCCAGCTCGGGGTTGATCAACCGGGACTTCCAGGACGTGAAGACAGTCATCACCCAGGGCGGCGGGGCGATGATCGGCACCGGAAAGGCCTCCGGCCAGAACAGGGCGGCAGAAGCCGCGAAGGACGCCATATCGGGTCCGCTCCTGGACAGCATCTCGATCGAGGGCGCCAAGGCTCTGCTCATTCACATCCAGTCCTCACCCGACGTCAGGTTCAACGAGTTCGACGAGGCCGTCAGGACGATCACCCAGGCGGCCGGTAACCAGGCTCATGTGTTCCTGGGCACGAGTCTTCACAAGGAGCTCGGTGACGAGATGAAGATCACCGTTATCGCCACCGGCTTCGGCCAGCCCGTGAACACGGAGCCCGAGGAGATGCCATTCCCTTCGGCGAAGGCCGGAGCGCCCTTCCCCTTCAACGGCAGGACGGGCAGGGAGAACCAGCCCGATCCCTTCCACCCCGTAGGGTCCGGCTCGGAGATAAACCGGATGGGGAGCAACCAGGTACCCCCATTCCTGAGGAATCTTATAGATTAGTAATTGTGACATAAAGAATCATTTTTGCCGGGGACTATCTGCCGATGTATATTCGCGGGCATGAAAGCCCGGGAGAGACACATCTGAGCAGGAAACCCGCTTCCGACCAGTACGAAGCAAGGCGCAAGGCCCTGCTCGAGAGCGAGAAGTGCCTTCAGCCTCGCAACTGCAAGGGCGTCTTCGAGACGGTACTGGCCTATCCCAGCTCATATGCCGCCGGCATGTCGTCCCTGGGATTCCAGAAGGTGTTCTCCCAGCTCTGCAGCTGGCCCGACACGATCTGCGAGAGGGCCTTCATGCCCGAAGCCGACGAGATAGCGTGGCGCCGCAGGACGGGGAGGCCTGTCGTCACTCTCGAGACGGGCCGGTCGATCAGGAACTGCGACCTGCTTGCGTTCAGCATAGCCTACGAGCTCGATTACCTTAACGCGCTCGTCATGCTCTCCATATCCGGCATCGCTCCGAAGGCTGCCGACAGGCCTGACAACTGGCCGATAGTCATAGCCGGAGGGCTTTGCCTGACGGCCAATCCCATGCCCATGGCCCAGTTCTTCGACGCGATAGCGATAGGCGAGTCGGAACCCTCGCTGGGCCCCATGCTCGACACCATCAAGAGCCTGGGCTCCCAGGGCGCCGGCAAGAAGCGCATCCTGAAGATGCTGTCGGTGCTTCCCGGCATCTACGTCCCGTCCATCCACGGGTTTGTCAGCCCGAAGGCCGCCGTGATGCGCCAGTGGGCGAGCGCCGAGAGCCTTCCCGTGAATTCCTGCTTCGTCGCCCCCGGTTCCGCGCTCGGGGATCTCATGCTCCTCGAGATTTCGAGGGGCTGCCCATTCAACTGCAGGTTTTGTCTTCCTGGATACGCCTACCTCCCGTACAGGGAAGCTCGCATAGAGGATCTCCAGCAGGCTCTGGAAAGCCTTCCGAAGAAGTCCAGGGTCGGGATCGTGGCCTGTTCGCCCGACTCCCATCCGCAGTTTTCCGATCTGGTGACGATGGCGAGAAAGCGTGGGCACGAGGTGAGCATCGGTTCCCAGAGGGCCGAGGAGCCCCTCCAGGGCAGAAAGAGCGGTTTCAAGGGCACGACCCTGACCATCGCGCCGGAGACGGGAAGCGACAGCCTGCGCAAGGTTGTAGGCAAGAGCCTGAAGAACGACGCGATACTCAGGACGATCGACCGCATGGCCAGGAAGGTCTCCAGGATAAAGCTCTACTTCATCTACGGGTTCCCGTTCGAAACCGACGAGGATAGGGAGTCGATTCCCCTGCTCATAAAGGAGATACGATCCAGGACGAAACTCCCTCTTTCCGTGAGCATCAATCCCTTTGTCCCCAAGCCGTGGACGGCCTTCCAGTGGATGGCCCTGGCCGACCCGAGGCTGCTCAGGAAGTGGCGCGACGAGATCTCGAGGGCTCTGCGGAGGGTTCCGGGCCTTGAGGTCCGGTTCCTGGGGGCCAGGGAGGCGCACATACAGGCTTTGCTTGCAAGGGGAGACCACCGGGTGGCCGATGTATTAATGAATGCTCTCTCAGGGAACAGCTGGAGCACCGCGTTCTCCCGTGCCGGGATAGACATGGGCTGGGTGCTGACCCCGCTGAAGCCTGGCGCCCCCTTCGAGTGGGACTTTCTCAACATGGGATTCGGACATACCCGGCTGGCTCGCGAGCTGGGCCTCGCCATCTCGGCCAACCAGGCCAGGCTGCGTCCCTCGTCGGACAGATCGTCGGCGCAGGTTCCCGCAGAGGCCGGTTCACAGGCCTCCTGCCTGTAAAGCAGAAGGGTGGCCGGGCCGCCCTTCGAACGACAGGAACGTGGAATCCGGCTCAGGCCTTACGGATCTTGCCGGCCTTGATGCAGGACGTACAGAGCCTGACCCTGCGGACAACTCCATCGATCACGACTGTCGCGGGCTGAAGGTTGGGCTTCCATCGGTGCTTAGTGTGCCTCATGGAGTGGCTCACTCTGCACCCGACAGACGGCTTCTTGCCGCAGACGAAGCATACGAGTGACATTCGGGCACCTTTCTCGGGAGTGTTGCAGACAAGGCGGATTTATACGGTCCGGGAGCGACGCGCGCAAGGGGCCTTGACCGGCAGGGTCGAAATGACCTATCTGTTGGCAAACGGGTTGCGTGGGGGCGAATGGTCTCGACGGGCCCGGTCGTGGTCCTGTGGTTGCATGCCGAGGTTCCCGCAGCCTCGTAAAAAGGCGGGAACAAACAACTGCCGCCTAATATCGGCAACCTGCGGCCCTTCTAGTCGGGCCGCACGTCCGCTCCGGTCCTGTCCGGCGGCCGGAGGCCGGGCGCAAGAAGCCGGGCTGGCCCGACCCTCCGCGCTCTCCGGGGGCGACGGCGAGACTTAATGAGAGCTGCCGAGGCAGGTGCCGTCCGGGGCGCCTGCCGAGGGAGAAACAAGCCGGTCTAAGCATGTAGCGGCCGCAGGATCCCCGGGAACGGACGCGGGTTCGATACCCGCCGCCTCCACCACATCTTGTAGGTCCCCAATTCCTTGTTCTCGTTGGAGTTGGGGGCTCGGTATCCGAGGCTTCTTCCGCCTGTGACACGCATGTGACACACTCTGTTCGGGTAAGCACGGACCCACCGACCTTCTCCACCAGGGCGGCGAGCTGCTCATCTCTCGTCTTTGCGTAGTCGTTCATGGTCAGATCCGGGGTTGCGTGTCGGGCGAGCACCTGACCCTCCTTCGCGTTCGCACCAGACTTAACCGCCCCGGGATTGCCGGAGGCTCCATAAGTTGAGAGGATGGGGCCATGGCACAGAGGAACGGGTTTCCGATCGAGGTACGGGAGCGGGCGGTGCGGCTCGTGCTGGACAATGTTGGGGAGTACGGTTCGCAGTGGTCGGCGATCGTGTCGATATCGAGCAAGATCGGCTGTTCGCCGGAGACTCTGCGCAAGTGGGTCAGGCGAGTTGAGGTGGGCTCGGGGATGCGAGGTGGTCTTACGAGCGAGGAGCGGGTGCGGATGAAGGAGCTGGAGCGGGAGAACCGGGAGCTTCGGAGGGCGAACGAGATTCTCCGGAAGGCTTCGGCTTTTTTGCGCAGGCGGAGCTCGACCGCCGAATCTATGGAGCCAGGAAGGTCTGGCGGCAGCTCAACCGGGAGCAGATCAGGGTCGGTCGCTGTACGGTCGAGCGCCTTATGCGGAGGGATGGCCTCAGGGGTGTTGTCCGCGGTAGCAAGCCCAGGACCACCATCCCC
>JAAYTY010000142.1 GCA_012523605.1 Candidatus Fermentibacterota bacterium
CTTCCCGCTCCGAGGACAACGACCTTCATTCGAATCTCCCCAGTGTGTGTCCGCCCGATCATACTGTGTCAAGTGGGGTCGGAGTTAACTTCGTTAACTTCGGAAGCCGGACCGGAGAGCCGGCGTCTCCGGCCTCCTGCCTTAACTAATTGCAGAGAAACCTATTGCACCACTCGATATCCAGGCGGCCGGCTCCGAGCCTACCGGGACAGCACGAATACTTTCAGGAGGTCGGGGGCGCAGACCAGGGCGCGGTTGCCATCCTCCCTCACCACGACGTCCGATGGGGTGCCGTAGGAGGTTGTCTGGGCCTCAAGGGAGCCGTTTCTGTCCACCACCACCAGCCCGTAGCCTTCGCCACCGGCGTACAGATGAGCATCGTCGGGGGTTGCCGCGATGCACTCCGCCGGCCCGGGTATCGCTATGGAGAAGTCGTGCAGGCCGGTTCCTCCGTCAAGGTGCCATATCTCGGAGAGCCCCGCCGGCGAGGCGTACACCCCCGATGAAGGGCTCGTGCTCAGATCTGTCGCGCCGCCATCCACCTCCTCGGTGGCCTGCAGCTCCATCGTGGACGAGTTGAACTTGCGCACCGTGCCGTCGGCGGCGTCGGCTATGAAGAGAGAGGCGCCGTCGCGGGTCACGGCGGCGGCTGCCGGCTCCTCTACGGGCGTGTCCGTGACCGAAGCGACCGTCCAGGTGGAGGTGCTCACCGTGGCGACGACACCGCCAGAGCAGACCACCCAGGCGATCGTCGAAGAGGGCTTGGGAACTATGAACAGACCGTTCTCAGGGAGCAGTACGGGGTCGTGCTCGAGGTAGGTGTCGTTGCTGACGTACATTAGCAGTTCACCCGACACGGCCATTCCGTAACCGCCCTCGGGCGTGGATGCGCAGTGGTCTAGCGGATAGCCGAGGTCCGGACACGCCTTCACGTAGCCGTTCTCTCCGTCTATGAAGAGCAGCCTCTGGCCCGGGCAGGCCAGCCCGTCGCCGTAGGGACCGAGGAAGCCGCAGGCTGGAGAAGGGGCGTCGGTGTCGATGTCCTGAAGGTAGAAGAAAGGAAAGTCCGCGCCGAACTGCGGGCCTGACGGATCGCACCCAGCAAGCAGCGCCAGTGCGGCTGCAGGGATGGCTGCACCCGCGGCTCCAGACGGTTTCATGCCCCCTCCTCCAGAAGGCTCTTCATGATTCGAGCGCTGTCCACCGCCTGTCCTCCGTGGCAGTTGTTGAAGAACATGAATGCCTTCCCGGAGCTCTCCAGCAGCTTTTTTACACCTGTCAGCCAGCCGGCTAGCTCCTCGCGGGAATATCCATAGTCGTAGCGGAGAGGTCCCCCCCCCCACCAGTGGTCGGCGTTCCTGCCGTGGAGCCTGACATAGCCGAAAGGCCCCCCGGCGACGGCCTCTCTCGGGGGCAGGCCGGGCAGATCCGGCAGGTCCACAGACACCGGGGCCAGGCCCAGCCCCAGGGCCTCGGCCATTGCGCCGCCCTCGTACCAATGCGCGTTCCTGAACTCGACGGCCACCGGGGTCTCCAGTTCCCGGGCCCTTTCTGCCACCTCACCCAGATATGCCATCGCCCCGGGCGCGGGCTTGAAGGACCAGGGGAACTGGGCGAGCAGACCCGCGAGCATCCCTCTCTCGCGGAACGGTTCGAGCATCTCCCCGAAGCTCCTCCACTCGTCGTCTCCGGCGCTCCTCTCGTGCGTCATCCCGGCATGGAGCTTGACGAAGAAGGCGAATCCGTCCGGAACCTTTCCGGCCATGGCCGCCGAGACCCGCGGGTGCATCGTCCGGTAGTAGGTGCTGTTGATCTCCACCGTGTCGAACTCGCGGGCGTAGAAGTCCAGCATGGAGCCCTTCGCGATCCGCAGGGGATAGAACCGCCCCCGCCAGTCCTCGAAGCTGTAGCCTGAGGTGCCGATCCGCACCGGCCCGGCCGAGGCGGGGCTACGGGGTTCCGTCAGAAGCTCGACTTTATGCCGGCCCAGGTTTCGGGA
>JAAYTY010000143.1 GCA_012523605.1 Candidatus Fermentibacterota bacterium
CTGTTCGGGATCTTCAGCGAGGACATGGGCCCCCACCAGTACATCACCCTTGCGGAAGCGATAGGCAGGGAGATAGAGAAGGGGACATCCGGCATAGTCATCGGGCACGGAACGGACACGATGCACCACACCGGTGCGATTCTCTCCTTCATGTGCCAGGACCTCCCCATCCCCGTGGTGCTCGTAGGCTCGCAGCGCTCGAGCGACAGGCCTTCCAGCGACGCGGCGCTCAACCTGATGCACGCCACGCGCACGGCCGCCTACTGCGATGCGGCCGAGGTGATGGTCTGCATGTTCGGCCCGACCAGCGACAAGTACGGGCTGCTCCACAGGGGCACCAGGGTGCGGAAGATGCACTCGAGCTACAGGAGCACTTTCAGGACCATCGGCGACATCCCCCTCGCGATGGTGGACAGGCAGAGCTTCACCTATCTGAAGAGCGACTACAGGAGACGCGACCCGGGAAGGAAGCCGAAGATCCAGCCGTTCTTCGACGAGAGGGTCGCCATCGTGTACTACTACCCGAACATGAAGCCGGACATAATCACCAGCCTGGTCGCGAACGGATACAGGGGGATCATCATCGCGGGGACGGGGCTCGGCCACGTCAACAAGCCCCTTTACGAACCGCTCAGACAGGCCTGCGAGGAGGGTGTCCACGTTTTCATGACGGTGCAGACGCTCTGGGGATACACCCAGATGTATGTGTACGACACCGGGAGGCTTCTGATGCAGCGAGGCGTGGTTCCTCTCGCGAACATGCTGCCCGAGGTGGCGTACATGAAACTCTCGTGGGCGCTCGGCGTCACCCAGGACCATGACGAGGTGAGGCGCCTCATGCAGACCACCCTGGCCGGCGAGATGACGCCCAGCGAGCCTCCGGACGGCTACCTGATCCTCCAGGGCGGTGTTCCCGAGGTCAGGGACATGCTTTCGGGGAGGATGCGATGAAGGCCAGGAGGACCGACGGTTCCGCGAGACGAGCGGCTCCCTCGCTGGAGCTGGTGGAGCTCGAGTTTCCCGAGGGGTGCAACATCATCCTCGGGCAGACCCATTTCATAAAGAGCGTGGAGGACATCTACGAGGCCGTGGCCGGCTCGGTGCCCGGCGCGGCTTTCGGGATGGCTTTCGCCGAGGCTTCCGGGCCGAGGCTGGTGAGGAGCGACGGGACCGACCTGGAACTGCGCAGGCTCGCCGAGGAGAATTTGATGCGCCTCGGCTGCGGCCACGCTTTCGTCGTCATACTGAGCGGCGCATGGCCGATACAGGTGCTGGGCGCTCTGAGGCAGGTTCCCGAAGTGTGCGGGATCTTCTGCGCCACCGCGAACCCGGTGTCCGTGATCGTGGCGAGATCCGGGGCCGGCGGGGGAGTTCTCGGGGTGATAGACGGCGAGGCTCCGCAGGCGGTTGAGTGCGAAGCGGACATAGAGGCCCGCAGGGCTCTGCTCCGCAGGTTAGGCTACAAGAGATAGCCCGCGGAAGATAGGACGATAGGGGACAGACTCCTATATTTAACAGCCATCATTCTTCGATTAATATATAGGAGTCTGTCCCCGGCAGATGCGGGATTGCGGTGCCCGGACCGGATGTCTATGAACTGGCCTCACTCATGGTTATCGAGACGATCGTTGCCCGGCGGCTGGACGACCGCGATGGATCAGGAACCGGCCCTCTTCGCCCCGCGAGCCCACTCCACTGTCTCGCGGAGGGCTTCCTCCAGCGGAGTAGAGGCCTTCCAGCCCGTCAGCCGCTCGACCGGCTCCACATTGCACGTCCATCCGGAAGCCAGGAACTCCCTGCTCTTGTGCCTGTCGAACACCGGGCATCGCCCTGTCAGGGCGCCCGCCGTCTCCGACAGGAAACCTGCTGCGACAACCATCGGCGCGGGCATCACCAGGTGCAGCAGTCTCCGCCCGGCAGCCACCTCCAAAGCCCTGCGGAACTCCTTCCAGCCGATGATCCTCCCGTACGAGGGCTCCAGGGTGACCCTTCTGGCGGAGGCGTTGTCCGGAAGACACGCGAGCAGAGCCGCCAGGTCCTTCACATAGACAAGAGAGAACCCGGAGCCACTTCCGGAAGGCGAGAAGAAGAGCCCTTTCAGGGCCATCCTGAAGATAGGGGAAGTGGCATCGTCGCCCGGGCCGAAAACCGCGGGAGGACGGATAATCACCCATTCCCCGTCGCACCGCCTCAACACGGCCTCGGCGGCCAGCTTGCTCCTGCCGTACGGAGTCAGAGGCCCTTCGCCGCACGGCCCCGCCGCCGACTGGCTCGAAACCAGCATGAACGGCGCTGAAGGGGCGGAGTCGCGCCACGCTCCCGCGACGGCTCGTGTGACAAGCGCGTTCGCGGAGTCGAACTCCTCCTGGCACCGTGCGGAAGTAGCTCCCGCGATGTGGAAGACCGCATCGGCCCCCTCCATCGCGGACCTCAGCGCGGCGGGCTCATCGAAGCCTGTGCGTTCCACCGCGCATCCACGGGGTATCCTGGCCGGGGAGGAGGAAGCTCGAACAACGGCCTTTACCCTCCATCCCCCCGATAGCAGGACCGAGGCGAGGTGGCTGCCCACGAAACCCGTGGCTCCCGTCATGAATGCGGTTCTCAAGGGCTCGCTCTTCCGTTGACTTGTGACAGAACCCTGCTTAGTTTCCTGCCCTGCGTTTTCCTCGTATCCGGAGCAACAGCAAAATGAAAAGGCCCGACGTCTTTCGAAAGTGCCTCGAATATACTCGCGTCGACGACGTGAAGAAGCTCGGTCTGTATCCCTATTTCAAGCCGCTCGGCGGACAGGTCGGCCCCGTCATGGAGATCGACGGTCACAGCATCATCATGCTGGGCTCCAACAACTATCTCGGTCTCACGAACAATCCTGTCGTCATGGCCAGAGCCGCCGAGGCCATTCAGCGCTACGGAACCGGATGCACGGGCAGCAGGTTCCTGAACGGCACCCTCGACCTGCACATAGAGCTCGAGCGGAAGATGGCCAGCTTCCTGGGGCGCGAGAGGGTGCTCACATTCAGCACGGGTTTCCAGACCAACCTGGGGGTCATCTCCTC
>JAAYTY010000144.1 GCA_012523605.1 Candidatus Fermentibacterota bacterium
AACCCGGATTGGGATGATCTCCACCGGGCCGGAGCGCGACGACATCATCCTGAGGAAATGACGGGGTCCGGTCCCCACGCCCGTTTCGCCGACACGCACTGCCACCTGTGCTTCGATGCGTTCGAACACGACCTCGAGCAGGTTCTGGAGCGGGCCTCCCGCTCCGGCGTCGATCTCTGCGTCGTGCCCGGAACCGACCTCGCGACGAGCAGGAAGGCCGTATCCCTCGCAGGGAGTCACGGATCGGTCGCCGCGGCCGTCGGACTCCATCCCTGCGAGGAGCACCGCGGGAGCGACATGGCGGAGATCAGGCGTCTGGCCTTCGAGCCGGGAGTCCATGCGATAGGCGAGACGGGCCTGGACATGAAGAGGATGGAAAGACCCCTGGATGAGCAGGAGGAACTCTTCCAGAGTCACATGTCGCTGGCTGAGGCCACGGGACTGCCTCTGGTGGTCCACAGCAGGATGGCCGAGCCCCGTGTGCTTTCCATGCTCGACGGCCATGAAGGGACCGTCGTTCTGCACTGCTACACGGGAAGCTGCAGAGAGGCGCGCGAGGCCGCCGACAGGGGATACTTCCTGGGATTCTCCGGGGCCGTGACCTACGGTGTGAACAGCGAGCTGAGACGCATCGCCGCCTCCCTGCCGCCAGGCTGCATTCTCTCGGAGACCGACGCGCCCTTCATGGCTCCCGCAAGCCACAGGGGCGGCCGGTCGGAGCCGGCGATGGTCGCTCTCACGGCAGGTGTCATCGCCGGGACTCGCGCCGAACCCGGATGGAAGGTCGCGGAGACCCTTAGGGAGAACGCCGACAGGGCGTTCCTGCTCGGAAGATGGAAGAAACCCGCGACGCTCTACATCCTCGGCCGGCGGGCCTACGTGAATCCCACAGGGATGTGCACAAACGACTGCGCGTTCTGCGTAAGGAAGTTCAAGGCCGGCCTCGGCGGCTACCATCTCAGGCACGAGGGAGGGGATCCTCCCGAGAGTCTTGTGCTGGGCTCGATCGGAGCCCTCGATCCCGACGGCTTCGAAGAGCTGGTCTTCTGCGGATACGGCGAGCCCACCATGCGGCCCGGCCTCCTGGAGAAGGCGGTCCTCGAGGCCCGGGCCGCCGGCTGGAGGACGAGGCTCGATACGAACGGCCTTGCCGGGGCTCTTCTGGGAATGGAGGAGGCCATCAGACTCGCGCTCCTCTTCGACTCAACAAGCATCAGCCTCAACGCCCATGACGGAGAATCCTATGCACGCATCTGCAGACCCTCCATCCCCGGATCGTGGGAGAGCCTGATCGAGTTCGTGCACAGGATGGCGGCGAGCGGAGCGTCGGTCAGGCTGACCGCCGTCCGATGGCCGGGGGTGGACATGGACGCCGTCGGGCGCCTCGCCTCCTCCCTGGGCCATGTCCTGGTGGAGAGGGGGGGCGTGTGACAGCGGCGGAGGTGCGCGGCATCCTGTCAAGGATCGGCGTGACGCCCTCGAGGTCGCTGGGCCAGCACTTCCTGCTGAGCGAGGGGGCGGCGGAGCGGATAGCCTCCGCTGCGCGAGGGAGGAGCACGCTGGAGATCGGGCCGGGCCTCGGCATCCTCACGAGGCACCTGGCGGGGCACTCCGGGTCGGTCACCGCCGTGGAGATCAGCGCGCCGCTCTCCGCGTTCCTCGGATCGGGCATCCTGCGGCCCGGCATAAACGTGGTCAACGCCGACTTCCTTGCCGCGGATCCCTCGTCCCTGCCCGGATACCCCTTCGACACAGTTGCCGGAAACCTGCCCTACGGCATCTCTACGGCCGTCCTGTCCGCGATCTCGGGACCGCGGTTCTCCCGAGTCTCACGGGCGGTTCTCATGCTCCAGACGGAGGTCGCCGCGAGGGCCTCCTGCCTTTCTGGCGGAAAGGAGTACGGACGCCTGTCCCTGATGCTCTGGCCGGAGTTCACCGTCGCCCGGCTCCTTGACGCGGGACCCGGGGATTTCTATCCACAGCCTGCGGTGAGCTCCAGGGTCATCGTCCTGGACAGGAGGCCCGAGCCGATGGTGCCGTCCGGAATGATGGTTCCGTTCAGGAGGATGGTGAAGGTCTGCTTTGCATCGAGGAGGAAGACGATCCTGAACAACCTCGCCGCGCTGAAGGGGAGGGACGAGGCGCTGCGCCTCCTCGGGCGTGCCGGCATAGAGCCCGGCCTGAGGGCGGAGCAGGTGCCCCCCGAGGGATTCGCGCGCCTGGCCTCCCTGGAGACCGCGTGAGACGGCTTCTGCTCACCGCGGCTCTCGCCGCCCTGGCTGCGGATGCACCTGCCTACGACATCTCCTATTCGCTGGGGCTGGACCAGTTCAAGAGCACGAGGAGGCTCACGAACACCCTCTTCCTCACCCAGCAGCTCACCGAAGAGTTCGCCATGAACGTGAACACGACCTTCTCCGCCGACAGGAGCGACGACCTCGACAGGTTCCTCGACAACCGAAGCGGCAGAGCCTGGATCAGCTGGACACCGTCGAGATCCGTGGAGATCGCAACCAGCATCGCGCGCACTATCCAGCTTGAGGAGCGCTTCGGGCAGACGATCCTCGACCAGGTGGACAACACCGCCACGGGCGAAGTCCGCTTTCGACCCGCGCAGTGGATCGGCACTGAAATCGGTCTGGGCTCGCACTATCTCGACTACGAGAACGTATCCGGCGACTCCACCGTTTCCGGGCACGACGAGGGCGGGGTGAGGAATGCCTCGGTCAGTATGAGCAGAAACTTGTTCAGCAGGCTGGGCGCGAGCCTCTCGCTCGGAGAGCGCCGTACCCTGGGGCGCCAGTACGACATGGGCAGCGACGATCTCCTCCTACGGATGACCTACTCGTTCCCCGGGGGATACGAAGGGGGCTCCATCGAGGCTCAGGCCGGAGCCGCGCGGATGTTCACGTCCTACGCCGACTCCCAGTACAGCCATCGAGAGCAGGACTGGAGCCACAGCCTCATGATCACCGCTCCCACCCTGATGGAGAACCTCAGCCTGCAGGTCTCGACCGACTGGTCCTGGAACAACCGCTACTGGGACAACCCAGCCGACACCACTGGCGCCGGCGATCCCAGGGACAGGCTGGAGCGGGCGCGCGGGATTTCCGGCAGGCTCCTGTGGAGCATGATGGACGACCTCGATCTGGAGTTCACCCTGACCCGGACCTTCGACAGGAACGACAGGAAGAGGACCTCGCCCGGGGTGCCCGAGGTATTCGAGGTATATGACGTTTCGGACAACAGGCTGTTCTCCTCCCGCGTCTCGTACACTCCCGGGGAGTCCAGGATCACCTTCGAGAGGAGCATCCAGCTCTTCCGGTTCGACACCGAGGGCACGTGGGAAGACCAGTTCGGCTTCGTGTACGAGGACGACAGCGACAGGGACGAGCAGAGACAGCTCCTCTCGCTGACCGCCGAGATACCATTCACGGGAAGGCTCGTCGTCCTGGGCCAGGTTCAGGGCCAGAGGATCGAATCGGTCTATCTCCGGGCGGAGCAGTCGGGCAACAGCAAGACCTCGTCCACCTACAGCTTCTCCCCCGGATACCGGTACGACTTCGGCGGGGGCTGGGAGATGGAGCACGAAGTGCGTCTGAGCGCCGACTACACGACCTTCAGATTCCCCGGGAGCAGCTTCTCGGGGAACGATCTCCTCTTCAGGAGGCTCGACTCGCAGTTGAGACTGGGCCGCCTCTCCTCCGACTCGACCTCGCTCGGCATCAGCCACAGGCTGAGGCTGCAGGACCAGGGCACGCTGGAGGATCGAGTGTATGGACCGTACGAGCAGAGCGCGAACAGCGTTCTGACCCTCGACACGGGGTTCCATATCGGTGACGGGATCGGAGTCACGCCGAGCTACTCCTACGAGTACTCCATCCGCGACTTCCTCGGGAGCTCGTCCCCCAGCCTGACGGAGCACCTGCACCACGCAGGCCTGAGGACGAGGATGGACGTGGGGAAGGGCGAACTCGCCCTGCAGATCACCAGAACCTTCTATGCCGACGGCAGGCCCAGCTACTGGAAGGCCTCCGTCGGCTTCGACTACGTACCGTGATTCCCTCACGCCAGCCGAAGGCGCCGCGTCGGGACCCGGGGCTCGCCGCCCTGGCCGTCGTAGCGGCTATCACCTGCTCCTGCTCCCTGTTCGAGCCCAGGACGCCCGAGGATCCAGGCGGCGGGGGATCGTTCTGGCAGTACCCGTCCGCACCGTGGATCGTGGTGAACAACGTGGACGGCTCCCTCGAGGCCCGGTCGATAACTCTCTACATGACTTCGCTCGACACATCGTTCGTATTCGTCCCCGACGCCGCCGACAGCGTCGAGTTCGGAGGCTTCCTGGACTTCTCGAGCTGGGATTACGCCGACGAACAGAACACGATCACCAACCTCTTCGCTCAGGTGGCCGCCGAGGACAGCGTGATCGTCGCGGACTTCTCCTTCGTCGAGGGATACCCCGACCCCCCCGCGCCGACGGACAGCGCGACGATATGGCGCGACTACGAGATCGTCATCGTGGGAAGCGGCTTCGCGGAGTGGGGGAATCCGCTCAGGGGAAGGGCGAGGATCACCCTGACCGAGAGCTCGACCGCCACCTGGGCCGTCTCGCTCTGGGAGGACTTCAGGCCGGACGACTACACGCCAGGCGAGGAGTACACCTGGGGCTACGCAAAGGCCTCCTATCGCTGACGGAGCGCACGGAGCTCCCGATCCGCCGGGCATGACCTCCGACACCATCGCCCTGGTGGACGGTCTCCCGCCCGGCTGGGGGGGTCTGGCCTTCGACCTCTGCTCCGGCCCCGGCCACGCGGCCTTCGAGGCCGCGGCCCTCTGCCCCGGCCGTGCCTGGATCCTCGTCGACACGAACCGGGAACTTCTCCGCGCGGCGGCGCGGAAGGCGGCAGGCCTGACTGCCGGATCGTCGTTCATGTTCGCCTGCTGTGATGCGGAAAGCGTCCCGTTCGCCTTCAGCGCCGGATGCGCCGGGCTGGTTCTCTGCAATCCCCCGTACGAACCGCCCGGGGCCGGCCGGGCTCCGGCGGGAAGGGCGAGGCGCGAGTCGAGGATCGCTCCCGACTCCTTCGGCACCGCCAGGTTCGTCGCAGCCGCGGGGCATCTGCTGGAAAGGGGAGGCGGTCTGAGGATCCTGGCCAGGCCGTCGGGACTGGTCGCCCTGCTCAGAGCCCTGGATGCCTTCGGGCTGGGCTCCTTCGTAGTGCGCCCGTGGGGGGCGCCGGGGGCTCCGGCCGTGCTCGTCAGGGTGGACTGCGTGAAGGGCGGGCGCGGAGGGCTCGTCCTCGCCCCGCAGGAACCGCGGCCCGCCTTCGCGGGGCCGCCCGCATCGTGATATGATCCCCTCTGGACCCGACCCGCCGTCGGCAGTCCGGCCGGGCATGGAGGTGGCTTGAGAATCGTAGACGCCCACTGCCATCTGCTGCCGCTAATCGACGACGGCCCCGGGGGATGGGACGAGGCCGAGGCTCTCCTCGGAAGGCTCGCCGTCTCTCTGGGGAGCGGCTCGCTGTGCTTCGCCTCTCCTCATGTGAGGTTTTCGGCCTGCGCCGCACAGTCCTCCCCCGTTCATGCCAGGATGGACGAGTACACGGCGGTCGTGGAGAAGGCCGCGGGAGGGATGAGGGTGGGACTGGCTCCGGAGATCCTTCTCGATGCTCTCTCTCCGGTTCCGCCCGAGCTCTCCTTCATGTGCTACCCCGGGACGAACCGCCTGCTCGTCGAGCTCCCGCCGCGATTGCCCGGTATGATCGCCGTCCTGATGCTCGGCCGCCTCGCAAGACGCGGATTCTCGCTGATGCTGGCGCATCCCGAGAGATATCGCTTCGCCCAGAGGAGATCCTCCGCCGTCGTCTCCCTTGCCTCGGCCGGAATAGCACTGCAGATCAGCCTGCGCAGCCTGCGAAGCCCCCTTTCCGCCGTCAGGCTAACGGCGGAACGCCTGCTGCGGGACGGCCTCTGCCATGTTCTGGCGAGCGACTGCCATCATCCCGGAGATGCCATGCTGACGGAGTGCAGGGGCGAGATCGACACGCTCTCGGGAAGGGGATCCTGGGACATCCTCTGCCGCACGAACCCGTCCGCGGTGGTCGAGGGCGGGCGACCCGTGCTCCTCAGGGAGGCCCTGCCATGAGCCGGCCCGTGTTCCTCGTCATCGGCTCGGCCGGGCTCCTGGGGAGGCACTTCATGTCCGCCCTGGGCGACTCCGCCACCGGCCTCGACCTTCCGGAGTTCGATCTGCTCGGCGGCTGCGAGGCGGTGCGCTCAGCGGTGAGGTCGTCGGGCGCCGGGGTGGTCATCAACTGCGCCGCCATGACCGACGTCGACGGCTGCGAGGAGCATCCCGCCGCCGCGTATGCCCTGCACAGGGACGCCGTCGGCATCCTGGCCTCGGTGTCTCCTCTGCTGGTCACCTTCGGCACCGATCATTCCTTCTACGGTCCCGGCTCCGCTCCGAGGCTCGAAGCCGATCCTACCGCCCCCGCCAACACCTATGCCAGGAGCAAGCTCCAGGGCGAAGCTCTGGCGCTCGGGACCGGGCGCTCCGTGGTGGTCAGAACCTCCTGGCTCTTCGCCGGCGACAGGGGCATCGTTCCGTATCTCGCCGGGGATCCGTCCCGCACCGGCCCCGTTCGCGCCGTCACGGACCAGAAGGCGTGCGTCACATACGCCCCGGATCTCGTGGATGCAGTGCTTTCGATCCTCCGTGACGGAGGCATGGGCCTTTATCACCTCGTGAACCCCGGAGAGGTCTCTCCGTTCGAACTCGCCGCGGAGCTCCGCTCCGGGAGCATGGAGGATCCGATCCCCGTGAGATGGGAGGACCTCCGGCTTCCGGCCCGCAGGCCCCGCTACTCCGCCCTGGGAACCTCCAGAGGCTATGTTCTTCCGTCGCGTCAGGACGCTCTGAATCGCTGGAGGCGAAACAATGGGTGAGATCGGAGACTACCTGGCTGAGGCCGTCGCCGCCCTCGGTTCGCTCGACCCCGGCGGGCTCGAGAGGGCCGCCGGCATCTGCGCGGACTCGATCCGCGCCGGAGGCACCGTATTCTTCTGCGGGAACGGTGGGAGCGCCGCCGATTCGATGCACCTCGCCGCGGAGCTGGTCGGCCGGTTCGGCAGGGACAGAGCCCCGATCAGAGCCGTTGCGCTGACCGCGGACACGGCTGTCCTCACCGCCGTGGCGAACGACTACGGATACGACCGGGTGTTCGCGCGGCAGATCGAGGCCCTTGGGCGGACAGGCGACGTGCTCGTCGCCATATCCACCAGCGGATCCTCTCCAAGCGTCCTGCGGGCGGTCGAAGCGGCCCGCGCGGCCGGCATGAAGGTGGTGGCGATGACGGGTGAGAAGGGCGGAGGATTCGCCGCTTCGGCCGATGCGGCAGTCGTCTCCCCTTCCGGCTTTCCCGGGCACGTGCAGGAGGTCCTTCTTGCCGCCGGCCACGCCCTGTGCCTCGCCGTGGAGAACTCGGTCCGCGGCTCATGAGGAGGGGCAGAACCCTCCTCCAGCTCTCGATCGGCCTCGCCGTGGCGGGGCTCGCTCTGTGGCTGACCTACCGCAGGGTCCCCCCGGGGGATCTGCTGGATCTCCTGGAGGATGCGCGCTGGGGCTGGCTGCTGGTGGTCCTGCCGCCGCTCGCGGCGAGCTACGTGTTCAGGATCCTGCGATGGATGGTCCTGCTGGGACCGGTCAGGGCGGTCCGCTTCCGGGATGCTGCGTTCCCTCTTCTGGCTGGCTTCATGGTGAACTCGATCCTCCCGGCAAGGGCCGGCGAGATAGTGAGGGTTCTGCTCCTGTCACGGCGCACAGGCGTGCCGAAGGCTTCCGCGCTGGGCACGGTGGTTCTCGACAGGATATTCGACGGACTTACGCTGACGGCCATGACGCTCGGCTGCATCGCCGGGCTCTGGTCCGGCCTGGGAGCCGGGGTCCGGCTCGGTCTGGTGGCGGCCAGCGCCATGTACGTCTTCATGCTCCTGTTCGCGGTGGCGCTGCGCAGATGGCGCGGCGGCGCCGCCCGGGCCGTCGCCCGGCCCCTGGCCCGGGCGGGCCTGAAGCGCCCCGCCGAGAAGCTGGAGAGTGTGCTCCTTTCGTTCTCCGAGGGACTGGCGACCATCCAGAGCGGCAGGGAGGTGCTCTTCCTCGCGCTGACCTCGGCAGGGGTGTGGGGAAGCCTCGCACTCTCCATTTACCCGGTGTTCTACGCGCTCGGACTGCCGCTGGCATGGCACTACCCGGTGATTGTGCTCGTTCTGGCCGCCTTCGGCATGCTGGTCCCGACACCCGCCGGCACCGGGACTGTGCATGCCGCTCTCGCAGCTGTGCTCCCCGCAGTGACGGAGCTGACGACCGGGCAGGCCATGGTTCTCGCCCTCCTGTTCCATGCCACCCAGTTCCTGCCGGTCATAGCGGCAGGCATCGCGGCGGCGGTTCACGAGGGGGTGCGCCCTCTGGAAGTGGCGGAGGCCGGCTGATCCGGCGCGCCAGGCTGGCCGCCCGGAACGGCCGCCGCCCGGAAATGCCATGTCATTGCATTCCACTGCAACCACTTGCCATGACAAAGATGCTGGCCTGATTGTTGCTTGATCGAATCGCGTATCGTTTCCTGCGACCCTGAGGGCAGGGTCGGGCCCGAAATGAAACCGGAGGCACGATGCCCACCTACGAGTACGAATGCGAAGGCTGTGGAAGCCGCTTCGAGCGTTTCCAGCAGATGACCGAGGCCCCGCTTACGAAATGCCCTTCCTGCGGAGGCAGCGTCAGGCGCATCATAGGCACCGGATCGGGCATCATCTTCAAGGGGGCCGGCTTCTACGCCACCGACTACCGGAAAGGAGCCTGCCCCGAAGGGAAGGGCTCGTGCGAGGCCGCCAGGCCCTCCGACGACTCCGGAGGACATACCTGCTCCGGGGGATGCTGCCGAGACAAGTAGGGCGGAGAGTCGGTCCGTCCGCCGCCGGTTCCCTTCTGCTCCGGCCGTGAGCTGCCTCTGATCCGCCTCTGACAGGGGAAGGACCACCCCCCGGCATGGTGCGGCGCCGGCCTCAGCCCGTGCCCGGCGCCCTGCGATCCGCGTTATCCCTGAACCCATCCGCCCCGCGCCGTTCTATATTCACGGCTCAGGCTGGTGACACCCAATCCCGGGGGGACCGGTTGAGCCCGAGAGCGCTCGCATGCATCCTGACAGCACTGGCCGCCGCATCCTTCGGCTGCGGCAGGTCCGCCGAGCCGGGCGGGGTCGTCGAGGTGGTGTTCTGGCACGCCATGGGAGGACCCCTGGGCGACGTGCTGGAGGACACCCTGATCGCCGAGTTCAACGCGACACATCCCGGCATCCGGGTGATCCCCGTCTCCATGGGGAATTACAGAGCCCTCAGCCAGAAGATCATGGCCGCCGCCATGGCCGGCGAACCGCCCGCCCTGGCGCAGGCCTACGAGACATGGACGGCACAGCTCATCAGGGGCGGGGCGATCGTGCCCCTGGATTCCATGATGGATCTGTCCCCCGCCTTCCGCGATTCGATCTGGCCGGACGTGTTCGACGTCTTCAGACGCGACAACACCTTCGGGGGGCGGATATACAGCCTTCCCTTCAACAAGAGCGTGCCTCTCGTCTACTACAATGCGGACCTCTTCGACAGCCTGGGACTGTCGCCCGCGGAGACGTGGGAGGAGCAGAGGGAGCTCCTCGGGAGGCTCTGCCTGGACTCCAACGGGGACGGCGACCTGCTCGACGAGGGCGATCGATGGGGGGCGGGCATCACCGTGAGCGTCTGGACCTTCGAGTGCCTGCTGGCGCAGGCCGGAGGCAGTCTCCTCTCCGAAGACGGCACGGAGACCGCCTTCGACTCCCCGATGGGAATCGAGGCGCTGTCGTATCTCGAGTCGCTCCTCCACGAGGACCGATCGGTCTTCCTCGCCAGCGGTTTCGAGCACCAGAGAGCCTTCTCCGAGCGGAGGACCGGGCTGGTCGAAGGATCCGTGACCTCGCTGGCCTACCTGCTGGAGGACATGGAGAGGAGGGCCGAGAGCGGTCTTCCGACTTTCAGGATCGGAGTCGCGCCCCTGCCGGCGGGCCGCGAGCACGCGGTCTTCATAGCCGGGACGAACGTCGTCGTCTTCCGCTCCGACGATCCCCGCCGGGTGGCGGCCGCATGGGAATTCGCGACATGGTTCCTGGAGCCCCGTCAGCAGGCGAGATGGTTCGCCGGGAGCGGATACCTGCCTGCTGTGAGGTCCGCTCTCCGGGAGCCCGAAGCACTCGAGAAGATCGAGAGGCACCCCGGGCTCGAGCGCGTTATCGGCCAGCTCGAATACGCGCGGTTCGAGCCCCAGACCACCGCCTGGTACGACGGCAGGGAGTTCCTCTCCGAAGCCGTGGAGATAGTGCTGTACGGCAGGATGTCGCCGGAGGAGGCCTTGGAGAGGGCCGCCCGGCTGACCGACGAAGAGATGCGTCTGGACGCCCGGTCTGACCGAATGGAGGTCGAATGAAGCTGCTCCTTCTCGCCCTGCCGCTGGCGGCGGGTCCGGCTCTTGCAGTGACGGTGTCGGAGGCCCGAATGGATGCCGACGGGGACGGCCTGCCGGACCTCCTCGGGCAGACCGTGACCATAGAGGCCGTGGCCACCTGCGAACCGGACCTGTTCTCCGGGAGCGGCGTCTCCTTCTACGTCCAGGACGCTGCGGCCGGCATAAACGTATATGCCTACGACCCGCCGTCCTTCCCCGTGGGGCCGGGCGACCTCCTCCGCATCACCGGCGAGATCGCTCAGTACAACGGCCTCACGGAGATAGAACCCTCCTCGCCGGACGACTACGAGTACCTCGGTTCCCCCGGTGTTCCCGAGCCCGTCCAGCTCGCCAGGCACCAGGGAGTCTCGGAGCCCCTCGAGAGCATGCTCCTCAGGGCCGGAGACCCATCAGGCCCCGTCTGGGTGACTGTGGCGACCACGCCCTCGCAGTCCGGAGGCGGCTTCAACTTCAGCGTCTGGAACGGGGAGACCGCCATCGCGGTCAGGGTGAACGGGACCACCGGAATCTCGGTGTCCGGGATCGAGCCGGGGGTGCGGCTCTTCCTCACCGGAATCGGCGGCCAGTACGATTCCGAGCCCCCATATACCACCGGCTACCAGCTTCTGCCACGCTACCAGGAGGATCTCGCGTTCTACACCCCGTCCATACCGGACTTCTTCCATCTCGACCTGCTGTCGGAATCCCCCTTCTCCCCCTCGTCGGGCGAGGCGATACTCATGGAATACGGGGGAGCGCCGGGGCTCAGGTTCACCCTGAAGGTGTTCGACAGGGCCGGAAGGGAGGTCGCCCGGCTGGCCAGCTCCAGGGCGGGGGGCGACGTCGTCGAATGGGACGGCAGGGACGACAGCGAGGAGATCCTGCCGATTGGACCCTACATCGTCCTTCTCGAGGGGATAGCCCCCGACGGCGGGCGGCTCGTCACGACCGAGACGGTCGTGGTGGCCGCCGGCCTGGAATGAGGTGGTTCCCATGAAAACGATGCTCTTCGCCGCTTCACTCGTGCTGGCCGCCGCCCCGCCCGCCCTCGCGGCCTTCGAAGAGCTGGAGCTGGGAGTCGCCGACCAGGCGATGGGCTCGACGGGCGTGATGGGGACTGGAGCTGTCTCGGTGCTTTCGAACCCCGCCTCTCCGGCCGGAAGCGCAGGCTGGTCGGTGACCGCCTCCAGCCGCCTGCCCTTCTCCATCACCGACCTCGCGACCCACGGTCTGGATGTCTCCATGCCCCTGCGCGGAACCTGGCGGGGCTCGGCGTCCATCCGGCAGTTCGGCTTCAGCGAGTACTCCGAGCAGATGGTGGCCGTGACCATCTCGGGAATGCTCGGGAGGGAGCTCGCCTTCGGGATCCAGCCCACCCTCGGAGCCGTGAGCATCGGCGACGGGGTTTCGAGCTACGGCTCGGCGACCGCCCTGTCGCTGAACGCCGGATTCCAGGCGAGGATCTGCGGGCGATGGAGGATAGGGGCGTCGGTCCGCAACCCGTTCGAGAGCGGCATCGGAGAGAGCGGAGAGCACCTCGAGAGGAGGATCGACGCGGGTGTGGCCTACGAGCCCTCCGCCGGCATGGAATCCCGCTTCTCGTTGTCGAGGGACTTCCGCGGAACGAGGGTCCACGCCGGGCAGGCCGTCCCGGTCGGCCCTCTGAGCCTCATGGCCGGAGTCGGCACATCCCCGGTCACCATCTCCGGCGGGCTGTCGGCCTGCGTGTCCGGGGTGAGGCTGGAGTACGCGGTCCAGTCGCATCCCGACCTCCAGCCCACGCACCAGGCCGGGATCACCTATGTCTTCTAGCTTCCTGCTCGCGATCCTGGCCGCCGCCGGTCCTTTCGGCAGGGTGGACCTCAACACGGCGACCCTGGAGCAGCTCCGCGCACTGGAGGGGATCACCGACGAGCAGGCCGACTCCATCTACTCGCGCGCGCTCTCGACGGGGGGATTCGCGGACATATACGAGGTGGCGGAGATACCCGGCATGACTGCATCGAGCCTTGCGTGGCTGAGGGACAACTGCATGGTGTCGCCCCGCGCGGAAGGCTCTCTGAGCCCCGCGGTGATGGACCTCATGGAAAGGCTCGCGGTCGAGGACGGTCCCGGCGACGCAGCCGTGGACGAATGGGAGAACCTCCTGATCCGCCCGATGCCGGTGAACGGCCTGAGGCACTGGGACCTCCGGATGCTCGACAGAGTGAGCATCGTGGACGCCGCCGCCGTCGAGCGGAGACTGCGCGATCTGGGCCCTGTCTCGGGCGTGGCTTCCCTTCGCGGGAGCGACGGCTTGAGCTACTACGGCTACAGGAATCTCAGGGACTATGTCGCAACCCGCGAGCTGGACCTCTCCAGCACCGACTTCTTCGGCGGACTGCGCGTGACCGTGGACGGGGGCGCAGGGCGGTCGGAGGGCGAAGGATCGCTGGCTGCGCGCCTGGACGACCTGGGCAGCGCAATCGGGGACATGGAGTCCGGAGGCAGGGACTATTCGGGCAGTCCCGTCGACAGCGCCGCGCTGTACGAACAGCTCGTTTCGGAGCGCGACGAGCTGGCCGGCGCCCGAGGCGTGACAGGAAGCGTTCAAAGGCTCCGATTGGGCCTCGGGGACAGGTGGAGAGGGGGCATCAGGCTCTCCCGGGGACGCTGGTCAACCGCCGGGCACGGCCTCCTTTCCGGCATGGACATGGGCGTGATAAGCGAGACCTACGACGTCGCGAAGGCTTTCGCCTCCCTGCACCGCCTCGGACCGCTCCACCAGGTGATACTCGGGAACTACAGGCTCTCCCTCAACCAGGGCCTCCTGGTGGACAACGCCGACGAGCTGATGAGCCGCTCTCTCTACAGGCCCCGGGGTCTGCATCCCGACCTCACCTCGACACGGCAGGCCGCGTTCACCGGGGCGGCGTGCGAGGTGCGCAGCGGGCCTCTGGTGGGATACGCCTTCGTCTCGTCGGCCCCCCGGGACGCCATCATGAACTCCGACGGCACGCCGAACTCGCTCGTGCTCTCCCGCTGGCGCACCTCCGCCATGGCCGGAGCACTGCAGGAGACCGCCGCGGGAGGCTACGGCTATTTCGACCTGGGCGGCTTCCTTCCCTGCGGGACCTTCGTCGGAGCCGGAGCGCTGACCGTCTCCTGGAGCGACAGCCTGGTCCCCGACCCGGAATTCCTGGACATTCCGAACGACGCGGAGGTCTGGAACTGCCCGGAGTACTCCGTCATGCCCCAAGGCGACGCCCTGTCGGCCTGGTCGGTCTCGGGGCAGACCGTCCTGGGCGGATTCGGCGTCGAGGGGGAGGCCGCGATGCAGGACAACGACGCCATGGCGGCCGTAGGCGGCGCAAGATGGCAGAACGACTGGTTCTACCTGCTCTGCTCGATAAGGCACTACGACCTGGAATACACAAACCCCTACTGCAGGGGATTCGCGGAGCAGAGCAGATTCGACGATACGGTGTTCGAGAAGCCCTACTATCTGAACGACCCCTCGGCGGCCGACCTCGCGGACTGGCCGGTTCCGAAGCCCGAGGAGGGGATCTACCTGGAATCCCGCTTCCAGGTCAGCCGGCAGATTCTGTTTCCCAAGGTCTATCTGGATGTGTGGCGCTCGATCCCCTGGGGCTTCGAGAACTACAGGTTCCAGGGGGAGCTGGAATACAGGCCCGTGTTCCCCCTCCGGTTCAGGCTGAAGTACAAGCTGCAGGACAAGACGAAGATGCAGGATCTCCTGCCGACAAGCTCGGTGACCCACGAGGCCACGCTGAGAACCATCGTCCTCCCGGCGGGCGGGGACTACTTCGAAATCGGCGTGCGGGCGGGGCTGGTGGAGCTGACGCCCAACCCTCTCTACACCGACGACAGGCTGATGAGCGGGGGATTCCTGAGCGCAAGGTGGGAGCACCGCTTCACGCCCGGGTTCTCCGTGCTGGGCGGAACGACGCTCTGGACCACCGACGGGATGAGCCAGTGGGAGTTCGAGGACACGGGAATCGACTTCCTGGACGGCAGGGGCACGAAGTTCTACGTGACTGTCAAGGAGCAGATATCCGACAACATCCAGATACGCCTCCGGCTGCTGCGCAAGGACACCTTCTTCCCGAGGAACGGGCTCTACAGGCCCGATCCCGAGGACCAGTACTACTACGAGGGCGACCCCGGCAGCCCCGTGAGGGATTTCGGCGATCACGCGGAGAGCTACGGTATCAACTGCCAGCTCGATCTGCGCTGGTAGAGCGGAGGGTGACATGACATTGCTCGGCGGCTTGCTCGCTCTCGCCGCGATGACCGGCGGACTCCCGGAGGACTGTCTCCTGGGCACTCCCGGATTTCCGGTCACCGCACGCTCCCTCGCGATGGGCCGGGCGGAGTTCATGGATCCCTCGCCCATGGGCGCCCTGGCGAACCCGTCGGCGGCCGTCTCCGCCGGCGTCGGGCTGTCTCTCTGCGCCTCCGCCGGGATGGACCTGGAGATGGAGAAGAGGACCCGGACCGTCTACGATTCATTCGGGAGTTCCATCGGGGAGGCCGAGCACTCCTTCGACCGTTCGGCCGACCTCTTCCCGGGAGGCGTGGCCGCTTCGCTGGCCGGTTTCGACGGCATGCCCCGGGGGCTCGGGCTCGCGGCCGGCTGGAGGGCGCGGAACGGCTTCGGCTACGACTGGGACAGGGAGGTGAGGAGCGAGTACTACGCCCTGCTCGGAAGCGAGGCCCTCTCCATATCCGGCACGGCCGGGGAACTCTGCGCCTCGGCGTCGTTCTCTCCCCTCGATGCTCTCTCCCTCGGATTGGGGGCGGGCTGGCTCTCGTGCACGCGGGAGGAGACCTGGAGGCAGATCTGGGTGGACGAGAGCATTCCCGACGTACTCGAGACCCAGGAATCCGACCTCGAGGTCGTGACGGTCCGCGCCGCGTTCACCGCGCGCCCCTCCCGAAGGGTGACGGCTTCTGCGGGAGTCGAGGCCCCACTCTCGGCCGGATGGTCCGGAGACGCCGACGGCCCGCTCGACCTTCCGCCCCTCGCCCGCGCCGGCTTCCTCTGGATTCCCGGAAACTCCCTCAGGAGCGTCTTCACCGCGGAATTCTCCTACAGGGCGATGTCCGGTGCGAGATTCGACGGCGCGGACATGGGTCTGCGTGACTCCTGGAGCGCGTCCGCCGGCGTGGAGAACAGCCTGCCCGGAGGCGGGCCCGAATGCCGCTTCGGCTTCAGATACGACCGCTCCCCCATTGCGCGCTGCCTCGACTGCGTGTCCGTGACCGCCGGTCTCGGCTTCGACCTCTCCGGATGGACCCTGGATGCCGGAGGCCTTTTCTCCCCGAGGACGTGGGAGCAGGTGGATGTCGGCTCGCTCCCGTCCTTCTCCGAAGGCGACAGCCTCTCCGTCGAGGAGACGGAGACTGTCCTGCTGCTCTCACTGAGCCGCAGGATCTCGCTGTAGGGCTGGCGTCGTGCGGACGGCGGCGGCGCTCCTCCTGCTCTCGGCTGCTTCGGCGCCTTGCCTCGCGAGGGTTTTCACTCTGGACATACTGCACACGAACGACGTCCATGGAGGGATCGTCTCCCGCGACGCCACGTTCCTCAACCCGGACTTCCCGCCCGAGATCGGCGGCGCCGCCTGGCTCGCCTCCTATGTGGACTCGGTCAGAAGGGAGGCGGCCGGAACCGGGGGGTACGTACTCCTCCTCGACGCCGGTGACATCTACCAGGGCACCCCCGTCGGCGGCTACGACCTCGGAGCTTCCGTGGTGCGGTGGATGAACTTCGTCGGCTACGATGCCATGACGCTCGGGAACCACGATTTCGACGACGGAGCGGCCAACGCCCTCGCGATCGCCGCGGCCGCGGACTTTCCGGTGCTGTCCTGCAACTTCGTCGAGGAAGCCACCGGGCTTCCCCCCTGCGGCATCGAGCCCATGACATTCTTCGAATTCGAGGGCGTGAAGATCGCGCTCATCGGACTCTCGACCTCCGATACGTGGGGGCTGGTGGACCCTGCGCTGCTGGAGGGCTACTCCTTCCTCGACGAGGAGGAGTCCGTCGGAGCGGCGATGGAGGAGGCCCGCCGCAGCGGCGCCGACATCGTCTTCGTCCTGTCCCACCTGGGTCAACCCTCGGATCCCGGAAGATACGTGGAGTCCGTGAGACAGGCCTGGATCTCGGGGGAGGAGTTCGACAAGGAGTTCGCCCTCAACAACGCCGAACTCTCCTCGCTCCTGCCGGGAATCGCCCTCATCGTGTCGGGCCACATCCACTACGGCCTTGCGCGCCCCTGGGTGAACCCCTTCACCGGAACGATCGTGGTGCAGGGCTATGCGAACGGGACGGGTGTGGGGCACATCAGGCTGCTGATAGACTCCGAGGCCCGCACGGTGACAGGGTACGAACTGCCGCGCGGCGAGGAGATCGTCAACCTCCTCCACGACGAGTTCCAGCCGGACCCCGAGGCTCTGGCGCTGATCGAGTCCTTCAGGACCGTGGCCGAGGCGGGCATGGACGAGGTGATAGGAGAGGCCCTGGAGGAGATCCCCAGGGGAGGCGCCGAGCATCCGATGGGAAGGCTGGTCGCCGATGCCGTGCTGGAATGTACGGGGGCCGACGTTGCCCTTGTGAACCGCGGGGGGATCAGGTCGTCCATTCCCAGGGGCTTGATCACGCCGAGGATGATCTACGAGGCCATTCCGTTCGAGGAGGACCTCTATCTCGTCGAGGTGACCGGAGCCCAGCTCAGGAGGATTCTGGAGACCGGGATGCAGGGGCGCAGGCGCGACATGGAGCCGGCTGGATTCACCGCGGTGAGAAACCAGGCTCTGCCGGACATGGCCAAGATCGAATCCCTGATCGTGGGTGGCGAACCGGTCGATTCGTCCAGAGCCTACGTCCTCGCCACCACGGGCTATCTAGTCCAGGGCAACGTTGGATACGACGTCATGAGGGAGTTCGAGGCGGTGCCCGCGGGATGCACCCTGTTCGACGCGGTGGTCGCGTATGTGAAGGCTCACAGCCCCCTCGAGCCGGACGAGGTTCCCAGAATCCGATGGACGGAGTAGCGGAGATGGCGCCGGGCGGCCCGGGGAGAGTCGTAGTCCTGGGTGCCGGCCTCGCCGGCCTCAGCGCCGCCGACGTCCTCGTTTCTCACGGCGTGCGAACCGTCGTCGTCGAGAAGGAGGCCGCACCGGGAGGACTCGCCGCCACCTGCAGGGTCGGCGGATTCCATTTCGACTTCGGCCCCCACCGCTTCCACACCAGGAACCCCGCCGTCCTCGCCAGAGTGTCCGCCCTGCTGGGAGGCGACCTGCTCCAGGTAGAGAGGTTGAGCCGCATTCGTCTGCTCGACCGGTACTTCCTCTATCCCCTGAGCCTCGGAGACGTGCTCCGGAGGATGCCCCTCCGCAAGGGGGCCGCCATGATGGCCAGCTATATGGCCAGGAGGGGCAGGAGGCTCTTCGGCGGGCTTCCCGACGACAGCTTCGAGACCTGGGTGGTCAACCGCTTCGGCCGCTGCCTCTACGACATCTACTTCGGTCCCTACACCGCCAAGCTCTGGGGGATCCCCCCTTCGAGCCTCTCGCCGGACTGGGCCAGCCAGCGCATAACAGTGCCCAGCCTCACGGGGCTCGTGAGGGAGACGCTCTTTCCCCGGGGGGAGAAGGGCGCCAGGAGCCTGGTGAGCACGTTCCACTACCCCAGGGGCGGCATCGGGAGGATCTCGGAGGCCTTCGCCGCGAGAGTGAGGGAGGGCGGGGGGGCCCTGATGACATCGGTCGAACCCCTCTCGATATCGCGCGGTCCCGGAGGATTCGTGGTGGAGACGACCGCAGGCGCATTGGAAGCCGACGGTCTGATAAGCTCGATTCCCGTGACAAGGCTGGCCGAGCTCGCGGCCCCCATGCTGGACGAACGGTCCCGCGAGGCCGCCGCCTCGCTCTCATACAGGAGCATCGTGTTCGTCACGCTCAGGCTCGCGAAGCGTCCGGAACCGCGTGACCACTGGATCTACACACCGGAGGACTGCTACAGGTTCAACAGGCTCTCCATCCCGGAGAACTTCGATCCGTCGGTCTCGGAGTCCGGCGGGCAGGTCGTCTTCGAATTCACCTGCCAGGAGGGCGACCAGATCTGGAACGGGGGCGAAGCGCTGGCGGCGGAATGCGTGAGCGGAGGAGAGAGGCTCGGTCTCTTCCGGACCGGCGAGGTCATGGGGCATGCCGTCACGAGGCAGGCTCATGCCTACCCGATCTACGACAGGGGGTACGAGGTCAGATCGGGAATCCTCCTCGAGGCTTTCGACGCCCTCCCCGGAATCGTCACGTGCGGGAGGCAGGGCCTTTTCCGCTACAACAACATGGACCACTCGATAGAGATGGGCGAGTACGCAGCTCTCGAGCTCCTCGGCATCGGAACCCTTCGCGAGCGGTTCGACTGGACCAGAAGCACATGGGCCGACGGCTGACGCCGTTCACGAGCCCCTCGGCCCGTGCCGCCGTGTTCGTCGTCGCGTCGCTCCCGGCGCTGGCGATGCTGGCCGCATCCCTTGTCCAGCCGGTGGTCGGAGGGGATTTCGGGGCGGCGCTGGGGCGCTTTCTGGGCTACACCTGTCACCGCCTGCCTCGGCGCTGCCTGACCCTTCCCTGGGGTCTGAGCGGGCTGTGCGCGAGATGCACCGCGTTCTGGGCCGGGCTCGGGACCGGGACTGCCGTGACGGGCATTACGGGAATGGGCGTGCGCCGCCCCCTCGACGGGCTGGCCATGACCGCCCCGATGGCGCTCGACGGGCTCCTCCAGGCTGTCGGACTCTACGAGAGCCTCAACGCCGTCCGGGTTGCGACCGGCCTGGCGGGAGGCTGGGGAACGGGCATCATGTTCGTCTGGCTGTTCTGCCTCCTGCTCGAAAGACGCTTCCCCGCCCGTGACCGGATCCGGCAGACCGGCCGGAGAGCGCGGAACCGCCGGGCCTGACAGCCCGGGCCGGCCCCGGACCCGCCGGCCGTCGGTGTTGACAAATCATACCGCCGTATGAAGATTCTGGACCGGCCGGGCCTTCGAGGATCGGCCGCTTTCACCTGTCGGGAGAGGCCGGGCTCCGTCGTCTCGGGCCCGCTGTTGCTTTCCTGCAAGAACGCACCACACTTGCGGAAAGGACGAGGTCCATGCTGAAGAGAAAAGTGCTGATACTCGGCGCGGCAGGGCGCGACTTCCACAACTTCAACACGGTTTTCAGGGGGAACGAGTCTTTCGAGGTCGTGGCCTTCACCGCCGCTCAGATTCCCGACATCGCCGGCAGGAGGTATCCGTCCGAGCTGGCAGGCGGCCTTTACCCCGGAGGAATCCCGATCATCCCCGAGAACGAACTCGAGGAGACCATCGCCTCGCGTTCGGTGGACCTGTGCGTGATGGCCTACTCCGACGTGTCGGACAGCCACGTGATGGCGCTGGCAAGCCGCTGCAACGCGGCTGGAGCGGATTTCACGATGATCGGCGTGCGCTCGACCATGCTGCAGAGCGGCAAGCCGGTGATCGCGGTGACAGCGGTCCGAACCGGCTGCGGCAAGAGCCAGACCACCCGCAGGGTGGCCGAACTGCTCCGTGCGGCCGGGAAGAAGGTCGTCGTCGTCCGCCATCCGATGCCCTACGGTGATCTGGCGGCCCAGAAGGTCCAGCGCTTCGCAACGATAAAGGATCTCGAGAAGCACCGCTGCACCATAGAGGAGATGGAGGAGTACGAGCCCCACATCGCCCGCGGCATGGTCGTCTACGCCGGAGTGGACTACGAAGCGATCCTTCGCGAGGCCGAGAAGGAGGCCGACATCGTCCTCTGGGACGGCGGCAACAACGACACCTCCTTCTTCAGGCCCGACCTCACGATAACCGTGGTGGATCCCCACAGGCCCGGAGACGAGATCTCCTACTACCCCGGCCAGACCAACCTCAGGCTCGCCGACGTGGTGGTCATCAACAAGATCGACTCGGCCTACCCCGAGGACGTCAACGAGGTGCGCGGCAACGTCCGTCGGACGAATCCCCGCGCGCGGATAATCGAAGCCGCCAGCCCCGTGAGCGTGTCCGATCCGGGCGTCATCCTGGGGAAGACCGTTCTGGTGGTCGAGGACGGCCCGACCCTCACCCACGGGGACATGGAGTACGGCGCGGGCTTCGTGGCGGCCGAGCGCTTCGGGGCGACCGGCACGGTGGATCCCCGCGAGTTCGCGGTTGGATCCATCGCCGACACGTTCGACAGGTACTATGCCGATCGTGAGGAAGCCCTGGTGCTCCCCGCGATGGGCTACGGCGCCGAGCAGATGAAGGACCTGGAGGCCACGATCCGGAACTGCGAATGCGACGCAGTCATAGTCGCGACTCCGATAGACCTCGGCCGGGTCATAAGGATCGACAAGCCATTCGTAAGGGTGACGTACGACCTCGAGGAGATTGGAAAGCCCGACCTGGCGGAGGTGCTGGAGCCCTTCACCGGGGCGGGTAAGCCGCGGAAGGGGATGTAGGGATGCGGGAGGTCTCCGGAGAGGGTTCCAGGGAGACGCCCCCCCCCGCAACCGAAGAGGCTGCCGGGAGGGACGGCGGAAAGGACCGCGGGGAGGTTCGGTCCTACGTCCACATCTTCCACGAGTGGTGCAAGGGCTGCGGGATATGCGTGGCCTTCTGCCCGAAGAAGGTGCTGGAGATGGGCCGGGGGCAGAAGGCGCACGTTGTGCACCCCGAGCTGTGCATCAAGTGCTACATGTGCGCCCGCCGCTGCCCCGACCTTGCGGTGACAGTGACCGAGGAGCTCGAGAGGATGCGGGAGGAGGGCGAGACCGAATGACCGTTCCCTGGGGAGAGACCAGGCTGGTGCAGGGCAACGAGGCCGTGGCCCTCGGAGCCCTGGCCAGCGGAGTGAGGTTCTTCGGCGGATATCCCATCACACCCTCCACCGAGATCGCCGAGATCCTGGCCCGCGAGCTTCCCAGGCTCGGGGGCGTTTTCATCCAGATGGAGGACGAGATCGCGAGCATCAGCGCCGTCATGGGCGCCAGCCTCGCCGGTGCGAAATCCATGACAGCCACCAGCGGGCCCGGTTTCAGCCTGATGCAGGAGGGTCTGGGATTCGGCTGCATCGCCGAGATCCCGTTCGTCCTGGTCGACGTCATGCGCGCAGGCCCCTCGACCGGTCTCCCCACGCAGGTCTCTCAGGGCGACGTGATGCAGGCCCGCTGGGGAACCCACGGCGACCATCCCGCCGTAGTCCTCGCACCGGCCACGGTGCGCGAGTGCTTCGATCTCACCATAAGGGCCTTCAACCTCTCCGAGACGTTCCGCACCCCCGTCATCCTGCTCTCGGACGAGGTCATCGGGCACATGCGCGAACGCGTCACCTTCCCCCGCCGGGAGGAGGTGGAGGTGATCGAGAGACCTGTGCCCGAGACCCCGAAGGAGTGGTACGAGCACTACCATCCTACGGCCTCGAACGTCTCGCCCATGGCGTGCTACGGCTCCGGCTACCGCTTCCACGTGACGGGGCTCACCCACGACAGGCAGGGCTTCCCCACGAGGCGCCGCGACGAGGTCAACGAGATGATGGAACGCCTGAAGCACAAGGTCGCGAGGCGCCTCGACGAGCTCGTCGAGGTGAAGATGCACGACGTGGAGCACTCGAGGGTGGTGATCTTCGCCTACGGCTCGGTGGTGAGGTCCGCGAAGGCCGCCCAGGTCATGCTGGAGAAGAAGCACAGGAGGGTCGGGGTCTTCAGGCCCGTCACCCTTTGGCCCTTCCCCGACAGGGAGGTGAAGCAGCACCTCGACGAGAAGGACGTGATCATAGTCCCCGAGCTCAACCAGGGGCAGCTCATCCACGAAGTCGAGAGGCTGACTTCCGACACCGTCAGGGTGATACCCGTCCAGCGCGTGGACGGGTACGAGATCACGCCCGACGAGATAGTCGCCGCGGCCATGGAGGTGATGTGATGCCGGCCGAGTTTCCCTACGAGCACAAGTATCTGAGGGCCAAGAAGAAGTTCCCCCACGTGTGGTGCCCGGGATGCGGCATCGGCATAGTGATGGGATCCATAATCCGGGCCGTCGACAGCCTGGGATGGAGCAAGAACGAGGTCATGGTCGTCTCGGGCATCGGATGCACCTCCCGCATGCCCGTCTATCTCGACTTCAACACTCTGCACACGATGCACGGAAGGGCGCTGGCCTTCGCCACGGGGATAAAGCTCGCCAACCCCGAACTCAGGATCATCGCCGTGATGGGCGACGGCGACGCGCTGGCGATCGGCGGCAACCACATCATCCACTCCGCGCGCAGGAACATCGACATCACCGCCGTGATAGTGAACAACTACAACTACGGGATGACGGGCGGACAGCACTCGCCCACAACCCCGCTCGAGAAGATCACGAAGACCTCTCCTTACGGAATGGTCGAGCCCGAATTCGACATCTGCGAGCTCCTGAAGGCCGCAGGAAGCGTGTTCGTCGCGCGCGGTACGGTGTACCACGTGATCGAACTCGACGGGCTCATAAGGAAGGCCCTCGAGAAGAAGGGCTTCAGCGTCGTCGAGGCCATCTCGCCCTGCCCCACCAACTACGGCAGGGACAACAGGCTGGGCGACGCCGTCAGGATGATGGAGTCCCTCAGGGACGACTCGGTCAACGTGGCCCAGGCCGCCCGCATGAAGCCGGAGGAGCTCGCGGGGAAGATCGTGAGGGGAGTCCTCGCGGACAGGGAGGCGCCCGAGTACACCGATCTCTACCTCGAACTCTGCCGCAGGGTGCGGTCTTCGGGGGAGGTCGGGGAATGAGATACGCCGAGATAAGGCTGAGCGGCTCGGGAGGGCAGGGTCTGGGCCTGGCCGGCCGCATACTCTCCGAAGTGGCGATGGCCGAGGACTTCAACGTATGCCAGACGCAGAGCTACGGGCCTGAGGCGCGCGGAGGCGCCAGCCGCACCGACGTGATAGTGTCCCGTGATGAGATACTTTTCCCCAACTGCCGCGAGATCGACGTTCTCCTCGCCATGAACCAGGAGAGCTGCGACACCTTCGGCGAAGAGGTGAAGGAGACGGGGATCGTCATCGTGGATTCCACGTTCTGCGACCAGACTCCGGCCGTCGGCACGGTCTACAGGTATCCGTTCACGCGGGTGGCTGTCGAGAAGTTCGAGTCCGCTCTCACGGCGAACATGATAGCCCTCGGCGTCCTCGCCTCGATCACGAGGTACTTCCCGTTCGAGGCCTGGAAGAGGGTCATATCCGCACGGACGCCCGAGCGCTTCCGCAGGGTCAACCTGGAGGCCTTCGAGTTCGGATGCGCCGAGGGCCGCACGCTGGTGAAGGAGCAGTCCGAGAACAGGCCCGTGGTCTGGGATCGGAAGGCTCCGGTGCCGCCCGGTCTGAAGAGAAAGCAGCGAGGCAGGCAGTCCTGACGCCGAATCGAGCCGGGGAGCCTTTCCCCGGCTCGCCTCCGTCCCTCACGCGACGGACCGTTTCCCGGACATCGCAGACCGCCGCAGGATGTTCACGAAACTTGCCGGATACCCGGCGGCGCGCGGGGTTTCCGGCCATAGGCTCTTGCCGCGCACAGCCCGCCCCTTATATTAGGCATGCCTAACAATCGAGATGACCCCGGAGGTGCGGCATGGAGAAGCAGGCTGCTCTTACGGAGAGCATGGAGGACTACCTGCTCTCCGTCTACAGGATAGTGCGATCCGGTCGGAAGCCGCGCGTCACCGACATTGCGAAGAACAGGTCCGTGAGCCCGGCGAGCGTATGCCAGGCCCTCCGGAAGCTCGACAGGGACGGCCTCGTCCGCTACTCCTCGGGAAGGAGCATCACCCTCACCGGGGAGGGCGCGAAGGCGGCCCAGAGGCTGGCGTCGCGGCACGACTTCCTGCTGTTCTTCCTCCGCGACATCCTGGGCGTCGAGCCCTCCGCGGCCGAGAGCGACGCCTGTGCGCTCGAGCACCACGTGAGTTCCGACACCCTCTCCCATCTCGTGGCCTTCGCCCAGTTCACCGAGCTCCGGATGCTCGGAGGGGACAAGATCGGCGCCGCGTTCAGGGGCGCCGAGCCCACCGGCTGCCTCGCCGCGGCTCCGCCCGGCCGGTGCAGGAGGCGCAGGGGCGGTATGGGCCTCGCGCTGTCCGACCTCCCTCCGGGGGCCAGGGCGCGCATACTGCATCTGCACTCCGACTGCACCGCGAGGCAGAGGCTCGCCGAGATGGGGCTCCTTCCAGGAGTCGAGGTGGAGGTGGTCCGCCGCGCCCCGCTGGGAGGGCCGGTGGAGATAAGGCTCGAGAACTCCTCCCTGACCCTTCGCAGGCGCGAGGCCGCGTCCGTCGAGGTCGAGGAGGCTCCTGCCGAGTGAAGACCCTCAGGGTGGCCCTCGCGGGCAATCCCAACTGCGGGAAGAGCACGCTCTTCAACTGCATGACCGGCATGGCGGAAGCCGAGGGGAACTATCCAGGCGTCACCGTGGACACCGCGGTAGGCCGCATTCGCCGCGGCGACCGTCTGCTGGAGATGACCGATCTTCCCGGCATGTACGGAACGAGGCCCTCGAGTCCCGACGAGGAGCTGGCGGTGAGGGCTCTTCTCGCGGGATCCTTCGACGTGGTGGTGAGCGTACTCGACAGCACCAACCTCGAACGCGGGCTGGCCATGACGATCCAGCTCCTGCACATGGGCCGGCGCGTCGTGGTGGCGCTGAACATGATAGACGAGGCGCGGCGCGCCGGCTCTGCCCCCGACTCCGCGGTGCTGTCGCGCCTTCTGGGAGTTCCGGTGGTCGAGACCTGCGGCAGGACCTGCGCCGGGACCGAGGAGCTCCTGCAGGCCGTCCTGACGGTCTCTTCCGCGAATCCCCGCCCGAGACGGATAAGCTTCGGCGACGAGCTGGACAGACAGCTTGTAGATATCGCTGCACAGATCCCCCCGTCCAGGGTGCCGGCGGCACCGGCTTATCTGGCCGCGTCTCTGCTGGAGGGGAGCGAAGCGGCATGGCGCCTGGTTCAGCTGTCGCTTGGCAGAGAGACCTCGGCGAGGATAGCACACGCGGTGGAAAAGGCCTCGAAGGAGATCGCCAGGGTCTTCGGCGAGACGCCGGACCTGGTGGTGACACGGGCGAGGCACGGGATCGCGCGGGGGGTGGTGAGGGAGTGCATTCCGGGCATCGTCCGGAGATCCACGGATCGGGATCTCACGCGGAGGATAGACGACGTGCTCCTGAGCCGCCTCTGGGGCATACCCGTGTTCGCCGCTGTGATGTACGCCACTTTCTGGCTCACCTTCAGAGCGTCCGCCCCGCTGGCCGGCCTGGTGGGCTCGCTGTTCGAGGCTCTGGGCGGAATCGCCGCCGATGTCCTGCCCCCGGGCGCGCTGTCGTCGCTGGTCCGCGACGGGGTTATGGGCGGCGTGGGCGGCGTGCTCCAGTTCCTGCCGGGCATGACCGTCCTCTTCATGGTGATGACGCTCCTGGAGGACAGCGGGTACATGGCCCGGGCCGCGTTTCTCACCGACGGCTTCATGCACAGGGTGGGCCTTCACGGGAGGAGCTTCATACCCCTGCTGCTGGGCTTCGGATGCACGGTGCCCGCTCTCATGGCCACCAGGGCGCTCGAGGACAGGCGCGACAGGCTCGCGACCATGCTCGTTCTCCCTCTCATGTCGTGCGGGGCCAGACTCCCCGTGTACATCCTGCTCATCCAAGCCTTCTATCCCGGAAGGCAGGGGGCCATGGTGGCGATGCTCTACGCAGCCGGTGCGGCGCTCGCGCTCGGCCTCGCCGGGCTCCTGAGGAAAACCGTTCTCGCGGGCCGCGATGCCGCGTTCGTCATGGAGCTCCCCCCCTACAGGCTGCCTACCCTGCGCAGCGTGCTGAAGCACGTATGGCAGCGCGTGAAACACTATCTGGCCAAGGCCGGCACGGTCATCCTGGCCTTCTCCGCGCTGCTGTGGCTTCTGAGCTACTTCCCAGTTCCCCGGCCCGGGCTCGGCGGTGCCATGCCTTCCGGCGCAGAGAGGCTGGAACAGTCCTACGCCGGCAGGATCGGCCGCCTGCTGGAACCGCTCACGGAGCCTCTCGGATTCGACTGGAGAATGAACATGGCCATGCTCGGCGCGATGGGCGCGAAGGAGCTCTTCATATCTCAGACGGCGATCCTGCTGTCCCTGGAGGACGGCGGAAACGAGAGCATCTCGTCGGCCCTCCGTGCGCGCTACGCCCCGGCGACGGGGCTGGCGGCCATGTTCTTCATCCTGGTCTCTCCGCCCTGCGTGGCAGCGCTGGCGGTGCTCCTGAAGGAGTCGGGCGGATGGAGATGGGTCGTTCTGCAGTTCACGTTCCTGACACTGCTCGCATGGCTGGCCGGGTTCGCCGCGGTCAGGCTTGCGGGCTGACGCCCGGCTAGAACCCCGCCCAGAGGCCCAGGACGGACGACGTCCAGAGGTCGTCCTCGAGGGCGGAACGGAAGTACACCCTGTCGGCCCTGGGAACGCGCTTCGACAATGCGGGCAGGTCGTGTCCCGGCGGCAGCCTTACCCCGACGTCCGCCTCGAGAAGCTCCCCGGGGATGTCGCGGGGATCCCCTGCGTCCACGGCGAGCGGACACGATGCCGCAGCCTCACGGAGCCAGCCTGGGGGGAAGCCCTCCATCGAGCGCAGGAGTATCGAGGGTCTTATCCCCCCGTCGGTCCCGTGCATCGCGGCCACGCGCGAGGAGTAGTCCGCCTGCTCTTCCAGCGCCCTGATCGTGTCCAGCAGATCGAGCGGAAAGGGTGCTCGCGGCTCGAGCACGACGTCCAGCACGCAGTACGGATCCGCCGACCTGCGCCTCCTGACGTGCGCCTCTACGAGTGAGCGCCTTGCCCAGAGATCCTCGGAAGCCAGCCTCACCGAACCGTGTCGAAGAGAGGGCGGATCGGGCAGGGATGCCGGGTCCGGAACGTTTTCGACGTCCAAATCGTACTCCTCGGTGCCCTCCCATCCATCGAACAGGACTGGGCGGTGGCCGATGTCGAGATCGAACCCGAACATCTCCGCGATCGCCTCCCTGATCCGGCGCATCTCGTCGAACACCACGCCAGGCGCTTCGAGAACGTAGTACGGGGGCCTCTCCATCCACGAAACGCCCATACCCGCCGAGCGCGCCCTGAGCTCCGTGCCGGGGAGGACCGAGAGATAGAAGACCTGCGCGTCGAAGTCGAAGCCCCTCGACGCCACCTGCCTCGCTGCTTCCAGGGGACCCGCCGCGGTATCCCCGGGAAGGCCCAGAATGATGTCCAGAACGGGTTTTACGCCGGCCTCAGCGAGGGCCTGGGCGCCGTCGAGCGCAACGCCCGGATTCCCGCGCCTCCCGGCGGTCCTCAGAGCCTCGGCGCTCCACGACTGGAGGCCTATCTCCACGCTCCTGAAGCCCGCCGACGCGTAGAGCCGCGCCAGCCCGTCCGTCACGGACTCGCCCGATATCTCGCCAAAGCATGACGCGCCGAGCTCTCCCAGGCCTTCCAGCAGGATCCGGAGGTCGGGTCGCGCATCGAAGGTGGGGTCCAGGAACACTAGCTCGGAAGCACCGGCCCTCACCAGCCTGCGGCAGAGAGCAAGCGCGGCGGAGGCATCCATCCTCCTCGGCACCGGGTGGCGCCGCCTGTAGGAGCAGTAGATGCACCCCGACGGGCATCCCCTTACGGTCTCGACGGAAGCGGAGCCGTCGCGGCGGAGGTCGAGCTGGCCCGAGAGCCAGGGATCGGGATAGGCTCCGGGCGGGAACGAATGAGCCCCGGAATCGAGGAGACCGGACTCCGGCCCCAGATCGGCGATGCCCTCCGGACCGGTCGAGAGGAGGCGCCCCGCCAGGGGCTCGCCCTCTCCCGCCACGAGGAGGTCGAAAACGCCGTTTGCGAGCAGCCAGGAGTTGTCGGGGCTTGCCTCCGGCCCTCCCGCGACGAGGACCGTTCCCGGCGCCTTCTCCCTGACGAGCGAGGCGACATGACAGCTCCGCTCCGAATTCCAGCAGTAGAGCGTGAACGCTGCGATCCCCGGCTCCATCGAAGCGATCCGCGCTGCCAGGGCGCGATCTCCCAGCCGGTCGGCCTCGTCCTGGCACAGCACCCGGCCGGGAGCGAGGCCTGCGGCGGCAGCGAGCATCGCTCCCGCCAGAGGGATGTTGCCCGTGGGCTCGAACGGCGCGGAGGGATTCAGGGGAAGCTGTACGAAGAGTGGAGACTTCATGCCCGCATGTCGGGCATCGCTGTCTGTCCGGCCAGGACCAGCGCGAGCAGCAGGGGATAGGCGGCCGCCGCGAGCAGGTTCGCAGCGGGATGGTGCAGGCGCCTCCGGTCGAGGTAGAGAATCGCCGCCACCGGAGCCGGGATGAGAGCGAAGGCTGCGGACCTGGCCGCGCACGCCTGCACTCCCCCCGGCTCGATGAGCATCAGCGTCATCGCCGCCAGCAGGAAGGGTATGCCCGCCAGGAAGGCGCGTCTGGCGAGGCTCTCGGAGGAGGCGAGCGGAGGGAGGGCCGAGTTCACGACTCGATCCCTGCGGACCTTCAACCTGATGAGATATACTATCACCGCGGAGAAGCACACCGCGAACGCCAGAAGGGCCGCCGCGAGAGCCGCCCCGGACAGCCAGTTCACGGAATGGACCTGCTGTCCCGGGGCTCTTTGCGCAGGAGCGAGGAACGGTACTAGGATGGCCAGCAAGGCCTGCTGGCAGGCCATGACCGTGAGGAAGGCCCTGTTGCCTGCAACCTGCCTGCCCAGGACGCGCAGGACCTGCATCATGAGCATCTGAGAGGTAATCTGTCCGAAGCTGCTGGTCATGAGCTGGGTGCCCGCCCTGCCCCCCGCGAGAAGCCAGAGCAGTGCGAACGCGGCGAACTGAAGCAGCTTCACGATGCGGTAATGGAGCATCTGCCTCCGGCGATGAGCTTCCTGCCCCTCGGGGCCTTCCAGGGGAACGGCCCAGACCGGAAGGCTCCTCCCGTACCCGCCGAGGTGGAGGTAGAGCTCCTCCAGGATCAGCGTGGCCAGGCACAACAGGGAGGCCGCAGTGATCATCCGCCCTCCTCCCTCACCGCTGCGAGCACCGAACCACCGGCCGCGAAGAGAACCAGCGTGGCAAGTATGGACAAGCGGGCGCTCCCGGTCATGTCCCGGACCACGGCGAACATCAGGGGGCCCAGGATGCTGGCGAACCTCGACGAGACAGAGAAGAGGCCGAAGTACTCCGCCGCGAGTCCGGCGGGGATGAGCCTGCTGTACATGCTCCTGCTGATCGCCTGCAGACCGCCCTGGAAGACGCCCACGGCGCAGGCCAGAGCCGTGAACTCGCCGGCGGTCCTCATGCGCGATGCCGCCAGCACGATCGCCATGTATGCGAGGATCCCCGCCATGATGGATTTCTTCGCGCCGAAGCGCGAGGCCGCCCTTCCGTAGAGCATGCTCCCCGGCACGCCGACCGCCTGCGTGAGCAGGAGGGCGGCGACCAGATCGCCCGTGTCCAGTCCCATCTCGGCCTTTCCGAACACGGCTGCCATCAGGATGACGGTCTGGATGCCGTCGTTGTAGAGAAGGAAGGCCGTCAGGAAGAGAAGGAGGTTCCGCTGACGCGGAAGAGCCCGCAGAGTGGCGCCCAGCGCTGTGAGACCCTCGCGCAGCGCGGAGCGGGCCGGGATCCGCCCCGCGCCCTCGGGAACGGTCGCGAACAGCGGAAGCGAGAAAAGCGCCCACCACGCCGCCACGCTCAGGAAGCTCGCCCTGGAGGCCGCCGCGGCATCCTCGAGGCCGAAGAGCCCGGGCTTCCTTATCATCAGGAGGTTGACCGCCAGCAGGATTCCGCCTCCGAGATAGCCCCATGCGAATCCCCCGGCCGAAGCCCTGTCGCGTCCTTCGGGGGGTGTAATCCCGACGAGCAGGGAGTTGTAGAACACCTGCGCTCCTGCGAAGCCGACCTCCCCGACCGCCAGCATGGCCAGGGTGAACGCGACCATGCCCGGGCCGGCCAGCGACAGCGCCGCCGAGGCCGCCATGCCGCCCGCCGCGAAGACTCCGAGGAAGAGCTTCCTCCTGCCCCCGGCGTCGGCCACGGCTCCGAGAACCGGCGACAGCACGGCCACGAGAGCGGCGGCGGCTCCGACGGCGTAGCCCCAGAGCGATGTGGGCGAGCCGCCGATCCTCGAGCCGAGGACCTCGAAGCCTGCCTCGCCGCCGCCGCAGACGACTCCGGCGAAGTATGCCGGAAGGACGGCCGCCACGACAGTGGTCACGAATGCGGAATCGGCCCAGTCGTAGAGCTTCCAGGCCCTCAGAGGGGTGAAGAACCTGCTCAAGCCCGCCGGTCCCCCGTCATGAGGCCGGATATGGAGGCCGTGTCGGTGAGGTCGGGAACCACGCCGGACGCCCCGGAAGCCGCCAGCTCCTCCTCGTCGTAGGGGCCGGTGGCCACGGCCAGCGTCTCGAAGCCCCAGAAGCGCCCGCAAGACACGTCGTACGGCGTGTCGCCCACAACCCATGTGTCCGAGGGGGCGAAGGTCTTCCCCGTCAGGAGGCGCGCACCCTCGACCGCGTTCGGCACCAGCTCGGCCCGCTCCCTCCCGTCGTCGGCGAAGCCTCCGAACATGAAGCGGCCGTCCAGCCCGCAGGCCGCGAGCTTGAGGAAGGCGCCCTCCTTCCAGTTGCCGGTGAGCAGGCCGATCGCGGCGCCCCGATCATCCAGCGATTCCAGCAGGTCCGGCACCCCGGGGAGAACCGCGGCGGTGCACCGGACGGAAGCCAGCTCCCTGGCGAGGTGCCTCAGGTATGCGCTTCTCATCCCGCTCACCGCGCCGGGGGTCGGCTCCACGCCGCCGCGCCTGAGCCCTTCTTCCGTTATCAGCCTGTCCGTCCGTCCCGCGAACTCGACGCCCCTGAACGCCGCCTCTATTCCGTATAGCTCGCCCATGGCGGCATCCAGCGCCCTCGCTCCGGCGCCCGCGCTGGAGATGAGCGTCATGTCGACGTCGAACAGGATCAGTTTCAAGCGACCTCCTCCTCCGGGAGCCCGAAGCCCGAAGATAGGCCACGGAGCCTCCCGGCCGCCATTGGCCTTCGCGGCGGCGTGGGCTTATTCTTTCCGGACCCGGCTGGAGGCGTTCTCCGCCCGCCGGGTCAACCATCACCGGGGGTGTGCAATGACTCTCCAGGATAAGCTCGCGAAACTGCTCGCCGGGCGCCCGGGTGTTTTCGAGAACTCTCCGAGGCCCGTGCTCATAAGGGAATGCATGGCGAACCGCGAGGTGATGGCCGCCGCCTGCGGCGCGCTGGCGATTTGGACCAGGCCCGAGTCGACCGGGCGAAGCCCGAGCGACACCCTCATGGTGAAGAGGCCGGCCAGCGAGAAGAACATCGACTGGACCAGCGCCAACTGCCTCCCGGTGACCGAGGAGACCTTCGACATGGTTGCGGAGGACACTCTCGGCGTCTTCGGGAGGTCGAAGAAGCTCTATGTGACGGACCGCCTGGTGGGCGCCGACCCGAAGTGCACCCTTCATGTGAGAACCGTTTCGGACAGGGCGATCACCGCCCTGTTCACCTGCAACATGTTCAGGCCGTTCGACGAGAAGCTGCTGGCCCGGAGCTGCTTCCGCGACAGGCCCTTCACGCTGCTCGTCACCCCCGACAGCAAGCTCGACCCCGCCCGATACGATGGCCGTCTCCGCGTGGACCCCGCGCTGGGCCATACCTCCACGATGATGATCGGCATGGACTTCGACAGGTTCCTGGGACTGGTCCACGGCTCGGCCTACTGCGGCAGCGTGAAGAAGCTCATCTTCACTGTGATGAACTACCTCCTGCCGTTGGAGGGGATTCTCCCCCTCCACTGCAGCGCCAACGAGGGCAGGGACGGCAGGTCGGCCCTGCTGCTGGGCCTCTCCGGCACCGGGAAGACCACCCTCTCCGCCGATCCCTCCAGGGCTCTCCTGGGCGACGACGAACATTCCTGGAGCGACGAGTGCATCGCCAACTTCGAATACGGATGCTATGCGAAGCTCATCAACCTGAAACCCGAGAAGGAGCCCGACATATACAGGGCATGCTTCCACGAGGCGCCTCCCGAGGAGCACGGCGCGATAATAGAAAACGCCATGATCTACCCCGACGGCACGTTCGACCTCGCCGACCAGAGGCTGACGGAGAACTCGCGCGGGTCCTATCCGCTCAGCTTCCTGTCCAACATCAAGGAACCGCCCATCGCCGGACACCCGTCTGCGATCCTCTTCCTGACCGCCGATGCCAACGGCGTCCTTCCGCCGATCGCCAGGCTCACGAGGGAGCAGGCGATGTTCTGGTTCGTCATGGGGTACACCAGCAAGCTCGCCGGGACCGAGCGCGGGATCGTCGAGCCGAAGAGCACCTTCTCCCGCTTCTTCGGCGGACCGTTCATGCCGCTCCTGCCGGACGTGTATGCGGGCATGCTGGGCGAGAAGCTGGACAGGCACGGGTCGAAGGTGTACCTGGTGAACACCGGCTGGAGCGGAGGCCCCTACGGCGTGGGCAGGCGCATGGACATCTCGCTTACGAGAGCCATGGTGGCCGCCGCCCTCGAGGGAGGGCTGGACGGAGCGGAGTTCGATCCCGCCCCCTGTTTCAAGGTCCTTGTACCGCGAAGCTGCCCCGGCGTGCCCGACCCGTCCGTGCTCTCGCCGGCGAACACCTGGGCGGACAAATCGGCCTACCGCGAGAAGGCGAAGAAGCTCGCAGCCGAGTTCGCCTCCTTCTTCGAGAAGAACTATGCGGGCAGGCTCGATCCCTCGGTTGCCGCGGAGTGTCCGGGGAGATAGCCGCCCGCCTGCCGCGTCAGCGACCCGCCGAAGCCTCCCGGCGGCTGGAGGTGCCGCGAACGGCTCCTCATCCGTGCGAGCCCCGGCGGACCGCCGCCGCGGCGCAGCATCGGCGCATGTCCGCCCGACCCCGCTCCTACCGCTCCTTTACGGGCAGACCGAGGTGCGACCAGTCGCCCGGAGTTGGCGCCGGGATGTCGCCCGACACGAGCAGGCGCAGAGTCCCGACGAGCAGGGAAATGCTCCTGTGGACAGGCGGGTTCAGGAGGCCGGGGAGGTCATCGGGCTGGTGGAAGCCGGTTCTCCCGGTGTCGAGCTCCTCTTCCGGTCCTGCCAGGGCTCTCGCATCCCACCACGTGAGGAAGCCCGCCGGTACGGGAGCCCCTTGCTCCCGCCCGGCCATGAGAAGGAGAAAGTCGCACTTCGCACGGGCCATGGACTCGAAGGTCCATCCGGTGCGGGGCACGGGGCCCACGGCAAGCCGCCGGCCGTCGTGGAGGACGATCCCGTACCTGCCCTCCGTGCCCGGAGGGGAACCGCTCGTCCAGCAGGCGAAGCCGGAGGAAGCCAGCCAGCGCAGAGCCGCCCTTTCGAGGGCTGCCGGATCGTACCCCGCCCGACCTGTCCGGGCCCCTGTTCCGTCATCTCCCGGCCTGTTCCTGCTCATTGCCGGGAGTCTCCTGCAGACGTAGATTCGCTGGTGATTTTACCTTCTCCGGCGGGGCCGCCCCGCCTTTCCAGGGAGAGAGAACGATGGACAGGAAAACGCCGCTCTACGATCGCCACTCGGCTCTAGGCGCCAGGATCGAACCCTTCGCGGGATACCTCATGCCCATCCAGTACTCGGGCATCATGGCAGAACACATGGCCGTCCGCAAGAAGGCCGGGCTTTTCGACCTGTCGCACATGGGCGAATTCATGGTCGAGGGGCCCGGAGCGCTCGACTTTCTCGACATGCTCCTCACCAACAACGCCGACGTCGAGCCGGGGAAGGCCTACTACAGCACGATGTGCTATCCCGACGGCGGCATAGTGGACGACCTGATAGTGTACCGGCTCTCCGAGAGCGAGTACCTAATGGTGGTGAACGCGGCCAACCTGGACAAGGACTGGGCCTGGGTCTCGAGCCACGCTCGAGGGTGTGACGTGCGTATCACCAACCGGAGCGACGAAACGGCCCTGGTGGCGATTCAGGGGCCGGAAGCCCAGAAGATAGCGTCGAAGTTCACGGACACCGATCTCGATTCGATACCGTACTACGCCCACAGGAGCGGCGCCGTCGCAGGCAGGAGCGCCATCATCGCTCGGACCGGATACACGGGGGAGGACGGATTCGAGTTCTACGTCTCCTCCGGAGACGCCACTGCCGTCTGGGACGCTGTGATGGACGACTCGGCCTCGAGCAGGATAGTCCCCGTGGGTCTCGGCGCCCGGGACACCCTTCGCCTGGAGGTGGGGTACGTCCTCTACGGAAACGACATAGACCATACGACTACCCCCCTGGAGGCGAAGCTGGGCTGGGTGGTGAAGCTGGCCTCGGGCAAGGATTTCATCGGCCGCGAGGTTCTTGCGAGGCAGAAGGAGGAGGGAACCGCGCGGAGCCTAGTCGGGCTCAGGGTCGAGGGCCGCGGAGTCATACGCCACGGCACAGACCTCTACTCCGGGGAGAGCCGCGTCGGTGTGGTGACCAGCGGGACGATGGCCCCGGCTCTAGGGGTCTCCGTGGGCCTCGGCTATGTCGAGAAGGCCCTTGCAAAGACCGGCACTCCGCTCGAGGCCGAGATCAGGGGCAGCCGTGTGCCGGTGAAGGTCGTCAAGATACCTTTCTATACAACTGGCAGCCGCCGCCAGGCATGACCGGGCGGGGAAGGAGCTTCGCATGAGCAGCATCCCTAAGAATCTCCGTTACACCGAGACCCACGAGTGGGCAAGGCTGGAGGCCGACGGCACGGTGACCATAGGCATCACGGACTACGCTCAGCATCAGATGGGCGAGATAGTCATGGTGGAGCTGCCCAGGAAGGGGCATCAGGCGGCCAGAGGTGCGAGCCTGGGCGCCCTCGAGGCGGTGAAGACCGCCTCCGACTACTACTCTCCCGTGGATGGAACCGTGGAGGACGCCAACACGAAGCTCGAGTCAGACCCCGGTCTGGTGAACACCGACTGCTACGGGGCCGGCTGGCTCGCGGTCGTGAAACCCTCCGACCCCTCTCAGCTCGACTCGCTCATGGACGCATCCGGCTACGCCAGGCATACGGGCGAATAGGGAACAGATGAGCAGGTTCACTTCCATCCTCGGAACCGAGCGCAGGAAGATGCTCGAAACCATCGGCGCGTCTTCCGTGGACGATCTGATCGCGGCCGTGCCGGCGGCTTTCAGGCTCGGGAGGCCGCTCGACCTGCCCCCCGCAGCGTCGGAGCTCGAGGTCTCGCGCGAGCTGGAGAGGAAGGCCTCGGCCGCCGGCGGTGCGCGTCTCGTCTGCTTCGCCGGCGCGGGCGCCTACGACCACTTCATCCCTGCGGCGGTCGACCACATACTCCGGCGCAGCGAGTTCTACACCGCCTACACTCCTTATCAGGCAGAGGTCAGCCAGGGCACTCTCCAGTGCATCTACGAGTACCAGACCATGATCTCCAGGCTCTGCGCGCTCGACTGCGCCAACGCCTCGATGTACGACGGCGCGAGCGCTGCCGCGGAGGCCGCCCTGATGGCGATGCGGGTCCGGAGGGCCGACAGGATCCTGGTGGCGGGTTCCCTCAACCCTGCATACCTCGATGTCGTGAGGACGTATCTCTCGCACGGCGGGTTCTCTCTAAACGAGGTGCCGTTCGGCTCAGACGGCCTGCTTGACACAGTCGCGCTGGAGAGCCTCCTCTCGAGCGGAGAAGCCGCGGGCCTCCTGGTCCAGCAGCCCAACTTCTTCGGCCTGGTGGAGGACGTGAGGCGCCTTGCGGAGATCGTCCACTCCAAGGAGCGCCTCCTTGTCCAGGTCACCGACCCGGTCGCCGCCGCGGTCATCGCCCCTCCCGGGGAGGCCGGCGCCGACATCGCCGTCGGGGAGGGCCAGAGCCTCGGGATCCCTCTCTCCTTCGGCGGCCCCTATGCGGGATTCATGGCCTGCCGGAAGGAGTTCGTGCGAAACATGCCGGGCAGGATCATCGGCCGTACATCCGACCGGGCGGGGCAGACGGGCTACGTCCTCACGCTCCAGACCAGAGAGCAGCACATCCGCCGCGAGAAGGCCACCAGCAACATCTGCACCAACCAGGCCCTGATGGCGCTCGCCTCGACCGTGTACATGACTCTCGCGGGCGAGGAGGGTCTCCGGGAGGTCGCCTCCCGCTGCTTCTCGAACAGCCATTATCTCGAGGAGCGTCTGCTGGGGATCTCCGGCGTGAGCAGGATCTTCTCGACGCCCTTCTTCCGGGAGTTCGTGCTCGAGTTCCCCATGCCCGCCGAGGATCTCCGTGACAGGCTCATGGGCGCAGGCTTCCTCGCTGGCGTGCCGCTCCCTGACCTCAGGCCCGGAGCAATGCTCGTCACTGCCACCGAGAAGCGGACGAAGTCGGAGATGGACGGCCTCGCAGAGGCCGTCGCATCAGCCTGTGCGGAGGTGTGAGATGGAAGGGACCATCTTCTCGAAGAGCTGCTGCGGACGCCGGGGAATGGACCTCCCAGCGCCGGAGGTTCCCGTGCTCGATCCCTCCGCGGTCCTGGGTCCCGGCAGGCTCCGTTCCGCGCCGGTCGGCCTCCCCCAGGTCAGCGAGCCTCAGGCCGTGAGGCACTTCGTCAACCTCGGGGTCAAGAACTACCACGTGGACAAAGGCATCTATCCGCTGGGCTCTTGCACGATGAAATACAATCCCAAGCTCAACGAGGACCTCGCGAGGCACCCTGCCTTCGCCGGCCTGCACCCGCTTGCTCCGGCCCGGGCCGCCCAGGGCGCGCTGGAGCTGATGCACGAGCTGGGGACCTACCTGTGCGAGATCACGGGATTCCGCGGAGTGACCCTCCAGCCTGCCGCCGGAGCCCAGGGTGAGTTCACGGGACTCCTCCTCATCAGGAAGTGGCACGACGCGAGGGGAGATGCCGGAAGGGTCGAGGTGCTGATGCCCGATTCGGCCCACGGCACCAACCCCGCATCCAGCACTCTGGCGGGCATGCGGGTGGTCAGCGTGAAATCCGACTCCCGAGGCGAAGTGGATCTCGACGACCTGAAGGCGAAGGCCGGCCCCCTGACCGCGGCTCTCATGCTGACGAACCCCAACACTCTCGGGATCTTCGAGTCGCGCATCGGAGAGATCACGAGGATCGTCCACGAGGCCGGCGGCCTCTGCTACATGGACGGAGCGAACCTCAACGCCCTCCTGGGGATCGCGAGGCCGGGGGACATGGGATTCGACGTCTGCCACGTGAACCTGCACAAGACCTTCTCCACCCCCCACGGCGGAGGCGGGCCCGGCGCGGGGCCCGTGGCCTGCGCCGAGCCTCTGGCCAGGTTCCTGCCGAATCCGGTCGTCGTGCGCGCCGGGGACGGCTCCTATGCGTTCGAGCCCGGCGGGAGGGAGTCCTTCGGAAGGCTGCTGGCCTTCCACGGCAACTTCGGGGTTCTCGTCAGGGCCTGGGCGTACATCCGGACTCTCGGCGCGGCAGGCCTCCGCGAGACGGCCGAGAACGCGCTGATAAACGCCAACTACCTCAGGGCGCGGCTGAAGGGTGCCTTCGAGCTTCCCTATGACCACGGCCCCTGCATGCACGAGTTCGTGCTGTCGGGCGAGGCGCAGGCGAAGAAAGGCGTCAGGACGCTGGACATCGCGAAGAGGCTGCTCGACTACGGTTTCCATGCCCCCACCATCTATTTCCCCCTGATCGTTCACGAGGCGATCATGATCGAGCCCACCGAGACCGAGGGTCTCCAGTCCCTCGACGCCTTCGCGGACGCCATGCTCGCCATCGCGAGGGAGGTCGAGGAGAAGCCGCACCTCGTCACGGACGCACCGGTGAACACGCCGGTCCTTCGGCTCGACGAGGTCCGCGCCGTGAAGGAGCTGGACATAGCGGAACCGTGGGAGAGAACGTAGAAACCGGGGCGCGGTCCGTACTCGAGTGGAGGTCGCACCCTGCAGCCGAGAGGCCGCTGGCCGCCGCCCTTCTGCTCGTTATAATGCTCGCTGCCACGGGCGGGGCGGTGCTCTGGGGCGGAAGCCCGTGGTGGGGCGTCGTGGGCTTCGCGATGCTCTTCCTGGGCTTGTGGAGCTTCCTCCTGCCCGCCTGGTACCGGATGGACGGGAAGGGGGTCTCGAAGCGCACCGTCTTCGGCCTGGAGAAGCGCGAGTGGCGGGAAGTCAGGAGCTTCACGGTGGACAGGTACGGAATGCTCCTCAGTCCGTTTCCCGGACCTGCGAGGCTGGCGAAGTTCCGCGGGCTGTCCGTCCAGTTCTCGCCCTCCAACAGGGAGGAAGTCGTTGGGTTTGTCGAGGCAAGGACCGTGGGGGACCGTACCCGCTGACGCCGCGGAGGGCGAGTCCTACGACGATCTGATAGGGAAGATCGCCCGTGAGATAGTCAGCCGCGAACTCACAGTTCCGGCGATCATGTTCCTCGAGTCGGTTAAGCCCCTGTCGTTCCTCGGGAACCAGCTTCTCGTGTTCCTGGATCCGGTGGTCTCCCTCGTGGTGACCTCGGGGGAATACCGGCGCTTCGTCAGGATGCTCGAGGACAGGGAGAACCTCGAAAGGCTGATATCCGTGATAGAGGAGGAAAACGCCCTCGAAGAGGCCCGCAGGAGGGAGGAGAGGAGCAGGCGCCCCCGGCGCGGGCTTCGCGCCTTCTTCGGGCGCCGTGGAGGGCCCGCAGGGGAGCAGAAGGGAGACGGCATTGGCCGGCAAGGAGATCACCAGGATACTGGCAACTGACTGCGGCAGCACGACGACCAAGGCCATTCTCATCGAGAAGCGGGCCGGCGAGTACAGGCTGATCCGCCGGGGCGAGGCGCCGACGACGGTGGAGGCGCCCGCCGAGGACGTGACCAAGGGGGTGCTCAACGCCGTAGGCGAGATAGAGGACCTCGAGGGCAGGGAGTTCCTCGACGCCTCCCGCGAAGGGATAGCCGTGGGTGACGATCTCTCCAGGGGCGTGGACATCTTCGTCTCTACCTCCTCCGCCGGGGGAGGGCTCCAGATGACCGTCGCCGGAGTGGTCAAGTCCATGACCGGCGAGAGCGCCCAGCGCGCCGCCCTCGGCGCCGGCGCGATCGTCATGGACGTCGTCGCCTCGAACGACGGCCGGCTGTTCCACGAGAAGGTCGCCGACATCAGGCGCCTCCGGCCGGACATGATCCTGCTCTCCGGCGGCATAGACGGAGGGACCATAGACCATGTCGTGGAACTGGCCGAGGTCATAAGGGCCGCCGACCCCAAGCCCAGGTTCGGGGTGGGCTACAAGCTGCCCGTCATCTACGCAGGGAACAGGGACGCCACAGGAGAGGTGGAGCACGAGCTCGGCGGGATGTCCGCCCTCAAGGTGGTCCCCAACATCCGGCCCGTCCTCGAGAGGGAGAACCTGGGCCCGGCGCGCGACACGATACACGAACTCTTCATGGAGCATGTCATGGCCCAGGCTCCGGGCTACGGCAAGCTGATGCAGTGGGCTGGCCACTGGGTTGACGGCAGGTGGGAGAACGTTCCGATCATGCCCACTCCAGGGGCCGTCGGAAAGCTGATCGAGATGGTCGCCAGGGCCGAGGGCATCCATGTCATGGGCGTGGATATCGGCGGCGCCACGACCGACGTGTTCAGCGTCTTCGACAGCCAGGGCCAGCCCGTCTTCAACCGCACCGTATCGGCCAACCTGGGGATGAGCTACAGCATTTCGAACGTCCTCGCCAGCGCAGGCATGGAGAACGTGATGCGCTGGGTTCCCTTCAGGATGGACGAGGCCGACCTCAGAAACCGCATCCGGAACAAGATGATCAGACCCACGACCATCCCGCAGACCCTCGAGGAGCTGATCGTCGAGCAGGCTATCAGCCGGGAGGCCCTGAGACTTGCCCTGGTCCAGCACCGGGAGCTGGCCGTGGGCCTCAAGGGGGTGGCGCAGGAGCGGACCATCGGCGACGCCTTCGAGCAGACCCAGACGGGTGCGACCCTGGTGGACATGATGAAGCTCGACCTGCTGATCGGCTCGGGCGGAGTCCTGTCCCATGCTCCGAGGAGATGCCAGGCGGCGCTGATGATGATCGACTCGTTCCTCCCCGAAGGCATCACGATGCTGGCGGTGGACTCGATCTTCATGATGCCCCAGCTCGGCGTTCTCTCGAAAGAGCTCCCGGAAGCGGCCGCCGAGGTCTTCGACAAGGACTGCCTCATCCGGCTCGGAAGCTGCGTCGCTCCTTCCGGCCAGTCGAAGGACGGCCAGACCACCGCGACCATGCAGATGGAGGCCCCCGACGGCCGGACGCGCGAGTTCAGGATCGTCTACGGCAGAATGGAGGTGATCCCCCTGGGCGTCGGCGAGAAGGCAAGGGTAACGATACGCCCGGCGAAGGGGATAGATGTCGGAGCCGGTCCCGGAAGGCAGCTCGAATCGGTGGTCGAGGGCGGAGTCGTTGGAGTCGTGCTCGACGGCAGGGGCAGGCAGCCGTTCGGCCTTCCGGCGGGAGACGCCGAGAGGATCCGCAAGCTGCAGGAGTGGGCCATGGCCATGACGGCCTACCCCGAGAAGTTCCTTTCCCTGGGGAGGTAGGAGGATGGCATTCGCTTACACACCGGGTCTCAGGGTCGCCGACGTGACGACCGTCCGCAAGGAACGCCGCCTCCCGCTCAAGGGCAGAGTCCTGGTCCGTGAGGGCGCCGACGTGGACGCCGAGACGGTGGTCGCCAGGACCGAGCTGCCCGGCAACGTGAAGATGCTCAACATAGCCAACATTCTCGGCGTGCCGCCCGACGACATCCCGGAGCTCCTCTTGAAGAAGGAGGGCGACCCGCTGTCGGAGAACGAGACGATAGCCCAGTCCAGGGGGCTGTTCGGGCTGTTCCGGAACACCGTGAGATCACCCATCGAGGGATCCTTCGAGAGCTTCAACAAGGTCACGGGACAGGCGGTTCTCAGGGAGCCGCCGATTCCGGTGACCATCGACGCATACGTGAAGGGGCGCGTGGTGGAAGTGATCCCCGACGAGGGCGTCGTGGTGGAGACGAGGGCCACCTTCGTACAGGGCATCTTCGGCATCGGAGGAGAGGTCAGAGGGTTCCTGAAGACGGTCGTCAAGAGCCCCGACCAGGAGCTGACATCCGATCTGATAGACGCCTCCTGCTCGGGGAGGATCCTGGTGGGAGGCTCGTTCGTTACCGTGGCCACGCTCCGGAAGGCCGTGTCGGCCGGTGTGAAGGGGATGGTCGTCGGCGGCTTCGACGACAGGGATCTGAAGGATTTCCTCGGCTACGATCTCGGCGTCGCCATCACAGGCCACGAGAACAAGGGCATAACCCTCGTCCTGACGGAGGGGTTCGGCCGCATGAACATGGCCCGGGCCACTTTCGACCTCCTGAGGAGCCGCGAGGGAATGCTCGCGAGCATAAACGGCGCGACACAGATCAGGGCGGGGGTGATCCGCCCGGAGGTGGTCATCCCGGTCGGCGACGAGGTACAGGGCAAACCGCCTTCGAGGGAGCAGGGGGCTCTCGTCACCGGATCGCCCGTCAGGGTCATCAGGGCGCCGTATTTCGGCAGGCTGGGCAGAGTGTCGGCGCTGCCGCCGGAGCTGCAGCAGCTCGAGACCGAGGCTCACGTGAGGGTGCTCGAAGTGGAGTTCGGGGACGGCTCCAGGGCGGTGGTGCCCAGGGCAAACGTCGAGCTCATAGAGGAATAGGTCCGGGCATGTCCTTGCCCTGCTGTCAGGTTCTATCCATGACCCGGGGAGTTTCGGCTCCCCGGTTCCATTCTGAGGTCCTGTCGATCGGAGGAGTGGAATGAGGTTGTTCGGTCTTCTCGCGCTGGCGCTGGCCGCCGGCCCGGCGGCACAGCCGGCCGGGCCGCCCGGGACCGGCCCGGTTGCATACGGGCAGGCCGCGGCCGACTCGATGCCTTCACCGCCCCCTGCGCCTTCGGTGACCGGTCTCGCCGCCCGCGATGTGCGCGACGACGCCGGCGGCGCGATCGAGCTCTCGTGGGAGCTGGTTCCAGGCGTGACGGCCGACTCGCTCCTCGTGTCCCGAAGCGCCGACGGCGGGACATGGGAGACGGTCGCCTTCCTGCCCGGAGCCGAAGTGGTGTTCACGGACGAGGGGCTGGAGGACGGCGTCGAGTACTCCTACACCGTCACCTCCCTCCTGGGCGGTGCGGCATCCCAGCCGGCGGGGCCGGTTTCTGCGGTCCCCTCGGCGCAGTGGCTTCACTCGAAGCGCACCGGGATGCTCATCATCCTGGTCCTGCTCTCCGGCGTGATCTTCTGGTTCATCGACCAGGGCAGGAAGGGCCGAAAGCTGTACATACGCGAGATCGCCGGGCTCTCCGCCGTGGACGACGCCGTCGGCAGGGCCACCGAGATGGGCCGGTCGGTGCTCTACATCCCCGGCATCATGGGCATGGACGACATCCAGACGATAGCCAGCATGATCATCCTGGGGCGCGTGGCCGGCAAGACCGCCGAGTACGGCGCCGACCTTCAGGTGCCGGTCTGCAACAGCGTCGTGATGAGCGTGGGACAGGAGATCGTGAAGGAGGCGTATCTCGCTGCCGGAAGGCCCGACTCCTACCGTCGCGACAATGTCTTCTACCTCACCGACGACCAGTTCGGATACGCGGCGGGCGTGGACGGGATAATGGTCCGCCAGCGGCCCGCAGCCATATTCATGCTGGGCACCTTCTACGCCGAGAGCCTCATCCTGGCCGAGACCGGCAAGAGCGTGGGCGCGATCCAGATCGCCGGCACGGCCATGCCCAGCCAGCTTCCGTTCTTCATCGCCGCCTGCGACTACACCCTCATAGGCGAGGAGCTCTTCGCCGCCAGCGCCTACCTTTCCCGCGAGCCCAAGCTCCTCGGGAGCCTGAAGGGCCAGGATGCAGCCAAGCTGATTATCATGCTGGTGATCGTTGTCGGCGTGCTCGCCGCCTCGATAGGCACATGGTGGGCGCCGGCGGCCTCCCTGGCGGACTTCCTCCGCCGCATCCTTCACGTCGAGTAGGGGGTGGCGGAATGAGGACGATCCTTCCTCTCGCGATTACGTTCGTAACGGGAATGATCATGGTACTCAACTTTTTCGTGCCCCACCGCCCCTTCAACTCCATGGGCAACTCGCTGTCCGACTGGTACATGATCGTGGCCTCCGCCGCCATCTTCCTCGGCGCGATGAACCTCCTCCAGGTCCACTTCGCGAGGATCCGCCACAGAGCCAGGAACTGGCAGTACAGCCCGGTGGCGATAGGCGGGTTCCTCCTCATGCTGACGGCCGGGCTGGTCACCGGTGTGGAGGAGGGCCGCGCATTCGACTTCATGTTCCAGAACATGGTGGTCCCGATGGGAGCGACGATGTTCAGCCTCCTCGCCTTCTTCGTCGCGTCAGCCGCCTTCAGGGCGTTCAGATCGTCCAACTGGAGGGCCACCCTCCTCCTGGTCTCGGCGTTCGTCGTCATGCTGGGCAGGGTTCCGATCGGCGACCTCCTGTGGAGGCTCGTGCCCGGAGCGGCTTCGGGTGCGCATCCGAGCCTGGTGACGGAGATCGCCGAGTGGATAATGCAGGTCCCCAACATGGCCGGACAGCGAGCTGTGATGATAGGTGCCGCGCTGGGCGTCGTCGCCACCTCGCTCCGCATGATCTTCGGCGTCGAGCGCAGCTACCTCGGAGGTGCGGACTGATGGGTGGCCTCCTCGAAAAGCTCGACAGGATAGACAGGCGGTTCATCTATCTCCTCATGGCTCTGTCGGTCCTCGTTCCGCTCGCATTCAGGCTCGAGATGCCGATCCCGGTCAGCCCCGGCCCCAGCATGGACCTCTACGAAGCGGTCGACGCGCTTCCGCCGGGCTCGGTCGTGATAGTGAGCTACGACTACGATCCCTCCACGATGCCAGAACTCCAGCCCATGGCCGTGGCGCTGACCCGGCACCTCATGTCGAGAGGCGTGAAGATCATCGCCACGGCTCTCTGGCCGCAGGGCGCGAGCCTCGCGCAGAACGCGCTCACGCAGATCTCCGACAGCCTCGGGCTCTCGGAGTACGAGGACTGGGTGAACCTGGGCTACACCGTGGGAGGGGCCGTTTCGGTCGTCAGGATGGGCAGCTCGATAAGCGCCGTCTTTCCCAGGGACAGGGTCGGGGTGCCCTACGACTCGATCCCTGTGCTCGAAGGCGTCGGCAGGCTGGCCGACATCTCGATGGTCATCGCGCTGTCCGCCGGCGATCCCGGCATCCACGCCTGGGTGATGGTGGCCCAGGGCAGGTTCGGCATCCCCGTAGGAGGGGGCTGTACCGCCGTCAGCGCGCCGGAGTTCTACACCTATCTCGGCTCGGGCCAGCTGGTCGGCCTGCTCGGCGGGCTGAAGGGGGCCGCCGACTACGAGACCCTTCTCAAAAGGGACAATCCGGGAGCCCCCGGCGGCACCGCGACCCCCGGAATGGCCGCGCAGTCCATCTCGCATCTCGTCATCATGGGATTCATAGTGATAGGCAACATCGCCTTCATCGCTGGCAGGAAGAGGAAGAGGGGGGGTGCGAAGTGAACTGGGAGATCCTCGGCATCTGGCTGGGGGCCCTGCTGACCCTGAGCCTCTATAGTTTTCTTTACAGGGACAACCCCTTCTACAAGTTCACCGAGCATCTCTTCGTGGGGATGAGCGCGGGATACTGGGTCATCTACAACATCTTCAACGTACTGAGGCCGAACCTCTGGGACAGGCTGACCGGCGCCGGGGAGGCCGGTCCCGACCTCTGGATGATCATCCCCGCCGTGTTCGGCGTGTTCATGATCCTCCGCCTGGTGCCGAAGGTCGCCAGCCTGTCGCGGTTCGCCCTCGCGATGATAGTCGGCACGGGCGCGGGACTGAGCCTCGTCACGACGCTCCAGACGAACGCCCTCGCCCAGGTGGAGGGGACCATACTGTCGGTGACCGGCGGCGGGCTGTCGGAGTTCCTCGACAGCTTCCTCCTGGTCGCGGGGGTGGTCTGCGGGCTGGTGTACTTCTTCTTCTCGAAAGCCCACAGGGGGGTGATCGGAGGCGCCGCCGGCATCGGAATCACGATCCTCATGATCGCCTTCGGCGCCAGCTTCGGCTACACCGTGATGGCGCGAATCAGCCTGCTGATCGGTCAGGCGCAGTTCCTGCTGTTCAGATGGCTGCCCACGATACCCCTCTTCAGGGGCCTTGCCGGATAGTCGTGGACGGCGTTTGCGTCAGCTTGACACCGATGGCCTTCCCGGCTATTCTCACTTCGGGCAGTGTGCCCGTGATGCGGCGTTCCGCCCCGTTGGGGCGGCTTTGTATGGGTTTGCTCGGCAGTGTTCGCTTCTTGATAGAGGTTGCGCCCCCCGGGAAAGGGAGGTGGACCAGCTCCGGAGGGCGGAGGCTTTCGACTGAGGTCCCCGATTCTTGGGAAAGGAGAAAAAGACCGTGCTGAGTAGGGCTACAGTGCTCTCTCTCGCCCTGGTCCTGCTGGTCGCGTTCGGCGCGATGGCCGGCACCACGGGCAAGATCGCAGGTCGGGTCACCGACCGGAACGGTCAGCCCCTGGTCGGCGCCGCGGTGCTCATAGTGGGCACCCCCTACGGCGCCATGACCGACGCCAACGGCGAGTACTTCATCATCAACCTCGAGCCCGGCGAGTACACGCTGAGGGCGCAGATGGTGGGAATGTCCATGAAGGAGGCTCAGGGCGTGGAGGTCCTCGTGGACATGACCACGCGCATGGACTTCACACTCGACCCCGAGGCCGTGGGCAACACGGTTTTCGTGGTCACGGGCGACAGGGCGATGATCCTCCGCGACCTCACGCAGTCCGTCCACGTCGTCAGCCGTGACGAGATCAAGACCATGCCGGTGGCCGGCATCCAGGACGTCGTCAACCGCCAGGCCGGCTCCGTGGACCGCGGCGGGCTCCACATGCGCGGCGGCAGAACCGGCGAGGTGGTCTATCTCGTCGACGGCGTCGCCCAGGTGGATCCAACCAGCAACGTGTTCAACAGCGACATCCCCATGTCCGCGGTGGCCGAGACGTCGGTCATCTCCGGCGGCTTCGGCGCGGAGTACGGCAACGCCCAGTCCGGAGTCGTGAACATCGTCACCCGCGAGGGCGGAAACGAGTACACCGGCTCCGCAGAGTTCAGTGGAAACGACTGGCAGGCCCTGGGTCTGGCCGACGGCTGGACATTCGTCACCGACTGGGACGACGCCGGCCCGTTCTCCGAGGCCAGGCTCAACGGCGAGGCCTCCATCGGCGGCCCCGAGCCCCTCACGAGCTTCCTTCTGCCCGCCATCGGCATCGACATCCCCGGCGACATGCGCCTCTTCGCCTCCGGCGAATGGCTCGAGACCGGCGGCGGCGAGGATGGGCGCTACGAGTATCAGTTCAACAACTGGCGCACCCAGTGGAGCACCAACGTCAAGCTGACCTACCGCCCCAACAACAGGACGAAGATCAACCTCACCTCCTACATCCTCGACAGGGTGGCGGGCTTCGGCATCTGGGAGTACTACCGCTGCGAGGAGCCGTACGTAGATCCGGCGACCGGCGACACCATGCCCGGCACCGACGTCCGCTACATCCTCCCCACGAGGTTCTGGCTCAACACCAGCAACGGCATCGGCCTCACCCAGACCCTCAGCGACGCGACCTTCATGGAGTTCAAGGTCAACCAGTACATGGCCCGCTTCCGCTACAAGATCCGCGACCCGGAAGGCGGCTGGCTGGGCGAGGACTGGGACGAGGACGACTGGCTGGCATACCAGCCCTCCCGCGTGAACGACGAGGAGGGATATCCGCGCTCCGGCGCCAGCCGCTACGCCTGGAACGACACCCGCAGCACCATCTCCACGGCGAGGATAGACGTCACGAGCCAGATCTCGCAGGAGCACCAGCTCAAGGCCGGCGTCGAGGGCCAGTACTACGACGTGTTCGACTACAGCGTGGACACCGCCTCCGGAGGCAACATCTACCTCAACAGGTATCACGCCTTCCCGAACAGCGGCTCCGCGTACATCCAGGACAAGATGGAGTACAGGGGCATGATCGTGAACGCGGGTCTCAGGTTCGACTACTTCGACGCCAACTTCGACAACTACCCGGCCGATCCGTCGAACCCGGTGACCCCGGGCACGACGCCCGACGACCCCGACCACATAGTCAACCCGATCTCCGTTCCGATCAAGTACCACCTCAGCCCGCGCGTGGGCTTCTCCCACCCCATCACCGAGCGTGACGTCCTCCACTTCACCTACGGCCACTACTTCCAGATGCCGATGTTCGACAGGCTCTACTACGGATCTTCGTACGACCTGTCCGGCGCCTTCCCGCTGATCGGCAACGTGGACCTCGAGCCCGAGGAGACCATCTCCTACGAGGTGGGAGTGAAGCACCAGTTCGACGACGTGACCCTCATGGACGTGACGGGCTTCTACAAGGACATCACGGGCCTGATCGACACCGAGCGCAACTTCTATTCGGCCGTTGACTTCTACGATCACTACATCAACGGCGACTACGGCAGCGTGCGCGGCGCCGAGCTCTCGATCATGAGGCGCCAGAGCGGCTTCTGGTCGTTCAGCGGCAACTACAGCTACCAGGTCGCCAAGGGCAAGTCGTCGGGCGCCACCCAGAACTACAGCTACCTATGGTCAGGCTGGGTCATCCCGAAGCGCGAGTCCTACCTCGACTGGGATCAGAGGCACACCGCCAACGTGAATGTGGACTTCCGCATTCCCAGGGGCGAGGGTCCGAGGCTCGGCGCATTCCCGATCCTCGAGGGCTTCGGCGTTTCCACCCAGTGGAGCTGGGGCTCGGGCTTCCCGTACACGCAGGACAACCAGGGTACCGCCTCCCCCGAGATCAACGGAAGGCGCATGCCCTGGACTATGAATACGGACATGAAGATCAACCGCACGATATGGGCGGGCCCGCTGACCTTCGACGTGTACTGCTGGATCATGAACGTCTTCAACCGGCAGAACATCAGCAGCATCGCCGATATCGCCTGGTATGACGCCGATCAGGACGGCGACGGCGAGCCCGACCACGATCCCGAGGGCTCGACCCACAATCCGTACGTGTATTCGCGTCCGCGCATGATCCGCTTCGGCATGAGCGTGGAGTGGTAGAAGGCGCAGGCTGAACAAACGAAGGCGGGCGGTTCCCCTTCCGGGGGGACCGCCTCCCGACAGCGACCGACAAGGAGAAGTCCTTAGATGCGTAACATCCTGATTGCAGTCCTGTTCATGGCTGCGCTCTCCTGGGGGCAGGCCGGCGGGACACCAGCGGCCGCGACGCCTGACTCGACTGCCGTACAGCCCGAAGACACCACCGCACAGGTGACCGAACCCGTCGCTCCTCCGGTGGAAGACGCCGCCACCCCTCCCGAAGGTCAGGACATCGAGCGCCCGCAGAGCGCCCGCATGGATATCAAGGACCTGTTCATAGCGGGCGGGATCTTCATGTGGCCGCTGCTCCTCTCCGCGATCCTCGGCGTGGCCTTCTCGGTGGAGCGCTTCATCACCCTCGGGAAGTGCAAGATCAACCAGGGTCTCTTCCTCGAACAGCTCGGGGGCTACATCCGCAAGGGCGACGCCCGCGGAGCCGAGGACCTCTGCGACCGCACGCGCGGCCCGGTGGCCTCCATCATGCGCGCCGGCCTCCTGCGCCGTGACAAGGGCCTCGACGCCGTCGAGAAGGGCATAGAGACCGCGGCCAGCGTCGAGGTGAACTTCCTCGAGCGGGGCCTCATCGTGCTCGCCTCGGTAGTCGTCATCGCCCCCATGCTGGGCTTCCTCGGAACGGTTTCGGGCATGATCAACGCCTTCGGCGCGATAGCCGCCGCAAAGAACGTCGAGGCCAGCCTTGTCGCGAGCGGCATACAGGAGGCGCTGATCACCACGGCCACCGGCCTGATGATCGCCATCCCGATCCAGATGTGCTACAACTGGTTCCTAGCTCAGATCGGCCGTTACGTGGTCGAGATGGAGGAAGCCAGCGGCTTCCTGGTGGACACCCTGACCGACATGGAGCAGCTCAAGAAGCTGTAAGGAGTTCGCATGCGGCTGATAAAGAAATCTAGCCCGAACGCGGATATTCCTGAGGCTTCAATGGCCGACATCGGGTTCCTCCTGATGATCTTCTTCCTCGTCACGACCACGTTCGAGGTCCAGAAGGGCATCTCCTACAGGCTTCCCAAGAAGCCCGACGAGCAGACGCAGGAGGTGGTCGTCGACGAGACCAACCGTCTCATGATGACCATCAAGCAGTGGGGGATGAACGAATACGTGGCCCTGATCGACCAGGCTCCTCCAGGAGGGCCCCTGCAGAGGGCCCGCGCGGGCGAGGACGTCAGCCTGGAGGACTCGGCCCTGGTGTCGGGCATCCGCGCGCTCGCATCCGAGCGCGCCGAAACGCTCGCGGCGGCGCGCAGCAGGCTGCTCACGAACCTGCTGATCGCGAAGGACCTCTCGGCCGGTTCCTACACCAGCCTCGAAGTGGCCATTCAGGGAGAGAACCTTGTTCCGCAGGTGCGCCCGGGGATCATGAGGTCGCACCTCGGATCGAGCATCGTCGTCGACGACGACCCCTTGTTCGGGCAGGTCGCCTTCGGCGACACTCTCGTGCTCTCCGACGCCGTGCAGGGCGAGATAGCGAGCGTGGTGAGGGAGAGCGAACTGGTCGTGATCCTGAAGTTCTTCCCCGACTGCGATTACGACGGCATGGTGCAGGCCCTGGACATGCTGCGCCGGAACGGCGTCAGCCGCACGGGCATCACGATCCAGGAGAGGACGGGTGGCACGGTATGAGGATAAAGCGCGCATCGAGGTCACCCGCCAAGATCCCCACCGCCTCCACGGCGGATCTGGTGTTCATCCTGCTGACGTTCTTCATGAGCACCACCCTGTTCCGCGAGGAGGGGGGGCTGAGCATCCGGTTCCCGCAGGCGCATCCCGAAGTCATGACCGAACTCGGGAGGCAGGCGCTGTCCATCAACGTGTGGGTGAAGCAGCTCGAGCCGGGCAACGACCAGAGCGACATCGTGGCGCGCATCGGCGACTTCGACATGCCCGTCCGTGACGTCCCGGTTCAGCTCAGGGCCCTTAGCGAGCGCCTGTGGACGGAGCAGAACAAGAGCGTTGACGTGATCATCTTCAACATAGACCAGCGCGTCCCGATGCGGGCGATGGTCGAACTGTTCAACTCCCTCCGGTACGAGGAGCTGTACAGCGTCATGTTCAACGCCGAGGAAGTCCCATACTAGGGAGGACGCTGTGAGCACGCGTGCGAACGCATACAGCGAGTTCAAGGAGAAGGCCTCCCTGATGTACGACTGGGGGACGGTCATGGCGCTCGCAGCCGCCATCCTGATCTTCGAACTGGTCCCCCCCACGGAGATGGGAAGCATATCCACTCGCACCACCGACTCCGAGATGGAGGCCGTGGAGGCCGACCTCGCCTTCGACGACACGGTCCAGGAGCAGGAGGAGGAGGTCCAGCAGGAGCAGGAGGAGATGCAGCAGGCCGCCGAGGAGCTGATCGAGCAGCTCCAGACGGACGTGACCCTGTCGCTGGGCGACTCGACGGGTCTCGCGACCGTCACGACCGTCCAGCAGACTGCCGAGAACGTCGGCGATGGCGGCGAGGAGATGGGCCCCCCCAGGTTCATGCCCGTGGAGGTCTTCCCCAACTGCACGTTCCGTCCCCAGCCTGCCTACCCGGAGATGGCGCGGATGGCGGGCGTGGAGGGAACCGTCACGCTGTGGGTGTTCGTGAAGACCGACGGCACGGTGGGGGATGTTCAGCTCTACAACTCGAGCGGAGCGAGCGCCCTGGACGAAGCGGCCCTCGAGGCCGCCTGGCGCACGAGATGGACCCCCGCCCAGAACAGCGGGATTCCCGTCGGAGTGTGGACGACCGTGCAGTACGTCTTCACGCTGAACAACTAGGCCATGACAGTGTCCGGACATGCGATAGAGGGTAGTGCCAGTGACTCGATCCGGGGGGGCGCGGCCGTCCGCCCCGTCCGCCCGGGCCAGAAGTGGACGAATTGGAGGTGAAGGAGGGTATGAGGAACTCCAGTCACGG